>JAEDMC010000140.1 GCA_016303225.1 Kiritimatiellia bacterium
TGCGTCCGCCGTAGGCGATGGACCAGTTGCAGTGCTTGCCGCTGCCGTTGACGCCCTCGAACGGCTTCTCGTGGAGGAGGCAGACGAGGTCGTTCTTCTCGGCGGTCTGACGCAGGACCTCCATGACGAGCATGTTGTGATCGACGGCGAGGTTCAGGTCCTCGAACATCGGCGCCAGCTCGAACTGCGCGGGCGCGACCTCGTTGTGACGCGTCTTCGCGGGGATGCCGAGCCGCCAGAGACGGTCCTCGACTTCGGACATGAACTTGAGGACGCGCGGCTTGATCGCGCCGAAGTAATGGTCTTCGAGCTGCTGATGCTTCGCCGGCGCGGCACCGAAGACGGTCCGCCCGGTCTGCAGCAGGTCGGGACGCTTCAAGTAGTAGCGCTTGTCGATGAGGAAGTACTCCTGCTCCGCGCCGAGCGTGATCTCGACGTGGGCCTTCGGCTGCCCGAACTTCTTCATCAGCCGCTCCGTCGCGCGGGAGACCGCCTGAATGGACCTGAGGAGAGGCGTCTTCATGTCCAGAGTCTCACCGTTGAAGGAGCAGAACGCGGTCGGCACGCACAGGGTCGCGCCGTTCTCGTGGCGCTTGATGAACGCCGGCGAGGTCGGGTCCCAGGCCGTGTAGCCGCGGGCCTCGAAGGTCGAGCGGAGCCCGCCCGAGGGGAACGAGCTCGCGTCCGTCTCGCCGCCGATCAGGTTCTTGCCGGAGAATTTCTGGACGGCCTGTGCGGGCCCGGCCGGCTCCAAGAAGGCGTCATGCTTCTCGGCCGTGCCGCCCGTGAGCGGCTGGAACCAGTGCGTAAAGTGCGTCGCGCCCTTCTTGAGCGCCCAGTCCTTCATCCCCTCGGCGACCGCATCCGCAATCGTCGGGTCAAGGGGCTCGCCCTTCCGCATCGTCGCGAGCAGCTTCGTCGCGACCGTCTTCGAAAGATGCGCTCGGATCGCCTTCTCGGAGAAGACGTCTTCGCCATAGGTCTTCAAACTCGTATCCGTCATAACAGATGATGATTATACCAAACCTCAGAGCGTGAAGAGGTTCTTTTCACTTGCAGGTCCTTTTGGCGCTTTCCAGCGTATTCCACAAGAGCATCGTGATCGTCATCGGCCCGACCCCGCCCGGGACGGGCGTAATCGCGGAGGCGACCTTCGCGCACGACTCGAAGTCTGCGTCGCCGCAGAGGCGATAGCCTTTCGGCTTGGTGTCGTCCGGCACGCGGTTGACGCCGACGTCGATGACGACGGCGCCCTCCTTGAGCATGTCGCCGGTCAGCGTGTTCGGACGCCCCGCCGCGACGACGACGACATCCGCCTGCCGCGTGAAGGCGCCGACATCGGGCGTGCCGGTGTGGCAGAGGGTCACAGTCGCGTTCGTCTCCTTGCGGGCCAGGAGGACGGCGACGGGCTTGCCGACGATGTTCGAGCGTCCGATCACGACGGCGTGCTTGCCCTTGAGGTCCATGCCCGAGAACTCGATCAGCTTGATGATGCCGTGCGGCGTGCAGGGGAGAAAACACTCCTCTCCGATCAGCATCTTGCCGACGTTGATCGGCGTGAAGCCGTCCACGTCCTTCTCCGGCGCGATGGCGTCGATCACCTTCTTCTCGTCAAAGCCCTTCGGCAGCGGCAGCTGCACGAGGATGCCGTGGATGGCGGGATCGGCGTTCAGCGCCGCGATCTTGTCGAGCAATTCGCTCTCGGCGATCGTCGCCGGCATGCGGATCTCGCGCGAGTACATGCCCGCCTCGGCGCAGGCCTTCTCCTTCGCCGTCACATAGCTGACGCTCGCGGGGTTCTCCCCGACCAAAATGACCGCCAGGCCCGGCGTCACGCCCTTATCGTTCTTCAGCGCCGCAACTCCTGCGGCGATTTCGCCGCGCAGATTCATGGCCAATTGCTTTCCGTCTATTATCTTCGCATTCATTTCGTCACCTCGTTTTCACTCCACTCGACATATTGAATCTTCTTGTCGCTGATGACGCAACGCGCCTTCACGACATACTTCATACCCATCGATTCGCCGGTAATCGTCATCGAGAAATGCTCGACGTCATCGGTCGACTCGTCGTTCTTGCTCTTGGACGACCGCTTTTTCGTGCCACTTCCGCTGCTGCTTGACGATTCGCCCGGCCACTTGATGTACTCCGAGATCTCTTCGGGCACCTGCACGTCGCAGCCGATGTCATCCACCCGCTTCTGCAAATCGGCAAAGTCCTTGAACGGCCACCAGGTACGCGTCTCGTCGATGTCGTCTTCGTCCTCGGGCATCGTCTTGATGGCCTCGAGAATGGCGTCTATCAGCTCTTCGCTGTCCTCCTGGGCGCTCGTGTCCTCCGGATCGTCCGGGAATATGCCCGGAATGGTCGACAGGTCTTCGCGGCGCGTCTGGTCGTTCAGCTCGAGCTTCTTGCCGCCGGACACCTTGAAGCGGTCCATGATGCCGGAGAGGACCGGATTGTTCTCGTCGTCCTTCTCATACTTGTCGGCGAGGTCCGTGCCGTCGTAGAGATGTCCGCCCGTCAGAATGGCGGGGAAGTCGCGAAAACCGCGGATATAGGAGAGTTCCTCCAGTTTCTTGATGGGACCATTCGCGGGCACGCGGCGATCCTTGACGGGAATCTCATCCTCCTCGTCGCGCTCTTCGTACCAGGTCTTCTCGGCGCCGTCGTCCTCCTGAGGATTGTATTCCGAATCGGAAAGCGGTCCCCTGGAAACTTCGTCATCTCCGTCACGCCAGTCCTTCCACGAGGCAATCAGGAGGTTCATCAGGTTGTGCCGCGAACGTCCGCTGCGGTTCGCATCCTCGACCTCGACCTCAAGCTCCTCAAAGATGCCGCTCTGCGAGAGGATCGTCTGCCAGCGCATCGCATAGTTCTTGTCCTTGTCCTCGCAGAGGCTGTTGATGTCGATTTTCTCCGTCGCGCTTTCAAACATGAGCTCGACGGTCACTGTCGCCGGCTCGACATCATCCGACTCCTCGTCGTCATCCTCGACCGAGCCGTCTAGGTTGATGGGGCCGATCTTGCACTTGTGGTCTTGCTTGAGAGCGTACTTCTCAACGCACCAGCGATCCTCCTCAAATGCGTCCTTCCAGTCCGGGACACCGCTTTTGATCTCCGGATCCTGCACGTTCTGGTACCCCAGAAGAACGACCTCGCCAAGAACGCGTCCGGAATCAATCAGTCGGCGGACGCGGTTCCGCTCGCGCACATAGATGTCGATGCCGGCCTGTTGTCGTGCTTCAAAGGCGAAGGAGATGACCATCACGGAGAGAATCGCGATGATCCAGAGCGCCATGATGAGAACGCTGCCGCGTCGACTGCCGAACCGCGTCATTTGCCGCTGCCTCCCTTCGAGAATTCCGCCACCGGAATGCGCACGACGCGTACGATGGTCGACTTTTCCTTTTGCGAGAAGAACTCGTCGTCCCGCTTCTCGATGAAGAGCGTCAGTTCGACGGCATAGGGAAAACCATTGTCTTCGTAGGTGTCGGCGACGGTATCGGCGTCCTTGTCGTAGGACCCTTTCTTGCCGCTCTTGTCGTTTGTGTTCGAAGGCGGATCCTTGATCGTCCGGCAGCGGAAGCCCACCACGCCGTCCGCAATCAGCGTCGGCTGCTGGTAGAACTCCTGCGCCTTGTCGTCCTCGGCTGTGGACGCAAGCGCGGGATCGACGAACGCGCGGGCATAGAGCCCCGTTTTCTTGATTGTCTCGCGGAACCGGAATTTCTCAAACTTGTCGTAGTCACCGTCCTCATTGTCCCCTTCTTCGAGGATCATTACGCGGACGCGATGGACCGAGTCCGCCATCGCATTCTCGCTGCCGATCAGGGCCGAGCCCTTCTTCGTCCATTCGATGATGTCCGAGTCGCTCGGACGATCGCCCTCGCGGTCGTAGGGGTCGTAAAAACCATAGGTGTTGCGCGACTTTGACGGATCGAAGCCCTTGCCGTCGGTCTTTGACGAAGACTCCGACGTGGTGTTCTCGGGATAATAGGCGCTCCGGAGGGCGATGATCAGCTGATTGAGCGCGTAATCCGTCCGTTGCACCTTGTCCAGATAGTCCGTCGACGCCTGCCAGCCGTGCGTGACGGCCTGAAACGTCAGGATGCTGAGCGTCGTCAGCATGCCGACGAGCATCGTCGCGAGGAGCATCTCAATCATGGTGAAAGCTTTTCTCACGATTCGGGCTTCCTCCAAAGAACAATGTAGCTCTCTTGCTGCTTTTTGCCGCTACCCTTGCCGCGGTCGCCCCAGGTCACGGTGATCCGCACGCGCAAGAGGTTGTTGAAGTGTTTGAGGTCCTCGTCGCTCATATGCTCGTCGACAAGCTCGCGCTCCCATGTGAAACCGTGGAACTTCTCCTCCTGCGCATCCGTCATCCGTTCGTCCGTCAGCAGCTCCCACAAGTCGGAGACCTTCAGCTCGCCCGTGTCGATGTCGTCCTCGTCCATCACGGCTTCAAGCGGATAGGCCATCTCGCCGAGGTCCATCACCTCCTGCGAGGTCTCAAGATCCGGCACCGTCTTCATCAGACGCTGGGACTGGGAAAGCGAAACGAGAATGCCCGCGAGCCCGACGCCCAAGATAATGGACGCCAACAGCACCTCAAGCAATGTAAATCCTCGTTTCATCTCAGACGTTAGGACTTCAGACGTTAGACATAAGACTTTAAGTTAATCTTCATCGCTTCCATCTCCACCCAGCACCTTGATGGCACCGAACTGGTCGACGTTGAGCATCAGTCCGTCCTCGGGCTTCTTGCCATCCGGATAAATCCAGATGCGGTGAGGTTCGACGGCACCGTTCGTCTCCCAGACGACGGACACCGTCTCTTCCATATCGTTGGCGCTCCCGCCCAAAGGGGAAGCGGCGTCCCCGCCGCTTGTCTGGCTTTTATCCTCCTCTTTCGCTTTCGCCTCGGCCGCCTTAGCCTCCTGATACCGGCTCTTAAGGTAATCAACGTTCGAAAACACCGAAATGCGTGATTTCGTCTGCACGGCAGTCTCGTCTGTCAACGCCTCATCGCCCTTCAGCACCTTGACGCGCATGCCCTTGACGACGCTTGCGTCCATCGGCGAAAAGAGTATCTCCTCGATCGTGTTGCCGCCCGACTCCTCCGCAGACGAAGTCCCCTCGCCAGCCTTGCCGTCAGAGACGGCAGGTTTCGCATTCGCCCCGCGGATATGCACGAGCTCGCGCTTTTCCGCCGCCGCCTGCGGAAGGTCCTTGTAGTCCATCACGTAATAGGGCTGCGGCTTCACGCCGCCGGACGAAGCAGCCATGATCTTCGCCGCGACAACGTCGATCTTGACCGCCGGCTCGTCGTCGATCTTCTCGTTCGAATAGCTGACCAGAACCTGCTGACCCGTCACGAGCGCCGTTGAGCGCGCGTGACGGATCGCCGCGTAGACATCGCGCGTCGCGCCCTTGACGCGCGCCATGCCCTGTCCGGAGAGAATGCTGCCGACGCCAATCGCCGTCATCGTCGCTAAAATGGCGCAGATGACCAGCAGTTCGATCAGCGTAAACGCGCGGCGCACACTCACTTCTTCTTGGTTGCGATCGTGTCCGACCGGATGTCATCCTCCGTGCCGAACTCGGTGTCGGGACCGGCAGAGATGATGACGAAGCGCTTGCCCTTGACCTCGATCTTGAAATCGGAGT
This sequence comes from Kiritimatiellia bacterium, assembly GCA_016303225.1. Lineage (GTDB taxonomy): Bacteria > Verrucomicrobiota > Kiritimatiellia > RFP12 > UBA1067 > UBA1067. Next base: position 5,671 of record JAEDMC010000140.1, read on the forward strand.
CCCAGGGGTCGACCAACGCGCCTTCGCCGCCGTCCAAGGCCGGCTCCTCGTCGCCGTCGGCCTTCACAAGAACCGACAGGTCGCTCGGCGGCGTCGCCTTCTTCTTGTTGAGCATCCACGTCGTCACCGCGCCCTTGATGTTGTCCACGGCCGTCTTTGCGGCCGTAATGCGCGTCGACTCGATGTGCCCCGTCACGTTGGTGACGGCGACCGCACCCAAGATGCCGAGAATGGCCACGACGACAAGCAGTTCGACAAGCGTGAAGCCGCGCTTCATCGACTCGACTGCAAGATTATTTTCCTGTCTCATTTCAAACTCCTTTCAGATGTTATTGGCTGTCCACAACGCAAATCTTACGCCGCCGGAGCGGGTTCCGCCGGCGCGGCGGCCGCCGGCTTCGGCTGCTGTTCGTTGCACGTGCCGCAGCAGCCGCAACGTTTCGACCACCAGAATCCGCCCGCAATCGCCACGAGGACAAGCAGGACGAGCGCCGCCCAGACCTTGGCCATCGGATTCGGCGCGCACTTCGTGAAGCCGCGCGCACGCTTCATCGAGAAGCGCATCGGACGGTTGATCGCCCAGCCGCACGCGTTCAGGATCACCCCGAGGTCGCGACGGCGGAGCTTGAAGTACGCGAGAATCATGCTCGGCACCGAGACGACGAGAACGACTGCCGCGAGCGCAACAAAGAACATCCACCACGGATGCAGGCCCTTCACCGCCGAGATGACCGCCGCAGCCGCCGAACCGACCATGCCGATTCCGATGCCGATCGCCGCCACCGAACTCGCCATCGCCGCGCCGCCGGCCTGCGTCGACTCCGTGCCCTTCTGGACGGATTCCGTCGCCTTGGACTGCTTGTCGCTGATGAACTTCTTCACCATGCCCGCGATGCCGTCGCCGATCTTCTTCCACGGCGCCCAGAACGCCTCCTCGAGCGAGACCTGGTTCTCGACCACCTTGGTGATGACCGCCTCCCAGTCCTTGCCGTCACGGTCATAGAAGACGCCGTTGCGGCCGACATACAGGGTGCCCACCTTGCCGGCCGTCACGACCGCGCAGATGAGGCGCTCCGCCTTTTCGGACGGACGCGAAAGCTTCAGGTAGATGACGCAGCAGTTCGACTTGTCGACGAGCGCCGAATGCGCCGCCTCGCTGGCGACGTGGAAGCAGAGGTTCAGCTCGCGCGCGTCAATGCGCAGAATGCCCGTCTGGAAGATCGCCATCGAGTCGTAGCCATAGAGCTCGTCCATCGTGACGTAGTTCTTCAGGAGCTCGCCGAGATGCAGCTTGTAGCGGAGCAGACGCTCCTGCTCGATGAATTCGTCCTTGCTCTTCGGACTCATCACCGGCTTCGCGGCAATCCACGCGCGATACGGCGCGAACTTTGCCTTCACGGCCTTCCACTCCATTCGGCCCAAGGTCGGCTTGTCCGCCCCGAAGATCGGTTTCACGCACTTCTCGGCGAAATCGAGAATCGCCTCGAGGTACTTCGGGTTCAGATGCTCCTTGAGCGGCAGCTCCTTATCGGGCTCCTCCGTGACGAGCGGCATGTCCTCGGGCGGCGTGAAGAATGCGTCGACGACGCCCTCGACCGCCGCCAACGAAGCCTCAGCCGCAGCCGTCGCCTCGCCCAGGACGGCGACTTCCGGCGTCTTGCCCTGCGCCTCCCAGTCGGCCATCGCCTTCTTCTCGGCGGCAGATGGCTCAGCCTTGTCGAGCTCTGCGAGCTGCTTCAGCACTTCGTCAAGCTTCTTCTGGTCGGCCTCCGACGGATGATCGAGATCGTCCGCAGACACGCCCTTCTCCTTGAGATACGCCAGTGCTGCCTGCACTTCCGGCGAACGGACACGTCCGTCATGGTCGGCGTCAATCAGCTCAAGGGTCCGAAGGTCAAACCGTACGCCCGTCGTCGGGCATGCGATCGCATACCAGTTCTTCAAGTCTTCGCTAAACTGCATAGGTTTTTCCTCTCTCGTCGCCTGACCTTCCGCCCGACTGCCCGAACAGAAGACTATTTCCGTAAATTATAGCAAAAATCCGCGCGTCATGGGCTGATTTCACGGTGATTTAGTTTGGCGCTGACTCATGCCCGTCCATCTTCACGGAATGCGG
>JAEDMC010000141.1 GCA_016303225.1 Kiritimatiellia bacterium
AGGCGGTGCCGGAGGGCTGGATTTTCAACAATGAAAAAAACGGGTAAAGTCCAATACTATTCATTAGTTTGACTTACAAGTATCTCTATCAGGACAAGGGGAACAACAACCTTGAGGGCGAGATCGTTGCGAAGAATCGTGACGAGGCGTATAAGCTTTTGCGCAAGCAGGGCATCCGGCCTTATCGCGTCATTGGCGACGATCCCTGGAACTGGCGTCCGTGGGCTATCTCTACAGGGTACATTCTCTTGTCCGCGGCACTTGTAACGGTAGGGATCATTGCGATTTTACAGGCGCGGCAGCTCCGTGAGCTGCAGCGGATTGAAATGGAAGAGGAGATTTACTGATATGAAGATTGACACATTGTGCGTGCAGGGTGGATATCAGCCGAAGTGCGGTGAGCCGCGGCAGGTTCCGATTTATCAGACGACGACGTTCAAGTATGATACGACCCAGCACATGGGCGATCTTTTTGACTTGAAGGCGACTGGCTATTTCTACACGCGGCTGGCAAATCCGACGAACGATCTCGTGGCGAAGAAGATCGCGGCGCTCGAAGGGGGCGTGGCGGCGATCCTGACTTCTTCGGGACAGGCGGCGTCGACCTTTGCGGTTCTCAACATCTGCAACGCCGGCGACCATGTCGTCAGCTCCGCGCAGATCTACGGCGGCACGTTCAATCTCTTCGCGGTCTCGCTCAAGAAGCTCGGCATTGAGTTCACGTTCGTCGATCCGGATGCGGACGCGAAGACGATTCAGGCGGCGTTCCGTCCGAACACGAAGTGCGTTTTCGGCGAGACGGTGGCGAATCCCTCGGGCGCGATTCTCGACATTGCGAAGTTCGCGAAGATCGCGCACAAGAACGGCGTGCCGCTCATCGTCGATAACACGTTCCCGACTCCGGTCCTGTGCCGTCCGTTCGAGTTTGGCTGCGACATCGTGACGCATGCGACGACGAAGTACATGGACGGCCATTCGTCGCAGGTCGGTGGTTGCATCGTCGACAGCGGCAACTTCGACTGGGCGAAGCATGCCGACAAGTTCCCCGGGCTGGTCGCGCCCGACGAGTCCTATCACGGGCTTTCCTACGTGAAGACGTTCGGCAAGCTCGCCTACATCACGAAGTGCACGACGCACCTGATGCGCGACTTCGGGTCGATTCCCTCCCCGTTCAATGCCTTTCTCGTCAACCTCGGGCTCGAGTCGCTGCACGTCCGCATCCGTCGTCACGCCGAATCGGCGCTGAAGATCGCGAAGTGGCTGAAGACTCAGAAAAAGGTTGCGTGGGTGAACTACGCGGGACTTCCGGACAACAAGTATCACAAGCTGCTCAAGAAGCAGTTCGACGGTCCGGCGCCGTGCGGCGTGATGACGTTCGGCATCAGGGGCGGACGCAAGGCGTCCATCAAGTTCATGGACTCGCTGAAGGTGATCGGCATCGTGACGCATGTTGCCGACTCGTGGAGCTGCGTGCTGCATCCGGCATCGCACACGCATCGTCAGCTCAGCGACAAGCAGCTTATGGAGGCCGGCATCCCGCCGGATCTTATCCGTCTCTCGGTCGGTCTCGAGGATCCGGAGGACCTGATCGCAGACCTGAAGCAGGCGCTTGAGAAAGTAAAAAGTTAAAGGTTTTGAGGTGAAGGTTATTCGTCTCATAGGTTTCGGCTGCTGCCTAGCGTCTCTCGTCCTCGGGTGTGACCGAGGCGAAGGGTCTGCCGGTTCTTCGCCGGTGGTTGTCACCAACGTCGTGACGATGAAGCGCGAAGTGACGGTGACGAACGTCATCGAGAAGACCGTGACGGTGACGAATGTCGTTATCGAGAAGCGAGAGCCGGAGCGGGTTCTGTCGGCGCGAAAGACGGCGCCGTATGTGGTTTCGGCCAAGGCGCTGACGGCGACACAGCTTTTGAAGGTTCTGTCCGGTTCCGGCGCTCGTGTCGTGTCCTGCGACCCCGGGGCAGTCGCCCTGGTTGAGGCATCGGACAAGACGGTCCGAGCGTTGCGAGGCGTCGTGGGAATCGCGCCGCTGCTGCCGGAAGACAAGATTGCCGTTGACGTTGGGGAAAACGTGCGCATCGTTCCGCTGAGTTCGATTGACGCGGCTGCCGTGGCGAAGGCCGTGCGGGAGCTTGGCGGCGAAATCGTGCAGGTCGTGACGGTTGGGTCTCCGGCCGTCCGGGCGAAGATGGCTTATTCGTTGGTTTGCAAACTTGCCGAACGCGGTGACGTTCGGCGTATAGAAAGGGATGAAAAATGAAGAAAAACTGGCTGTTGGCTGGAGCGTTCGGGTTCCTGGCGGCGATCATCTATTTCGCTTCGATGGCAGACTATGCCTTTCCGGGCGAAAGCGCACGCCTGATGGTCATCTGGAAGGGGCTGGAGGCGGGGACGGCTTCCGACTATCCGCTCATGTCGCTCTTCGCGCGCATGCTTGGCTCGGGGAATCTCTTGGCGCCGGTCTTCGGGGTTGTCGCCGTTTTGGCTTTCTTTCATCTCGTGGCGGCGTTTGTCCGTTGGCGGATGACTTCCGAATCTGACAAACCTGCGCGTCAACAGGTGTCGTTGGTGGCGGCGGTTGTCGCGACGGTCGTATTTATGCTTTCGCCGGCGGTGCGGTCGGCGGCTACGCATGTCGAGCCTCGGCTCTTTGACTTTGCCTGGGCGTTGCTGGCTTTCGCTTTGGCTTTTCCCTTCACTCGCATGGGCAAGCGCTGGGTCTGGCTATTCCCGTTGCCGCTTGGCCTCATGATCGCAATGGGATTGTGCGATTCGGCAGTCTTCCTCATGCTTTTCCCAGCTTATGTTGCGCTTGTCGGGTTCGTTTCGACTCGAGCGGGGGCGCGTCCTTACATCCCCTGGTTCCTGCTGTTGCTGTCCACATTGCTGTCGTTCTGGATTGTGACTGCCTGTTTTGGCATCGACATGCTGGAGGTTCTGAAGCATATCGCCCAAGAAGTGAAGGGGTACAGGAGCAGCTTCGGATGGGTGTTCGTCACGCTTTTCGCGACGTTGCCTTTTGTGGTGGCGCTGTTTTCCAGCGGAAGGGCCTTCGTCGAGAAACCGGGTTTCGTTCAGTGGGTCTTTCACACCACGATGTCCTTCGTGTCTATCCTGGCTGTGGCGACGCCGCTCTCGCCGTCCGCGCTGATGGAGCCTTATGGCGTCTTGCCCGTTCTTTCTTGTGCGTTTGCCGCCGCCGTCAGCGGCTATCTTGTCGCCTACTGGTGGGTCAACCGCCGTCAGACCGTTGCACTGGTTGCCGGCGTGATTCTGGCGTTCGTGCTCGCTGTAACCAGCGTGTGGAACCTCTTTTCCTTTGACGGGGATTCGGGGGCGTTTGCCGACAAGGTCGCGCGCAAGATCGTCTCGGATCTTGGGTCCCGTCGTTGGTTCATCACGGATGGGACTCTGGACGATCATCTGAAGCTGGTGGCGGCCGATTCTGGCAAGGACCTCAACATCATTTCTCTGGCCAAGGACTTGGATCCGAAATACCTGGAGAAACTGGCGGAAGTCGTCGAGGCCGAGGGTGTCGGCGGTTCCCGCAACGGCGCGCTTCGGCTGTCGCTGTCGTTGGGCGTGCTGCCGTTCGTGCAGGACTGGTTCTCGTCCGATCCTTCCGTCGCCAAGGACGTCGCCGTGTTCGGTGCGCCGGATCTGTGGTATTCTGCTAACATCACGCCTGTGCCGGAGTTCTTCTTCTTCGGTGCGGACGACAAAATCGTCCCCGATTGGTCCGCCTGGAAGGAGTTCGACGCGATTCTGCAGGCGCCGAAGGGCTGGGGCAGCTACCATGACCGCAAGGTGACGAATCCCGTCGATCGGATGCGCTTCTCCCTGCGCCGCCACCTCGGCTTCGTCGCCAACAACCGTGGCGTCTACCTGCAGGATCAGAAGAAAGACGACGAGGCGTTCAAGATGTATGAGCTCGTCCTGAACGAGATCGACCATGATAACATCTGCGCCATCTTCAACGAGGTCGCCATGGTCGGACAGAAGCACGCCCAGGCGGTTGCAAAACAGCGTGAGCTGGAGCGCATGCTCAAGTCGGCTGTCGAAGACAAGAACCGCCGTTATCTCCTGTGGCGTCTTGGCACCTACTACGGCTACATCCGCAATCCCGATACGTTTGTCCGTCTCGGACATGCATGGGCCCGTTCGGGCCGTCCGGGCGACGCGCTCTCCCAGATCCGCCGCGCCATTGACTTCGTCCCGACGGACAAGCGGACGGTGCTCCTCAACATGATGGCCTCCCTGTATGCGAGCGAGAACGATCAGGCCAAGTCGCGTCAGATCTACGAGTCCATCCTGGCGAAGGACGCCAAGGACCATGATGCGTTGATCGGCATGATGCGGCTGGAGCTGATGGACGGCAACAGCCAGAAGGCCCTCGAATACCTGCAGCGCGCGACAGAGAATTCCGGCGACAGTAAGCGGGCGAAAATCGAACTGGCGATGGTGGCGATGATGAAGAACGAGCTGTCGACGGCCAGGGATTTGCTCAAGAAGGTGACAGACGCCGACACGAAAGACATGCAGGCTTGGTCGCTCTTGGCCGCAGTGACGATGCAGCAGGTCGATGCCGCGAAGGACGAGAAGGCGAAGTCTGCGTTGATCAAGGAACTTGAGAACCAGATTGTTCCTGCGATGGAGAAGGGTGCGCAGAACCAGTTTGACTACTACCTGCAGGCGACCAAGGGCTTCTTGCTCTTGCGCAAGGGCGAGGAGAAGCGTCGTCAGGCTCGCGATGCTTTCGCAATGGCCGTCAAGTCGCGTCCGGACATTGCCGCAACGCAGAACATGGTGCTCGGACTGGACATTTCGCTGGACGACAAGGAGAACGCCGAAGTTCATGCGCGTGATGTCCTTCGTCGCAACCGCAATGCGCCGTTGGCGAACTACGTCATGGGATCGCTGGCCCTGGGCAAGGGCAAGAACGACGAGGCCGAGATGTATTTGCGCAAGGCGGCCGAGGCGCCGCAGCCCGTTCCCCTGGCGCTGAATGACCTGGCGGAGGTCTTGCGCCGCGGAAAGCGGTTCCCCGAGGCCGAACGCTACGCTCGCCTGGCGACGGAGAAGGCGCCGTCCCTTTATGTCGCCTGGGAGACGTTGGGGGCGATCTTGATGGGGGCGAACCGGAATCTTGACGAGGCGGAGTCCTGCATTCGCAAGGCCTGCGAGCTGTCGAAGGACAAGAACGGCAAGGAGGCCGACATCCGGATGCTGGTTTCGCTGGCTCGCGTTCAGATTGCCCGCGGCAACAAGGAGCATGCGAAACTGACGATTCGCAAGGTTCGTGCGCGTGAGAACGAGTTGTCGGAATTCGAGAAGCGCGAGTTCGAGGAGGTCGCCAAGAGCGCTCGATGATCGCTGGACTGAGCACCTGGGCCCGCGCGCTCCGGGTCGAGCAGTGGACGAAGAACGGCGTCGTGATGATGGCCTGGTTCTTCTCCGTTGCGGATGCGTCGCAGCGTGAGATCGTCCGCGGCTGGGAATCTTTTCTGATGGCCGTCGCCATGGCCGGGGCGTTTTCCCTCGTTTCGTCTGCGTTCTATCTGCTGAATGACGTTTCGGACTACGAGGCCGATCGGCTGCATCCGGTCAAGCGGAATCGTCCGGTTGCCGCCGACCTTATCTCGCGCATCACCGCGGTCCGCGCGGCGCTTGTCCTTTTCGCCGTTGGTTTCGCCTATCCGGCCCTCGTGGTCATTTTCCTGCCGTCGCGCACGACCGCCTTTGCGACGATGCTCGCCTATACGGTCATGCAGTGCCTTTACACGGGCTTCCTCAAGCGGGTTCCCTATGTGGACGTTGCGACGCTGTCCGCCGGTTTTGTCCTTCGGGCCGTTGCTGGTGCGGCGATCATCTCGGCGTACATTTCCCCGTGGCTCCTGGTCTGCACGTTTTCGCTCTCGATGTTTCTCGCCCTCTGCAAGCGCAAGAGCGAGATGGAGGTCGCCGCCGAGTCGCGCGCGGTGCTGAAGCACTATCATCCGGGCCTGCTGAAGTTCCTGATCATTGTTGCCGGACTTGCGTCCTTCGGCGAGTATCTGGTTTATGCGCTCACGTCGAAGATGGGGGAGCGCTTTCCCTATCTGTGGATCACGTCTGTTCCCGTGTTCTTCGGTATCGCGCGCTATGCATTCCTTGCCTGGCGCAAGGGTGACGTGGGACGCCCGGAGCGGGTCCTGCTGACGGATCGTCCCCTCTGGATCGTACTGATCGCCTATGCGCTTACGGCGGTTTTCGTCGTTGCGTCAAGGTCTGTTGTCGGCGGCGGATTTGAATGACACCATTTCTTGAGGAACTTGCCGCCCGCCGGCGCTTCGGCATGAAGCCGGGGTTGGAGACGATCCGAGCGCTGTGCGATGCGCTAGGCAATCCGCAGTGTTCCTTTAAGGCGATTCACGTCGCCGGCACCAATGGCAAAGGCGCGGTCTGTGCGATTCTGGATGCCGCACTGCGAGAAGGGATCAGGGATCGGGGATCAGGGATCGGGGTTGGAAGATACACCTCGCCGCACCTGGTGAAAATCAACGAACGCTTCTTCCTCGACGGAGCTCCGGTTGATGACGAGACTCTCGAAGGTGTGGCTTGCAAAATCGCGTCTTCCGTCTCGCGTCTTCCGTCCTCGGTGCAAGACCTGACCTTCTTCGAGGCCCTGACTGCCGTAGCGTTTCTCCTTTATGCCGAGGCGAAGGTCGACTATGCCATTCTCGAATGCGGACTCGGCGGTCGCCTAGATGCGACGAACATTTGCGAGCCGAAACTGTGCGTCATTACCAAGATCGGTCTCGACCATTGCGATTGGCTCGGCGACACGGTCGAGAAAATCGCCGCGGAGAAGGCCGGCATCATTAAGCCTGGCGTGCCGGTTGTCCTAGGACGAAACGAACCGTCGGTCCGCGCCGTTGTCGAGGCAAGGGCAAAGGAGGTCGATGCGCCGTTCTATTACGCGCCGGACTTGGCCTCGGAGAGCGAGATTCCGGCTGACTTCTCGCTGGTCGGATCGTTCAATCGCGAAAATGCTGTCACGGCCCTCGCGGCACTGAAGGTACTCGAACAGTCGAACAGTCGAACAATCGAACCGTTCTCCCGTGTGATTTGGCCGGGGCGGTTCCAGCGGATCGGAAACTTTATCGTCGACGGCGCGCATAATCCGCCCGCCGCGAAAGCGCTCGTTCGGGCGTTGGAGTCGGAGGACGTGAGACGGAAGACGATAGACTTGGTTTGCGGATTTTGCGGCGACAAAGACATCGGCGAGGTGTTGTCGATCCTTGCGCCGTTCGTGAAGAAGGGCTACGCGGTGAAGACGAACAATCCGCGCTCGCTTTCTGCCGAAGAGACTGCGGCGAAAATGCGTGCTGCGGGCATTGACGCGAGTCCCTGTGGTTCTCTCCGCGAAGCGATCGAACACTCGAACAATCCGAACACTCGAACAGTCGTCTGCGGCTCGTTGTTCTTGGTCGGCGAGGCCTTGGTTGAGCTCGGGGCGTATCCGTGGGGTGCGTCGCGTTTTGATCCGTCCGAATTGCTGAAGGTTTGATTTGATATAATACGAACGATGAAGAAAGAGTCTCTAGCGCTGGTTTCCCTCGGCTGTGCGAAGAATGCCGTCGACCTGCAGGTGCGGGCCGGTAATTTGCTGAAGTCCGGCTGCACGCTGTCGCCGGATCCGGACCGTGCGGACGTCGTCATCGTCAACACCTGTTCGTTCATCGAATCGGCCCGAGAGGAAGCGGAGGCGGAAATCCTCCGGGCGCT
>JAEDMC010000142.1 GCA_016303225.1 Kiritimatiellia bacterium
ATGTCGCCCAGCCTCAGTCTGGCAAGACGGTCTGGCTCTGGGTCGGATCGACGGACGGCGCCGTGAAGGCCTTTGTCAACGGCCAGGCCGTCCAGGGCGGCGTCGAGCCTCGCAAGAACGAGACGTTCAAGCTCGTCGACGAGCCCGCCTCCTACGGCGCGCCTCTGCGCTTCGACGTCACCTCCGCCATCCGGCCGGGGGCGAACGCGATCGCGCTCTTCGCCACGCGCGGCGCCGGGCCGAACGAAATCGGCACGGGCGGACTGCTCTCCCCCGTCGTCGTCTACGCTGAAAAATAACGGACGAACTCGACCTCGCGAATCCACGTTTCACAAATAACGATCCAGAAGGAGGCGTTCTTGAAAACATATCTCGCACCCGTGCTTGCCGCGGCGATCAGCTCGCTGACCCTTTCCGTCTCGGCCAGACCCGGCGCCGCCCCGGATGATCCGGGCATCCTGTTCGAAGCCGAGGACTGCAAGCCTCTCGACGCCAGGTTTTGGCGGGTTCTGCGCTACAAGCAGTCGGACGACCTGCCCGCCTATCCCTCCGGCGGCGGCGTGCTGGAGGCGGCCTCCCTCGGCGTGGCGCCGGCGAGCGGCATCGCGTCGAAGAAACCGACCGCCGGGAAATACAGGGTCTGGGCGCGCTTCCGCATTCCCAACGATTCGAACGTCTCCATCGCACCGTGCTCCATCGTCGTGAAGCAGAAAGGCGAACCCTTCAAATCGGTATCCTTCGCGATACCCTCCTCGGATCTGCCGGCCGATCTGCGCGCCCCGGAGGATGCGTTCGTCTGGCTGCCCTACGGCGTCGTGGAGCTTGCCGGGGACGAGCCGGTCACCGTGACGTTTTCGCAGGAGCGCGGCGAGACCCCGGAAGCCGTTCCGGCATCGATCGACTGCGTCTATTTTTCGGCGGATGCGGCCCGAACCACGCCGCCGCCCGCCGACCTCGCGCCCCGCCAGCTCTTCCTGCGCTTCGTCGTGGAGCCGGACGGTCTGCCGATGACGCTCGGAATGGGCGGCCATAGTTGGGCGTGGAAGCAACGGCTCATCCTGCCGCGAATGGGCGCGATGGCGCCGGGGCGCGGCGGCAAGCCCGAGGCCCGGCCCGTCGAACCGGGCCAGGCGTCGGACTGGACGAATCTGTCGGTCGCGAGCGACTTTACCCGAGAGCATTTCCTCGTCAGCATCGGGGCCGCGCCCGTGAAGCGCGCGGACGGCACCGGCCAGGTCGCCTACCGCCTGCAGCTTGCGACGCGGCCCGACCCGGCGGCCGTATTCATGGATCATCTCGTCCGGGGCGGGAACCCCAGCGTCGTCGGCTGGTTCGATCTGGCCGGGCGCAGCTTCGCGGCGGATTTCATCGTCGCGGACCGAACGGCGGAGAAGATCGCCGCCCTGCCTCCAGCCCGTGGGCGGCGACCGGTGAAGTTTCCCGTCGGCACCGCGATCTGCGTCGAGGGACTCGCCGACTCCGTCGTGGATCGCGAGATGAAGAACGTTGCCGCGCTCGGATTCAACTCCTTCGGCCTGGGAACCGGCATCCCCTTCTTCATCGCAAACGGACCGAAGCATGGCTACACGTTTCTGGACGGCCAGCAGTTTCGCGGCGAACTCAGCGCGACGATGGTCGATGAAAAGGGCTTCAAGCGCAACGACCCCGCCGCCAGCCAGGCGAAAGCCGCCGCCTTCGCGAAGACACTCCGGGACAATCAGGTCGTCGTCCCCTTCTGCAGTCTGGCCGACGAGCCGTCGATGAATTTCGGGCAACTGCTTTCGGATCCGATGCTTCTGCACGACTTCCCGGGTTATCTGGCGGAGCAGGGGCTCACGGCCGAGGAGCTGGGCATCGCCTCGCTGGAGACCGCGAAACCCGCCCGCTACGACGAAGCACCGTCCGCGGCCATGCATTACTGGAGCATGCGGTACTACGTCAAGGCGTTCGGCGACCGCTTCCGCGGCTCCACCCAGGCCGCAGCCTCGCAGAGCCTTCGCACCGGTGTCAACTTCGCCTGTCAAGCCGTCGGCAACATCCTCTGGGACGGCGCCGACTGGTTCCAGTTCTACCGCGACGGCACGCTCACCTACGGCTGGACTGAAGACTGGTTCAACCTGTGCAACACCTACCAGTTCGTCAACTTCCAGATGGCCGTCATGCGCGCCGCCTGCAAACCCGCCGGCACGCCATACGGCACGTACTGCGTAATCGGCAACCGGACGCCCTGGGACGTCGGCGCGAAGTCGTTCTCGCAGTTCGCGCGGAGGATCGACAGCTTCAAGATCTTCAACTACGGCCCCAGCTACGGAAACGCGGACAACTTCGACAACCGGGAACCCGAGCTGTTCCAGGAGGTTCGTGATGTTAACTTCGCCATAGGGGCGGTCGAAGACACTTATCTTGAGGCTGAACCGCTCCGGGGCGACGTTGCGATGCTCTATAGCACGACGTCCGACATCTGGAATTCCTGGAAGCGAGACTGGTTCCCCGCCTCCCTGCCCGGTCTGGAGCGCAGCACGCTCTATCTTCTGCTCGGCCAGTGCGGCGTCCGGACGGACATCGTCTACGAAGGCGACTTGGCGCAACAGCTCAAGGACCATCGCGCGCTATTCGCAATCGACTCGCACATCCACGCGGACAACCTGCCCGCCCTCATCGACTGGGTCAAGGCGGGCGGCATCCTCTATCTCGGCGCGAACGCGCTGGCGTACGACCACTACAACCGCCCCACGCAGATCGAGGCCAAACTCGGGATCCGCCGCGGCGAATTCAAGCTCGAGAGCGCGCCCGGGGGACTCCAGGGCGGCATGCCGGCCACGCTCGGCGAAGTCGCCGGGCATGGCGAAGCCATCCCGATGATCTACGGCGTGCAGGACGTCGAGGGCGAGGCGCTTGCGGCGCGCTCTGACGGCAGGCCGGCACTCTCTGCGACGAGGGTAGGCAAGGGCAAGGTGGTGCAGTGCGGTTTCTTCCCGGGTTTGTCGCACTTCAAACGCGCCAGTCACAATCGAGACATCAATTTCCAGAGCCTTAGCGTTTATCCTGAAAACACTCGCTCAATGATGCGAGCCGTTCTTGAGGCTATTGAAGTGAAACCCCTCGTACAGGCGAGTCATCCTATGGTGGAAGCTCATCTGCTTCAGGCATCGGACTGCGACCTTGCCGTGCTCGCAAACTGGTCTGGAGAGAAGCAATCCGTCACAATAGCTCTACCCAATGACTCGAAATATACCAGAGCAGAAGCCGTCCGCGCAGAAGATGCCGAATTGACAAACTCCTCCGATGGGTGCTCGCTGCGTTTAACGGTTGGTACGGGCGATTTTGTGCGTCTGTTCAGATGACATACCGCGGCATGCGGCACTTTTTAAGTTCACTAGCATCCCATAGGCTTGATTTTAATTCAGCCACCTAGCTGGAACCCACGGCATGCTGACACCTCGTGATTCTATCAGATGAACCTTAGTATTTCAACCACCTGAAAAATAAAGTTGGCCTCGGAGCCTGTTTGCCTGTAGCCTACAGGCATTATGAAAAAAAAACAGAAAGTCGCGGCATAGCCGCGCAACTCCGAGACCAACGAAGAGAGCCTACACCGTTTTGCGTCAGCTTGTCCAGTGGATTCCGCCGGGGCTTGCCGACAGTTTGGCGAAGGAAGCAAAAGCCGACATCCGCTCGTTCTCGGCTTTCAGCCATGTCCTGGCACTGCTCCACGGGCAGATAACCAAGGCGGGAAGCCTCAACGAGATATGCGACGCGGCGAAGCTGCATGAGCCGGAGTTGAACCGCATACGCGGGGCAACGGCGCCGAAGCGCAACACCTTCTCAAACGCCAACCGCACACGAGATCCCAAAATAGCAGAAAACCTCTACTGGGAGGTATTCAAGCACCTGCAGGAGGTCTGTCCCGGATTCACGCAGCACGGCAAGCACAAGAGGTTCCTCTTCCGCATGAAACGGGACATATTCGCCATCGACTCGACAACGCTGAAGCTCAGCCTCTCCTGCATAGACTGGGCGCGGCATCGACGTAAGAAAGCCGCCGCCAAGACGCACATGCGCCTCAACGTCGGCATCATGCTGCCGTCGTTCGCCATCGTCGAGGACGCAGCGCACCACGATTCCAAACGCGCCGACGCGCTTTGCGCGGGGCTCAAGGACGGCGACGTCCTGCTGGCCGACCGAGCCTACCTCGATCTGGCTTTTCTCAACGGGCTGCAACAGAGCGGCGTCTTCTTCGTGCTCCGGGATAAGGACAACATGGTTTTCGACGTGGTTGAAAGCAGGCGGCACGAAGACCCAAGCATAATAGCAGACGAGACCGTGCGCATGTCCCGAAGCAACTCCGGTGAAAAATACCCCGGGCTCCTGCGCCGCGTCACGGCCGTCGTCGAGGTGGACGGCAAGGACGTCGTGATGAGCTTCATCACAAACAACTTCGCCTGGAGCCCGCGCACCATCGCCGAGCTGTACAGGGCGAGATGGGCGATAGAGCTCTTTTTCAAGGAGCTGAAGCAGACGCTCCAGCTCAACGACTTCGTGGGCTACAACGAGAACGCCGTCAAGTGGCAGGTCTGGATCGGGCTGCTTGCGCACCTGCTCATCCGCTTCCAGAAGCACATCTCCAAATGGGGCTTGAGCTTTTCACGCCTGGCCGGAACTATCAGGTCTGCGATTTGGATGAAGGTGGATCTCGCGGTGACGCTGCGGATCTATGGGACAGCAGGCGGCCCGAAGCGACCCGTCGTCGTGGAGAAACAGCTGTATTTCAGGGGTTTTGAACCGTATTCAAGCAGACCTGTGGGACAGCACATGTCCCAAATAACGTGATACAATAGCATTCACGCAAATTCCGCCGGCACACGCACTTTTAAAACAGCATTTGGAACCCGCCAAAACCCCAATAAACACAAGGGGGAAAGGGGGCGGCTTGCCCGTTTCCTGACCACTATGGGATGCTAGTGACTTAAAATCAAGCCTATGGGATGCTAGTGACACATTTTTTATGGAGGTGTAGGACATGGTTGAGTTGCCGGAGGTCGGGCGCTACTACGCGTCAGTCCAGACAGTTGGAGGTGGTCGGGGATTGGAGGTCTTCCCACGTCTGAATGGCATTTGCGTTTCGGATGCGTTCTCTCCCTCCTACCGATGGTACGCAGCTCGGCGCGTTGATGCTCCGCATGTGATTTTCCAGCTTACTCTGTCGGGGCGGGGGGTTTTCAAGAGAAAGCGTGAACGGTGGAACATGACACCGGGAAAGGCATTCCTCTGCGAATCTTACGATTCCTCGGTAACCTACCTGTATCCGCGTGACGCCACCGAGCCGTGGCGTTTCTTCTTCGTCACTTTCAGCGGAGACACTGCTGTGCAGATGGTGCGCGATCTCGTGCGCGAATCAGGAGGCGTGTTCGAATTCCCTACGTCGCATCCATTGTTGCACAAGTTCTATTCTTTCTTGGGCGAGAGCTGCGAAAGCGCGGTGATACCCCTTGCCGATAGCTTTCGTCTCGTCATGGAGTTGCTACACGCGCTTCTCCTCGCACAAGATCAACACGAAAGCCGGGAGTCTGACCATGCTTTGATCAACAGGGCGCACGATCTGTTAAAAGAGACGAATGGTAAACGCATCAATGCCAGCGAGCTTGCTCTACGCCTGAATGTTTCGCGTGAACACCTGACTCGTGTTTTCACCGAGGCAACTGGAGAGCCACCTTACCGATTTATAACACGCATGTGGCTCCAACAGTCGTGCAACCTGTTGTTGAATACGGATCTTTCGGTGAAGGAGATATCAACGCAAATGGGATTTAGTTCCGTCAGCGAGTTTTGTCGCCCTTTTAAACGAGTCCTTAGGCTCTCCCCCACAGAGTTCCGCTCCAGAGGCATGATGCCAGTGTTCGACGGCGGTGCAATTGATCTCACCGTTGATGGCTAGGGTATCGCAAGTTTTGTCACAAACTGCACTATAACATCACACTCTGCCACTAGAACGATAGCACTCAGTTCCTTTATAATTTGCGGCAAGAAAGAGGACTATTATGATCCCGTTCCATGTTCCAATACACAGCCTGGACTGGAATCCAGAAATGACCGCCTTCCCAAATCTTCTTGGTGTGGGAGGGCAGGAGGTTTCTTCCCCTGCATATCGTTTGCGGGGAGCTACGCGCAGAGGCAATCCTCATATTCTCTTTCAGCTCACTCTAGACGGATGCGGCATATTCAAGCAGGGGCGCCGTAGTTATGATGTCCGTCCCGGTTTGGGGTTCCTGTGCCAATCGCACAACCCTGATGTCACCTACTTCTACCCGAAAGGGGCAAAAGATCCATGGACGTTTGTGTATATGTGTTTCTCAGGGAGTTCAGCGGTTGCGATGGCCGATGATCTCGTGCGCAGGCATGGACCAATTTTTGCCTTGGATACGTCGGATCCATTTGTTTCGCGTATGATGGAATATGCGGATATTGCACCTGACGGGAGTATGGTGACACCCGTTGCAGATGGAGCATACCTCGTCGCTGGATTAATGCATAGACTGTTGTCCAATGTGCAATCACACCCATCGGGAGACAGTGCGCCCGTCTCTGCCCCTGAAGCCAATGTCAAGCTGGCGGATCCGCCAGCTTCCAATTACAAAGGAGATCCTAAATGAACATATTCCGATTCAAATCCGTTGCAATTCTGCTTATGACCATTGCTGTCTTCACGACTGCCAAGGCGGGCACACTTTACGTAGCTTCTGGCGGCGCTGGCACCGGGACGTCCTGGTCAGATCCGCTGGGCGACATCCAATCCGCCGTTGACACCGCGGTCACCGATGATACGATCCTACTTGCGGGCGGAACCTACGCCGTCTCCAACCCCATCACCATCGGCAAGACCGTCTTCATCCGCGGCGGCTACAACCCGGCCACCGGGCTGCCCGGCGCGACGCCCACGGTCGTCACGCGCGCCGGTGACGCAACCGACGGGCTGGTCAGCGTCTCGGGCGTCTCGGGCGGCGAGCTGCGCGACGTCACGCTCTCCGGCGGCGTCCTCTACCCCGATGCGGATCACGCCTACGGCGCGGGAATCCAGATCTCGGGCAGCACGGGCTACGCCCTGGTCAACTGCACGGTTTCCGGCAACAAGGCGCAGTCGGCCGCCAACAAGACCGCGCGCGGCGGCGGCGTCGCGATCGTCAACGCCAGCTCCGCGTCGCTGACCGACTGCTCGATTCTCGACAACGAGGCCGAGAACGTCGGCAAAAGCGGCAACTACGCCTTCGGAGCGGGACTCTACGTCGCCGCCGGCTGCTCGGCGGCCGTGACCAACGGCGTCATCGCGCGCAACAACGTCGTCTTCGGCCAGAATGGGCAGCGCGGGGCAGGCGTCTACACGGAGGGCGCCGTGTCGCTCTTCAACTGCCTCGTCTACAACAACGTCTGCCGCGGCTCCCAGAACAACGTCCTCGGCGACGGCCTCTGCGCCTACAACGGCACGGCGTCCCTCGCGCTGAATTTCTGCACCATCGCCTACAACGGCACCTGCGGCCTCTACCGGCAGAACGGCGCCGTCAGCGCCTCCGACAGCATCCTCTGGGGCAACGGCGACGACGTCTACGGCACCGTGACGCTGACGCGCTGCAATGTCGCCGACGGCGACTCCACCGGCGTCAACGACAACATCTCCGTCGATCCACTGTTTGATCGCGGATACTACCTGGACGCTAGTTCGCTCTGCCGGGACGCCGGCAGCGCGCCCGCCGGAGCATCCGCCGTGGCGG
>JAEDMC010000003.1 GCA_016303225.1 Kiritimatiellia bacterium
CCTTTTTTCGCGGCTTTTGTCGCATGCGAAAGAGTGCTGCCGCAGATTTGATATAATAATTGCTAAACCCGCGCTGAGGTGGTGCGGGACCGGAGAGACGCGAGGAGAACGCATGAGCATTGCGGGGAGATTGGTGGTGGCGCTTGGCGTACTGGCGCTGATTGTCGGTTTCTGCCTACTTAACGTTCGCTGCAGCGGCAATCCCATGGTGGGCTCGTCGGCTGCACGGATCGCGAACGAGGTGAAGGCCGGGAAAGCTGAGATGCGGAATCAGGAGATCGAGAACCTGGCGCGGCTGGCGAGTGACTTTCGCGTGCTCGCCAAACGGTATAAGACCCAGGGCGAGAACAAGAAGGCCCAACGGGCCATCGGCGCTGCGCAAGAACTTGACCGGAAGATTCGCAAACTCCAGGAAGAGCAGAATGAGAAACGATAATCGCATGACGAAAGTGATCGGCTGCGCGGTTCTGGCGGCTGCGACTGTTTTCACTGCCGTTGCCGAAGCGGATCGGACGGAGAATCGGGCGTGGACGGTTAATCGCTTTCGGCGCGAGTTTTGCGGCGCGGATTCGTGGGAGCCGTTCAACCGGTCGATGTTCGCGGTTTTTGACTGGGGCATGGAGTATGTCGTAGACCCGTTCTGCGTTCTGTACACGTCCATCGTTCCGCAGCCGCTCATCGAAGGCATCGAGAACTTTTCCGAGAACATCGAGTATCCGCGGCGGCTGGTCGCCGACTTGTGCATGGGCGAGGGGGCTTTGGCGTGGGATGCGACGAAGCGCTTTTTCATCAACACGACGCTGGGCATCGGCGGACTCTTTGATCCTGCCGGCAACTGGTTCGGCATCTACGACGACAACTCGTCCATGTCCGACGCCTTCGCCCGATGGGATGTCCCGCTGGGACCCCAGCTGGCGCTGCCGTTTGTGCCGCGCGCTAGCGTGCGCGGACACGTCGGCTATGCGTTGGACTATGCCTTCGATCCCAAGACCTGGTTTGACTTTTTCGTGCCATCGGGGATCTTCTTGGGTTATTCCTGGGCGTTGACGCCGAACAAGGGTCCGGTCTGGAATGGCGCGTGGCAGGGAATCTTCCGCCATGAAGAGGACACCTATGCGCTTTACATGCCGATCGTAGCGGCGGCGACGGACTGCAATCTCCGGCAGAAGATGTCGCATGTCGCGCGGGGCGATGCACGCATCGTTGACGTGCGACAGCCGGTCCGCCCGCCGGCGGCGCGTCCTGACGGGCTGAAGGGGAATTGGCGCGAGATTCCCGGCTATGCATCGCGCGGACCGGCGCTCGATTCGCTGCGTGCGCTGTGCTTCACGCCGCTTGGGGACGACAGCTTCTGGTGGAACCGGCGCAGCGTCTTCAACGATGACTTCTCGAAGAAGATCGATGTCAGGTCGGTTGAGATCGATGCGGGCGTCGAGGCGAAGTTTTCCTTCATCAAGGGATCCGGCGAAGGCCGTGCGCGGCTGGTCGTCGTCATCCCGGGCATCGGCGCGGGCCGGACCTCGTCCGAAGTCGTTGCGATGGGCGAGTTCCTGCATGGCGCAGGATATTCCGTCGTTCTCTGCGACAGCATCTTCCACTGGGAGAGCATGCGTACAGTCAATCGCGGCATCTTGCCTGGCAACCTGACGGAAGACGCGAAACGGTTCGGCATTTACTTGAAGGGCATCTTGGATGACGTTTTTGAGGATGCGGGGGGACCGGAGGTCTGTGTCATGGGCTGGTCGATGGGCGGCCTTGCGACGTTGCATCTGGCGGCGCTGGACGAGAAGGGCCTGTTGCCGGTCGAGGTGAAGCGGTTTGTCGCGATTAATCATCCGCCGACGTCATTTGAGCGCGGCATGAAGCCGTTCACGACGGTCATGGAGGCGTCTTGTTCGTGGACGAGGGAGAAGGCCTGGGAGAACTTCGGCAGCGTCGTCGGCGCGTTGTACGGATGGGTGACGCAGAAGCATCCGCGATATGATCCGACGAACCCGCCAAAGGACGAGGATGGCGAGGCGTGGAGCTATTCGCCGAACCTGACGGAAGAGCAGGCGAACTACCTTATGGGACTCACTTTGCGGCGGTGTCTCTTGTCGCTTGTGGCGGAGCGGCACCGGAATGAGCCGTTTCCGTGGGTTGAGTCCGAGCTCACCTGGTTCCGGCGCGAGGCGTTCTATGACGAAGTCGGCGAGATGCGGCTCGAGGACTATCTGCGCAGGTACCTGGCGTCGTGCTATCCGGACCTGACGGTTGAAGATCTGCAGGCGGCAACGGAAATCCGCGCCCAGGCGGATGTCCTGAAGCGCTGCAAGAAGCTTTCGCTCATCCACACCTGGAACGATCCGCTCCTGGTCGACGAGGACCGTCGCTATCTTGACGATCTCTTCGGAGAGCGCATCACATGGTTCGCAGACGGGGCGCACTGCGGCTACTTCTACACCAAGCCCTTCCAGGACGAGCTTCTGAGACTACTGCACGGACGGGCGGATTAATGGTATAATACGGAAGATGCGCATATTGACAAGATACGTTCTGCGGGAGTTTGTGATTCCGCTCTTCTACTGCCTGGCGGGTTTTGTCTCCATTTACGTCTTGTTCGACCTCTTCGGGTCATTTTCGAGGATTGTGGAGTCAGACCTGTCCTTCGGTGAAATCGCGCTCTATTTCTGCGGATACTTTGCACCATATTTTCACTATATCGTTCCGGCGGCGCTGCTGCTGGCGACGTTGTACACGATGTGGACCTTTTGCCGTCACTCGGAAATCGTCGCCATGCGGGCGAGTGGCGTGAGCTTTCTGGCGATCGTCAAGCCGCTGTTGGCGGTATCTGTCGTGATGGCCGCGGGCGTTACGTATGTCAATGAAGTCTTCGTTCCGGAAAAGGCGCAGTGGGCGGCGCAGCTGCGGAACAACCGCTTCGACAACGAGGCGCAGGAGCGGGCGGACAACATCGTCTTGCGCAATGCGGTTGCCTGTCGCACTTGGAACGTGGGGACGATGGCGGACACTGACGGGGAGCGCCTCCGGAACGTGCGCATCACCACGGACCGCCCAAACGGCGGGGCGCGGCTCATGAACGTGACGGCGGCACGAGCCGACTGGTTGGACGGCGAATGGTGGCTGACGGACGCGAAGGTGCAGCACTATGATGCGCTCGGGCAGGAGATCGCGACGCAAACGCCTGAGCTGGATGCGCTGGCGCTCCGCTGTTTTCCCGAGCTCACCGAGCATCCCGGCGACTTCCTGATGCAGAACCGGCCGTGGAAATTCAATTCCGTTCGAGACCGATTCCGCTACATCGAGAGTCATCCGGACTTGACGGCCGAAGCTAGGCGAGACTACCTGTACGACACATGGGCGCAGATCATGGCGCCGGTGGCCTGCATTATCATCACGCTCTTTGCGATTCCTGCGGGCATTGCGTCCGGACGCCAGAGCGTCTTCAAGGGCATTTTAGGGGCGCTTGGAATGTATTTCTCCTTCTACGGCTTCACAATCGCCCTGATGGTGGCCGCGAAAAGTGGTTGGCTGCCGCCGATTCCCGCGGCGGTTCTTCCGGCTGTTGTGTTCCTGATTTTGGGAACTCGACTTTTCTTCAAGCAGAGGTGACGCATTTTGTGGTATAATCTAGGCTTGAGGAACCGGATGAGGCACGGGCAGGCGGCGCTAGAGTACGTGTTGGCGTTAGCCTCGCTGCTGGTGGTTGTCGGGATTCTCTGGGGGCTCGTTGTCGCGGCTGAACGGCATGCGCGGCGATCCGAGGCTCTCGTGACGTCGGATAGTCCGTAAATGAAGATCAGAAAGGGAACATGAACATGTTGAAGACACTGAGAAAAGGTCAGACGATGGTCGAGTACATCATCATCGTCGCGTTAATCGCGATTTCCTTGATCGCGGTGTTCACCTACCTGAGCCGTGCGATCGGCAAGAAGGCCGCAGGCGCGACCGATGCGCTGTCCAGTGAGGAGGGGTCGTCCGCGAAGGCGGCCGCAGAGGCCATCAGCGAGGACTCGGTCCGTAATCTCGGCGAAGGCGGCAGGTAAGGTGTTCCGCAAAGGACAGGCGATGGTCGAGACGGTTCTGGCCGTCTTGGTCATCACCTTTCTTTTTCTTGTCCTTTTCAAGCTGGCGCATATGCTGATGGGCAAGATCATGCTTGAGCATGCTGCGATGCGCGTCGCCAGGGCGCGGGCGGTTGGTTGCAACGGCTTCATGTGTCTCAAGGCGGCGCGCGTGGCGGTCATCCCGGCGGCCGGCGAGCGCCTGACGCCGGGCAAGGACGACGAGCGCAAGAACATCAGCGAGACGGCGCTGGCGCATCGTTATATGGGCACGCCTGACATTAACTATGCGAACGGGCTGTTGCTCTACGAGGAGTGGCCGAACCTCCGCATCCATTACGACAACTCGGGAGCGGCGTCGACCGAGATGGAGACGGATTGGTTCAAGTTGCGTGGCGAGGCTATCCTCGATTCTTTCCCCATCTACCTGAATGACGAGGGTATCTGACATGCGTCGCGGACAAGTAGCCCTTTACCTGGTGATGGTCCTGGTGGCCATTGCCGTCATGATGTTCGCGAACGTCAACATGTTCCTCGCCGTCCGCGCGAAGAACCGGATGATGAACGCGGTAGATGAGGCGGCGATCGCCGCCGCCAAGTACCAGGGCGAGCTCCTGAACGAAATCGGACGGATGAACGTTGAGCACCTCCGGGCGGCGGTTTTGGGCGAACCCTGGACTGACGGCTCCGGGGAGGACAAGACGGCGGCGATGCGCCGTCTGGCTCTTTTTGGTCCGGTCGAAGGTGTTTTGCGCGCGAATGACGCGGCGGCGGCGTGGGGGTATCCGGAAGGCGGGCCTTCGGACGCCCTGAACGGATTCCATGACCATATTTCTGAGATCCGAAACAATCCCGAGTTCTATCCGCCAGGAGAGGACAACGTGTGGGGGGCGTATGCCGATGCGCTGGCGCGCGCGCTGGGTGGAAATCCCGCGGTCCTGCCGGCCTACATGGAGATCGTCAATCCGGGCGCGACCGGTCTCTTTGCGCAGCGGTCGTTCTATGACGTTCTCAGCGCAAAGGCCTGGTGCTGGTTCACCGTCGGCAACAACGCCGCATTGCTGGACTTGGATCCGACGGCGATGCAACCGCCGGAGATCAATCCCGTCGAGGTGCCCGAGAACAGCGAGGTCTTTTCGCTTCATCTCACATTCGGCGGTTGGATGGACAGCGAATGGGCGGAGGAATGGAGGGGCGACGGCTTCAGCGCGAAATGGACGAATTTCGTCTGCCAGGTCACGGGACTCGCGCCCGAAGACTTTGCGAAGAATTCCTATGCCGCGAGCGAGACCGAGACGTGGGCTTTCTATGACGGGAACTGGAAGACCTGGTCGACGACGTTTAACCCCGACAACCTGCCGCTTGCCGGACACCTCAAGCCTGAATATGACGTCGCTGGCTGCGTGGCCGCGTGCATGATGATCGGATACATCCCGCAGATCGCCGAGGAGGACGGCTTTGATCAGTCCAAGCGGATGCTGGTGACGGCAGACGCAAAACCTTTCGGCACGGTCGAGGGTCTCGAAGGCGGGGGACGCGTACCAGTGACGGATTACGGACGGTTTGTCGCCGCGTCGCGTCCCGGCGAGCGCATCTTCACCGAGGCGCAGCTGGTGCTCGTCGGCACCGTCCCGCGGTCGCCTGGCGTCAGCATGGAGCCGAACTGGTACAATCACGTCAAGAAGCATTCGCCTCAGCATCCGGACGGGAGCTGCTCGTACTGCAAGCTGTGGCGGGAATGGTCGCAGGAGTCGTTTCGTCGTTCGATCCGCAGCTGGCTGGAGGCGAACAAGGGCTCGTGCCGTCCCAAGGGCGGGCCGGGTCCGGTCATGAAAGGCGGGTACGAGTATGCGCACTAAACGGGGACAGGCCCTGATGGAACTGGCGGCCGGCATGTTCGCGCTGGCGCTCGTCGTGAGCCTTCTTTGCGTGTTCGTCCGCTACATCGCGAAGAGCCTGGAGATGGAGAACCACATCCGCAGCTCTCGCGCAACCTATGCCGCAAAAGTTGACTTGGACGAGGGCCTGACGACCGAAGTGCTTGGCGCCAAGACGCTCCATATCTACGAACCGCATGGTCCGACGGACCGAACCATCCGATGAGAACCGAAGAACTTGTGAAGATCGCCAAGCGGCGCAAGCTGGATCTCCTGCTGGTGCGCGATCCAGCTAACATCCGAGCCCTGACCGGCATCAATTGCGACAACGCGGTGCTGACGGTTGAGCGGGGTGAGAAGGTTGAGCGGGTTGAGATCTACACCGACTTCAGGTATGTGCCGATGGTGCATCGCGTGGCGCCTGAGCTCAAGTGCCGCGATATCCGCCGGCTGGGCGTGTTTCCAAAGGGGAAGCGGCGTCCTCGCCGCTTGTTGAAGATCGGTTACGAATCCTCCGTCTCCCATGCGCAGTTCATTGTGTGGCAGAAAAAGTTTCCGAAGGCGGCTTTTGTTGACATTATGAAGGATCTGTCAGCGATTCGGGCGGTGAAAACGCCAGCGGAGATTGCGGGCCTTCGTGCGGCGGAAAAGCTCAACTGCGACATCTGGAACGCGGCGCGGCAGAAGTTCAGGGCGGGTCTGACCGAACGGGAGATGGCGCGGATCATTCAGAAGATGATGATTGAGCAGGGCGAAGGAGAGGCCTTTGATACCATCGTCTGCGTCGGCAAAAACGCCGCGGAGTGCCATCATGAGCCGGACGACACGGTCTGGAACGGACGCGAGCCGGTTTTGGTCGACATGGGCGTGAAACTGAACGGTTTTTGCAGTGATCTGACAAGGACTATCAAGCAGGGGGAATGCGCTCGCACAGCGTCGCAGAGTCGCAGAGGGGTTCGGAAGTCGGGCTTGTATTGGAAGGTCTATGATCTGGTGCTGGAGGCGAATGAGGCGGCGATCGCCGCGGCAAAGCCTGGAATGACTGGCAAACAGCTCGACAAGGTGGCGCGTGACGTGATCCGCAAAGGAGGGTTCGGCAAGTGCTTTGGACATTCTCTCGGTCATGGTGTCGGTTATGAGATCCACGAGGCTCCGTACGCATCGAAGAAGGGCGAAATGGTCCTCAAGCCGGGGATGCTTGTCACGATCGAGCCGGGCATCTATCTGGAGGACAATCTAGGCGTTCGCATCGAGGATCTTGTGCTTATCACCGCAACCGGTTGCGAGGTCCTTTCCGCAACAGCGGCAAAGTGAATTTTGATATAATATAACCAATGGAATTCGAGAATACCATCGGGCTGGAGACGCATGTCCAGCTGAAGACGAAGACGAAAATGTTCTGCAGCTGTCTGTTGAAGACGGGCTGCGAGCCGAACACGAACGTTTGCCCCGTGTGCCTGGGGTATCCGGGCGCGCTCCCGGTCATGAACAAGGAGGCGGTGAAGCTCACGGTGATGAGCGGCATGATGCTCGGCTGCGAGATCAACCGGCATGCGACCTTCGACCGGAAGAACTACTTCTATCCCGACATGGCGAAGGACTACCAGATTTCCGAAAACGGGAATCCGCTCTGCATTGGGGGTGGCGTGGAAATCACGCGTGCGGACGGCACGAAGAAGTTCATCCGCATCAACCACATCCACCTCGAGGAGGACGCCGCGAAGATCAACCACTATGCGACGACGTCTGGCGTTGACTTCAACCGCGGCGGCACGCCCCTCATGGAGATCGTTTCCGAGCCGGACATGGAGTCCGCCGATGACGCGATCCTCTACCTGACGGCGCTTAAGGAGATGCTCGTCTACGCGGGTGTCTCCGACTGCAACCTCGAAGAGGGCAACATGCGCTCCGACGTCAACATCTCGATCCGTCCGAAGGACGGCCAGGGACTGCCGACGAAGGCGGACGGCTCGATTGACTTCTCCAAGCTCGGGACGAAGGTCGAGATCAAGAACATGAACTCGTTCTCGGGCATTCACGCCGCGCTCGTCTACGAGGCGAAGCGCCAGCGTGAGTGCATGGCTCATTCGATTCCGCTCGTCCAGGAGACGCGCCGGTGGGACGGCGAGGCGATGGAGACCGCGCCTATGCGGTCGAAGGAGAACGCCCACGACTACCGCTATTTCCCCGAACCCGACCTCGTGCCCGTTGAGCTTTCGTCCGAACAGGTTGAGGAGTGGCGCAAGCTTCTGCCTGAGAAGCCTGAGCTCCGCCGCGTGCGCATGATCGAGGAGTATGGCATCGCCGAGTATGACGCCGATGTCCTCTCCCGGCACAAGGCGAACGCTGACTATTTCGAGGCGGCGGCGAAGGGCCTCGACAAGAAGGTCGCGAAACTGCTTTGCAACTTGTTCATGAGCGACGTGATGGCGCTGATGAATGCGAGCGGCAAGGCGATCGGCGAGTCCGCGATGACACCGGCGGCGCTGGCGGCGCTCGTCAAGATGTCCGCCGCAGGGACGATCAACGGGCCGACGCTGAAGGAGCTCTTGCCCGAGATCTTTGAAAAGGGCGGCGATCCCGAGGCGATTGTGAAGGAGCGCGGACTCGGCGCGGTCAGCGACACGGGCGCGCTGGAGGCGTTCGTCGACCAGGCGATCGCGGCGAATCCGGGTCCGGTCCAGGACTTCAAGAACGGCAAGAAGGCGGCCGCCGGGTTCTTCGTCGGCCAGGTCATGAAGCTCTCGAAGGGCAAGGCCGACCCGAAGATCGTCGGCGGACTCGTCGCGAAGAAGCTCGCCGCCCTCTAGCAAAGCCGTCTCATGTCTCAACGTCTTAAGTCTATGCTAACGTCTTCCGTCTTCCGTCTAAAGTCCTCCCTCGCGCTGGCGCTCCTGCTCTCCGGATGCCAGAGCTACACGATTGTGCAGCAGAACTACTTTTCGGACGACGACGGGAATGTCGTGCGGGTGGATTACGGACGGAGCGATTCCGATCACGTGAACACCTTCATCTCGCCGGCGACGGGCAAGGAGATGGACTTCAGGTCGAAGTTGATGGTGAAGGTGACGCTGCCCGACGGCGACACGATCAAGGCCTGGCAGTGCATGAACTTCCTGTCGCGCGGGACGATGTACGAGTCGGACGGCGGCGAGTGGAAGGTGCTGGCGAACGGTTTTTCGACCGTCATCTACCATCGAACGGGCGAACCGCCGCCGCGGGAGTATCTGGAGGTCTACCGCGGCGTCATCTGCGAGACGTCCGATCTGAAAGTGGAAAAGAACGAAAAGTGGCGTGACATCACGCATCGGGGTGCGCGCGAATACAAGCGACCCGCGCCAGTGAAGTAATGAATCCGCTAGATAACATTCGTGTGGTGCTGGTCGGCACCTTGTATACGGGGAACGTCGGCTCGTCCTGCCGGGCGATGGCCAACATGGGCATCCGTCACCTGCGGCTCGCGGCCCCGAACCTGCAGAACAGCTGGGACGAGGGCGAACGTCTCGCCGTGCACGCCACGGACATCATGAACGCCCGCGAGGAGTTTGCGACTTTTGAGGAGGCGGTTGCGGACTGCGTGGCGGTCGTGGGGACGACGGCGCGCGAGGGACTCTATCGCCAGCACGTGAAGGCGCCGCGGGACTGTGCGGCGGACATTCTCTCAATTGCCGAGACCGGTCCGGTGGCGCTCGTGTTCGGACGCGAGGACAAGGGGCTTCTTAACGAGGAGATCGCCCAGTGTACGCATTTGATCCGCATTCCCGTGGACGAAGGCTACACCTCGATCAACCTTTCCCAGGCCGTGCTCATCACCTGTTACGAGTTCTTCACGGCGACGGGGCGCTATCAGCCGCCGCATGAGAAGGCACCGCCCGCGCCGCAGGCACAGAAGATGCAGTTGATGAAGAACTGGTCCCAGATGCTGCAGGAAATCGGCTTCATGAAGCCGGAGCAGGCTGACCACTTCATGCAGGGCTTCCATCGGGTCTTCTCCCGCGGCGTCTTCACGAAGGACGACGCGGCGCTGATGCTCGGTGTCGCCCGTCAGGCGATTTGGGCCAAGAACAACAGCGAAAAGATCAGCAAGGGAGGTCTCTCATGAGAATTCGTCAGATTTCGATTTTTCTCGAGAACAAGCCGGGACAGCTTTCGGCGATTTGCCGCGCACTGGCGGATGCGGACGTCAACATCGCGACGCTGTCGCTCGCTGACACGGCGGACTTCGGCATTGTCCGCATGATTGTTGACGACCACGAGAAGGCGAAGTCGGTTCTGGCGGAGAAGGGGCACGTCGCCAACGTGCGCGAAGTGATTGCCGTATGCGTTCCTGATCGTCCGGGTGGCATGGCCGAGGTGATGCAGGTCCTTGACGCTGCACAGGCTAACATCGAGTACAGCTACGCGTTTGCGTTCCACAAGGGTGAAAAGGCCGTCTTGGTCTTTCGCTTCGACGACAATGACAAGGCCGAAAGCGCGCTCAAGGCTGCTGGGTTCACTACGCTGGGCGAAGATGAAATTGAAGTTTGAAGTTTGAGTGAAAGAAGTAAAGATGAAATACGTCAGTACGAGAAAAGGGTTTGAGGCGACGAGCGCCGAAACTGTGTTTCAGGGGTTGGCGCCGGATGGCGGGCTGTACGTGCCTTCGAAGGTTGAGAAGGTTGAGGGGCTTGAGAAGGTTGCGACTTTGCGCGAAGCCGAGGAGCTGGTGATGAACGCCCTCTTCGGCGATTTGCCAGCAGAGGTGCGAGCGGCGGCGGCGGACCGGCTGTGTGCGCGGTTCCCGGAGGGGGATCCGATTCCGCTCGTCGAGAAGGACGGACTGCAGATTCTCGAGCTCTTCCACGGCAAGACAGGTGCGTTCAAGGATGTCGCGCTCTCGATGCTGCCGGTGTTCATGAAGCATGCGGCCAATGGCAAGCGTGTCCTCATCCTGACCGCGACGAGCGGTGACACGGGAAGTGCCGCGATGCAGGGCTTTGCGGGCGTCGACGGCACCGAAATCATCGTCTTCTATCCGGCGACGGGCACGTCGAAAATCCAGCGCCTCCAGATGACGACGCCGGCGGATAAGAACGTCCATGCCGTCGGCATCCGCGGCAACTTCGACGACGCGCAGGCTGCGGTGAAACGCATTTTCGCAGACAAGGCGATTGCTGCGGAGGCCGCTGCGCATGGCATTACGCTTTCGAGTGCGAACTCCATCAATACCGGGCGGCTCGTGCCGCAGATTGCGTACTATGTCCTCGCCGCAGAGCGGCTTCGGAAGACCGGGTCTCAGATTCCGGATTTCAAATGTGATGTGGTGGTGCCGAGCGGAAACTTCGGAAACATCCTGGCGGCGTATTATGCGAAGTTGCTGGGCTCGCCGATTCGGAAGCTCGTCGTCGCGTCGAACGTCAACGACGTGCTGGCGCGGTTTGTGAAGACGGGCGTGTATGATCCGGGCGAGAAGTTCACGGTGACGAACTCGCCGTCGATGGACATCCGCAAGTCGTCCAACGTCGAGCGGCTCCTGTGGATGATTTCCGGCGGACTCGAGGGCGATGTCGCCGGCGCCTGCGCCGAGACGGCGCGGATGATGAGCGATCTCGAGACGAAGGGACGCTACGAGCTCTGCGAGAAGGCGAAGGCGCGGCTCCTGTCCGATTTCGTCGGCGGTGTCGCGACGCCGGAGGAGACCGAGGCCGAGATGCGCCGGATGCGCGAGGCGTGCGGCTATCTGCTTGACCCGCACACGGCGGTCGCGACGGTGGTTGCCCGCAAGCTTGGCTATCCGAAGGATGGCAGACCCTGTGTCGTCGCGGCGACGGCGACGCCGTACAAGTTTCCCGAGACGTGCCAGAGGGCGTTTGGCGAAGATGTTCTCACCGATCCACCGCCGAGCTTCCGGGACTTGGAAACTCTTCCGATTGCGCAGACAAAGGTCTGTGATATCGACAAGATAGACGAAGCCGTAAAGGAGCTGTTTTGACAATTACTTCGATTCTGCTGGCCGCCGCCCTGACCGCCGACTTCTCGACTGAGACCGGCAAGATCCGTCCCGAGCTCCATTCGTCGGGGTTCGGTCCCACGATCTGTTCCCAGACGGCGCAGGACCTCGCCGACGTCAAGTCGATGGGCTATGCCTTCGCGCGGACACACGACTGGGCGCTCATCAACCCGAACGAGCGCGTCGTCGACTACTTCCACATCTTCCCGCTGATGCACCTGGACGCGAAGGATCCGAAGAACTACGTGTTCGGTCCGACGGACTATCTTCTGAAGCGGACGCGCGAGGAGGCGGGGCTGGACGTCTTCTATCGCCTTGGGACGTCCATCGAGCACTCGGGCAAGAAGATCCACTTCAACGCGCTCATCCCGGACGACTTCGAGAAGGTCGCCGAGATCTTCGCCGGCACGGTGCGGCACTACAACTGCGGCTGGGCGAACGGCCACCAGTGGAATATCAAGTACTGGGAGATCTGGAACGAGCCGGAGGGCATCGAGAACATGTGGTGTCCGAAGGAGGGCACCGAAGGACTGTCGAAGGAACAGCTCGCGGCGAAGCGCGCCGAGTGCCGAGCGCAGTTCGTGAAGTTCTTCGTGACCGTCCTCAAGCGCCTCAAAGGCGAGTTCGGAGATTCGATCAAGGTCGGCGGTCCCGCGCTCTGCGGCTTCAACGAGGTCTGGCTCAAGGACATTCTCGATGCCTGCAAGGCGGCGGGGATTGCGCCGGACTTCATTTCCTGGCACGGCTATCGCGACGACCCCATGGGCTTCTGCGACGAGGGCGACAAGGGCCGCAAGCTGCTGGACGGCTACGGCTTCACGAAGTGCGAGATGATCGTCAACGAGTGGCATTACTTCGGCTATCAGGACTACAACTGGACGGACATGCAGCGGTGCTCCGATCCGAAGGTCAAGCAGCGCATCTGGTCGGGTCCCCGGAGCCACAACGGCATCCACAGCGCGTGCTTCACGCTGGCGACGCTCGCGAACCTGCAGCGTTCCAAGCTTTCTCAGGCGTACTACTACGGTTGCCGGCACACGGGCAGCTGGGGCTTCAAGAACGAGCTGCAGGAGAAGTACAAGGTCTTTTATGCGCTTAAGCTGTTCGGCGACTTGGTGAAGAAATATCCGGTCATGTGCGCGAGCACGAGCGAG
The DNA here is from genome assembly GCA_016303225.1 of Kiritimatiellia bacterium. Taxonomy (GTDB): domain Bacteria; phylum Verrucomicrobiota; class Kiritimatiellia; order RFP12; family UBA1067; genus UBA1067. The sequence goes on from JAEDMC010000003.1 coordinate 13,085, forward strand.
GGGCCTTACACGACGCTTGCGGTCAAGTCTGCGGACGGCGCGAAGAAGGCGCTCCTCGTCGTCGACTACGGCGGGCCGAAGGAGAAGGGATCGATTTCGATCGAGGGTGTCGAGCCTGACGCGAAAGCGATGGTCACGGTGCTCGACTACACGCACAATCTGGAGAGGGTCCCGGTTGCGCTTAAGGATGGCAAGATTGAGGTCGAGAAGTTTGACGGGAATTCGGCAGCGGGACTGATCGAGTTCGAGTAAGGGCTTTGAGTACACGAAGGTTTAGTCACATAGAGACACAGAGGCGCAGAGAAATATGAAACACGCGATTGTCAATGGGGTTGAGATCAGCGGCGATGCCGTGCAGTTCGAGTTGGACCGGCTCGTCAGGTTCTACATGAGCCACGGGATGACGATGGACGAGGTGAAGCAGAACTTGCCGAAACTCGAGGAGAAGGCTCTCGACCAGGCAATCGGCGCGAAGCTCCTGCTCGATCGTGCGCAGGAGCTGGACATTCCCCTGATGGCGGCGGACATCGACGCGGAGGTTTCGAAGGTCGTGACGCAGGTCGGGGGTCCCGAGAACTACAAGAAGGCTCTGGATGCGCAGGGCATCACCGAGGTGCAGTTCCGCAAGGAGCTGGAGAAGGGCGCGAAGGTCAACAAGCTCGTCGAGCAGGCGTGCGCTGGCGTCGCCGATCCGACCGAGGACGAGGTCGCGAAGTTCTACGAGGCGCACAAGGCCGAGTTCGTCGTCCCGCATCAGGTGCTCTGCCAGCACATTCTCGCGAAGGGTTCGGACGATGCGGCGCTCGACAAGATCAAGGCGATCCGCGAGCGCATCGTCAGCGGCGGGGCGGACTTCGCGGAGGAGGCGAAGAAGAACTCCGACTGTCCGTCGGGACAGGAAGGTGGCTCGCTCGGCTGGTTCGGACGCGGCATGATGGTGCCCGAGTTCGACAAGGTCGCCTTCGAGATGAAGAAGGGCGAGGTCTCCGGCGTCGTCTCCACGCAGTTCGGCTACCACATCATCTACAAGGCGGACGAAAAGGGCGGCGGACAGCAGACGCTGGTCGATGTCCACGACCAGATCAAGGACCTCCTGCGTCATGAGGCTCGCGGCCGTGCGATGGATGCGTTCGTCGCCGAGCTTCGTGCGAACGCCAAGATCGAGTATCGCGAGTGCTGCGGCAGGCATTTGCACGGCAAAGGTGAGGACTGCCATTGCGGGTGTCATCACTGAAGGGTTTGAGGTATTGAGGTATGATGAAGGTTGCATTCGTCTTAAGTCTTGTGTTTCTCGTCTTCGGCGCAGAGGCGAAGATTGAGATGGGCGCGCCGTTTGCTGATGGCATGGTGCTGCAGCGAGGGATGAAGGTTCCCGTGTGGGGCAAGGTGCCGGGTATGAACTCGTCGTTGACGCGGCCGGTGACGGTCTCTTTTGCCGGTCAGGAGAAGACCGCGTTGGCGGATCCCGTGACGGGCGTGTGGAAGGTCGAACTCGATCCGATGGAGGCGTCGACAGAGAGCCGCACGATGACTGTCATCGAGGAAACTGGATTATGGTTTGTCGATCTCTTCAGCTCCCCGACGGATACGGTCGAGATCAAGGACGTCCTTGTCGGCGAGGTGTGGTATTGCGCGGGACAGTCCAACACCGAGATGCCGCTGGTGGGGGACAATCCGCACTTCAGCGACCGGCTCGGCCGGCTCACGGCGCAGATGACGGTGAAGCCGAACGTCCGGTTCTGCTACGCCTCGAACTACAAGTGGTCGACGGAACCGAAGGCGAAGGCCGCTTACAAGGTCGAGTGGAAGCGGTTCACGCCGGCGAATCTCATGACGCCGCCGAGCTTTTCGGCGATGGGTTGTTACTTCGCGTTGGAGCTTTACAGCGCGCTTGACGTCCCGATCGGCATTGTCGGCAGCTACTGGGGCGGCACCGGCGTCGATCCGTGGACGCCGCGCTGCGGCTACGAGGGGAAGGACGAGCTGCGCGAAGTCGCCGCCTACGAGGTGCACGATGCGAAAAGCTGGAAGGACGAGCACAAGAAGGGTCCGATCAGCGACGCATGCCAGCAGCCGACCGTTCTCTGGAACGAGATGGTCGCGCCGTGGTGTCCGATGGCAATGCGCGGGTTCATCTGGTACCAGGGCTGCCACAACCGGACGGATGGAGCGCTTTACCGCGCGAAGATGCATGCGCTCTACGACGGTTGGGCGAAAGAATTTGCGAATCCCGGGCTGAAGCTCTATTTCGTGCAGCTCGCGCCGTTCAGCTGCTCGTGGTATGACGTGCAGCTCGCGCAGGCGAAGTTCGCGTTCGAGCAGCCGAACGCGGGGATGGTGACGACGTGCGACATCGGCAACAACGACGACGTGCATCCGATCGAGAAGGGCACGATTGGCAAGCGCTTGGCGGCGTTGGCGCTGAGCCGCGACTATGGCTTCGCTGACATCAACGCCGAGGTGCCGACGCTGAAGAGCTGTAAGTGGGAGAACGACCGCGTCGTCCTGAGCTTCAACCATGCCGACGGCTGGTATCTCTACAATCCCGACTGGGCGACCGAAGTGCCGTTCGAGGTCGCTGGCGAAGACGGCAAGTGGGTGCCGGCGCGGGTCGTCAACTCCAACCTGGGAAAGACAAAACCGGAGCTTTGGGTGACGCGGGGACAGGTTGAGGGCAAGGACCTGGTCATTGCGGCCGACGGTGTCAAACCGGTCAAGGTGCGCTATCTCTATCAGAAGCCCTGGAACGGCAATCTCTATGCCGCAAACGGCATTCCATTGGGGCCGTTTGAGGCGGCGAAGTAGTTGGTAGATGGTAGTTGGTAGATGGTAGAATGGAAATAACGAGCCCTAGTAATCCGAAACTCAAGTACGTCGTGAAGCTGAGAAGCTGCTCGACTCGCGAGGAGTCTGGCGAGATGATCGTCGAGGGCTATCGCGAGTGTCGGCGTGCGCTGGATCTCGGATATCGCCCGCGGGCGATCTTTCACTGCCCTGAGTTGTATCTCAAGAGCGAGAACGAGCCCGCGCTGGTCGCAGATGCGCAAAAGGCGGGGGCAGAGGTCTACACCTGCTCGAAGGTCTGCTTTGAGAAGATCGCGTATAAAGAACGGCCAGACGGTTTGCTGATGGTGGGTCCCCACGTGTCGATCAAACTCGTCGATTTGAAACTCCCCGAGAATGCGCTCGTGATTGTCACGGAGGCGATCGAGAAGCCTGGCAATCTAGGCACGATCTTGCGCTCGGCCGATGCGGCGAAGGTCGCGGCGGTGATTGTCTGTGACCGGACGACCGACATTCACAACCCGAACGTGGTGCGGGCCTCGACCGGGACGATGTTCTCGGTGCCGATCGTCGAGGCGACGAGCGACGAGGCGCTCGCGTTTCTGAAAGAACACCACTTCAAGATTCTCGCGGCGACACCGCATGCGGAGAAGCTGCACTTTGAGGTTGACCTCACCGGCAATGTGGCGATTGCGCTCGGCGCGGAGCAGTACGGCCTTACCGCGAAGTGGATGGATGGCGCGGAACTGCGTGTGCGGATTCCGATGCTCGGTCTTGCCGACTCGCTCAACGTTTCCGCCGCGGCGACGATTCTCGTCTACGAGGCGGTCCGCCAGCGCATTGCCGCAGGACTCGACAAGGTCCCCGAATTCATCCCCTGGCACGGCGAAGGCAAGCACGATCACTGACCTATGCGTAAATGCGTAATCATCTCAGTAATTGCGGGGCTTTTGTCGGCTTGTGCCGATGCCTTGCCGGTGACGGATGTCGCGACGGTGACGAACTATCTCGCCCAGACTTACTCGGAACAGCGGGGGACTTCGAACGCGAATGTTCGCGTTCTTACGGTTGATGAAGCCGTTGCGTCAGTTGACAAGGTCTTCGCAAAGGCGCCGTCGGGCAATTTCTCGTCCGACCGCCTCGCGCGGATGAAACGGCTTCTGAAGGAGAATCTGGCCTTCGTCTATTCGCATGACGCCACGGTGGTGGGCAAGCCGCTCGAATATCGTTGCAACGGAAAGAGAATGGAACTGCCCGTCGACACTTCGTTTTCGGTCTACGCCTATCGAGAACGTCTGTTTGACAGCGACATCGAACCTATCTATTCCTTTTCGCGCACGGCCAGCATAGGACCGCGTCTTTGTTCTGGCTGGGTCGCCTGGGTTTCAAAGGCAGACGGAGCGGTGTTCAACCTGCAGTATGCCTGCAATCGTGAAAACGGCATTCTGCCGTTTCCCGTCCGACGTCTGGAGACGGCCGTCTCGACGGGTGTCTTGGAGAAGGTGGAGGGGATTGGCCCGGCGGGCGAAAAAAGATGGCGAATGGAGCGGAGATGCCGCGATGACTGCGAGGTCCAACTGATTGCGGATGTCGAGGAGGTGTCGTTCAATTCGTTTGAGAGGCTTAACCATACGCATGTTGTCGGCGACAGTCACGGCTATACGCCTGCGACGCCAGTTGCCACCTATCGGGTCGAGCTGGTTGTCCGCAAGGTCGAGGAAGGTTCGATAGACTTTGACCGAGTCGCCTTTGTGGTCGATCCGCGCCAGCATGAGAATTTCCTTTACGATTATGGATCGGGATGGCCGTTCTTCCGCGGGCTGACGGTGCGGGTGCGGCTTTGCCGCGAGGGCGGCGCGCTCCGGATCGCGTGTGTGAATCTCGCTTTGCCATATCCGCCCCGTTCGATAGCGCTTTGCCTGCAGGAGGGGAGTGTTTACTCGCGCTTTGCGTTGAATCCGCAGGCCGTGGAGCGTCCGAGGAACGCGGTTGCGACCGAATACGTCCAATATGGCGACCACACGCTCGCCAAGTTCTACTCGACGACGAACGACATCACGGGGTCGTTCGGGCGTTTTCCGGACTATTCGCGCACGGTGCGCGTGGAGGTCTGGACGGCATCGGAGGGCGCGGACGCCGACTACTGGCGGACGGCTTGGTTTGCGGAGCGACAGTCTGACGGGATTGGGTCGCGCCGATCGCCGATCGTCACCGTTCGGAACGTCGAAGAGGGAATGGACGCGGAGACGCGCATAGCTTTCGCCTGGTACGACTTTATGTTGAGTCCGCGCGAGCTGTCGTCAGTGAAGACCCTGGGCGCGTTTGCGGATCTCGTGAATCGGCACACCGTCTGCAAGACCTGCGGCAAGCCGCATTACCGCATCGTGCTGCCGGATGATCTCCGGCCGCGTGTCGTCAGTTTCGGGGAGGATGCGCTCGGTCGTGTGCTCGATCTCCTGAAGAGCGTTTGCGAGCGCACCGGTTGCGTCTACGCCCTGAATGGAACGGATCTTGTCCTTGCGAGCGAACTGAGCGATGCCGAGCTGTCCGACACATCCCTCAAGGGGCGGTTGAACATCCTGGAGAAGGACGGCTTTGCCTCGGTTGTGGGCGCTGATTACGCGGGGCTGTACTTTTTCGAGGCGGAAAGGGCTCGTGAGAATTGTGAAAGGCCGCATTTCCATCCACACGTGTTCGCGTATAACAGCGCATATGTGACCACGGGCAACGGCTGGCGGCGCAAGGACGCTGACGGCAAGATGACGTACTTGGCGTTTGATGCCGTTTGGTGGCCGGGGAAGGAGGGACGTGGTTCCGGATTTTCGCTCAGGGAGGAGCGGCCGCGGATCGCGCGTGACGTGGCGAAAGTGCGCGCCTATTTGCGTGATGCCGCGGAAAGCCCGGATGACTTCGAGTTTAGTTATGATGCCGTTGCGAAGGATTCGTTCGCCCTGGCCTTTGCCCTGCATCTCCATCAGTTCGGTCGAACGGAGGACGCACAGTCGATTTACGACGCCCTCTGTCTGCGGCCGGCGGCCGCGGAGTCCGCTTTTGCGAAACTCCGTCAACGGGTGAAGCTGGGCAAGTTGCGGAAAGGAGGCAAGTGAGATGCGCAAGATCAGTCCATTGAAGAGGTACGAACGGCCGGCGTATCCGACGATTGACGAGATCGGCCTGGCGGATCTTTCGCGCGCGCCCGTGCGTTGGGCGCGGCTCAGGTCCGTCGTCGCCTCGCTCGGCACGGTCGCGCTGACGATGCGGGCGTTCGCGCAGGATGCCGCGCCGGCCGCGCCGACGACGGTCGCGCCCCGTCCGAAGAACGTCAAGGACAAGCCGGCGGTTGCGCAGAAGGCGGTGGCGACGGATGTCTGTCCGCTCCTGCCGGTCGCGGTGGCCGGTGAGGGCCGCGGCGGTTTCGGCTGCGTGGCGGTCAACCCGCCGGTGATGCTCTCTGAGTGTGAGGCACTGGAGATCATCGAGCGGGAATTTGCGAAGCGCGGCATTGCGCTCAGGGATTGTCCCGAGATTGACGGTGTGGAACTGCCGTCCAAGCCGGGCAAGCGCCGTCCGGTCATGCTTGATTTCGGCAACGAGAAGGGCGATGTCTTCGTTGAGTTTGTCTCGACAGCAGACATCGGACTCTGGAAAAAGCCGGACAAGCGCAGGTTCTTCAGCAGTTTCTCGGTTTATGATGTGCGCGAGGCGGCGACGAACGCCGTGGCGGCGCTGACGAAGCGAACGACGGGGAAGCCGGTTACGGTCGGCGTTCTCTACGATCCGATCGCCTATCTGCCCAAAGACTGGGACGGGAAGTGGGAGGCGCGTCAGGCCGCGGGTCGCGCCTTGGCGGAGAAGCAGCTGAAGGCGCAGCTTGAAGGACTCTTCGCGCATCTTGCCAAGCAAGGCAAGTTGCCGGCGAAGAAGTGACTACGTGCACCTGACGATCCATCTGACCGACCGGTGCAACCTCGCCTGCCACTACTGCTATGCGCGGCACGGGACGGATGAGATGTCGTTCGAGACGGCGATGTCCGCCATCGCCGAATGCACGGCGGACGATCCGAATCCGGGCATCATCTTCTTCGGCGGCGAGCCGCTCTTGAAGGCGGATCTCATCTTCCGCATCATCGCCGCCTGCGAACGGCAGTCGCCGCGGCGGTTCCATTACAAGGTGACGACGAACGGAACGCTGTTGACGCCGGAGCTGATTGCGCGCGCCACGTCCGTGCGGCTCCACCTCGCCGTCAGCTGCGACGGCACGCCTGCGGTGCAGGACCGACATCGCGTGACCGATGCTGGGACGGGTTCGTCCGCGCTGGTCGTGCCGAATCTGCGTGCGGTGCTGGCGGCGCAGCCCTCGGCACCGGTGATGATGACGGTCAATCCAGACACTGCGGCGGACCTGCCGGAGAGCGTCCGCTTTCTGCGCGAGCAAGGCGCGAGTTATCTCATTTCCAGCGTCAACTTTCAGGAGGACTGGGATGCGCGGGCGTGGCGGCGGCTGAAGAAGTCCTACAAGACGCTGGGCGAGTGGTATCTCGACGCGTACCGGCGCGAGGAGAAGTTCTACTTCGCGGCTTTTGACAAGCGCATCGCCACGCGCATCTGGCCGGGACGCGGCACGTCCTGTCAGCTCGGACGCCGTCAGATCTCGGTTGCGCCCGACGGCACGTACTATCCGTGTGTCCAGTTCGTCGGCCGCGCCGAATACGCGATCGGCTCCGTCGGCAGGGGACTCGATGCGGATCGCCGTACCTGCGTCTTTGCGCGCAATGAGCAGGACAAGCCCGACTGCGAGGGCTGTGCGCTACTCGGACGCTGCAACAACAAGTGCGGGTGTCTGAACGTTTCCACGACAGGCTCGCTCGATGCGGTACCGCCGTTCTTTTGCGAGCACGAGCGCTTTCTTATTCCGTTCGTTGACAATCTTGCGGAGAAGCTCTATGCCGAGCGCAACGCGCTTTTCATCCAGCGACACTACAATCCCGCGTTCCCCGTCATGTCGATTCTGGAGGACTTGTCGCGGTAAACCATCCTCACCTAATTTGCAAAATGCAAAATAGGTGAGGATTTCGCATTGACTGAGAAACGGTGCTTTTGATATAATCCACTGTATGGCGAGGGCATGTTTTTTCGGTCGCGAGGCGGAACTTTCACAGCTTGAGGGGTTGTGGGAGAAGCGTGTGCCGTCGCTTGTTACGTGCCGCGGCCGTCGGCGTATCGGCAAGTCGACGCTGATCGAGGAGTTCGCGCGGCGGTCGGGTGCGCGGTTCATCAAGCTGGAGGGGCTGCGTCCGAAGGAAGGGATGTCCGACGCCGACGAGCGTGATTTCTTTGCCTCCAAGCTGTCGTCCCTGACCGGATGCGAACGGACGACGCCGGCGGACTGGTATTCGGCTTTCGTGCGGCTGAACCGGGAGATTGGCAAGGGACGGACGGTCGTGCTGCTGGACGAGGTCTCCTGGATGGCGCATTATTCGCTGACATTTCCCGAAGTGCTGAAGAATGCCTGGGATGATCTGTTCAAGAAACACGGCGAACTCGTCTTTGTCGTCTGTGGCAGTGTCTCGACCTGGATTAGGGACAATGTGGTCAAGAACCGTGCCTATGTCGGTAGACGTTCGCTTGACTTGGTTATCGGTGAGTTGCCGCTTTCGGCTTGCGTTCAGTTTTGGGGACGAAAGGCGACACGCATCGACTTGCGGGAGATCATCGATGTCCTGTCGGTGACCGGAGGCGTGCCGCGCTATCTTGAGGAGATGAATCCGTCGTTGTCGGCGGAGGAGAACATCCGTCGGATGTGCTTTTTGCCGAAGAGCCCTCTGCGGGAAGACTTTGACGATATGTTCGAAGACGTCATCACGCGGCAGCCGCGGTTTTCGGCGCAGGTCTTGCGCGCGTTTGTCGACGGGCCGAAGAGCGCCACGGAGGTCGCTGCGTCGCTCAAGATCGTCAAGGGCGGCGATGTCACGAATGCGATCGCCGATCTTGTCGAAGCTGGCTTCCTGGCGGAGGCGGGGCGAATAAATCCGGAGACGGGCAAGGAGCTTCGCGAGCGGCGTTATCGACTGCGGGACAATTATTCGCGCTTTTACCTCAAATACGTCGAACCGTACAAGCGCGTGATAGACGACGGCTCGTTTGCCTATTCGTCATTGGAGGAGTTTGAAGGATATGACGCCGTTCTGGGGCTTGCGTTCGAGAACCTGATCGTCAACAACTATCGCGATCTCATCCCGTTCCTTCATCTCAACGGGGCGATTGTCACGTCGGCAGGTCCCTATGTTCGGCGTGAGGCCAAAGGTGCCCGCGGACGCGTGGGGTGTCAGGTCGACTTGCTGGTGCAGGTTCGCCGCGCGATCTATGTCATCGAAGTCAAGCGGAAGAGGGAAATCGGTCGGGATATCATCGAGCAGGTCGACCGTAAGGTCCGTGCGATCAGGCGTCCTGACGGCGTCTCTGTCAAGGCAGCTCTGGTCTATGACGGACATCTTTCGCCCGTGGCGGCTGCCGACGGGTATTTTGATGCCATCGTGCCCGTTTCGAAGTTGCTGGGATTAGATAGGGAGGGTAAATGAGATTCGTTAATCCAGTCTTCCTGGTTCTGACGGCGATCGTCCCGATCGTCGGACTGTGGTGGGCGTTCTTGCGGGCGCGGCGCGAGAAGGCACTTGCGAAGATCACGCTCAATGTGCCGAAGTCGAAGTCGTCTGGACTGCAGATGGGACTCGTCATCGCGGGGCTGATGCTGGCCTTGTTTGCCGCAGCGCGTCCGCAGTGGGGCAAGACGACGGAGAAGACCGTCGAGCGCTCGCGCAACGTGGTGGTGGCGATCGATGTCTCGCGTTCGATGCTGGCGCAGGACGTCCGTCCGAACCGGCTGGAACGCGCGAAGGCGGATGTTGCGGACCTCATCGATTCGCTGGAAGGCGATCGGTGTGCGCTGGTGGCGTTCCGGCGGACGGGCGTTGTCATCTGTCCGCTCACGACGGACCACGGGTATCTCCGGAGCGCGCTCGAGCAGCTGACGCCTGAGTCCGCGCCTCGCGGCGAGACGGACCTCGGCAGCGCGATCCGCGCGGCGTTGGAAGCGCTTGATCCGGCGGCTGATGACCATAATGCGATCATCATGATTTCCGACGGCGGCGACTTGCGCGGCGAGGCCTTGCAGAACGCTGCACTGGCGGCGAAGCGGAAGATTCCGATCTTCACGGTCGGCATCGGTGACCCCAAGCATGGCGCGGCGATTCCGTCCGAAGACGGCCGCAGCGAACTGAAGTTCCAGGGGCAGACGGTCAAGGTCAAGCTTGAGGAGACTGCACTCAAGGCGATTTCCGAGGCGAGCAAGGGACGGTATGTGCCGCTGGCAACGGCCGGGACGGCGGAGACGACGCTTGGGGCGATCTACCGTCGCTTCCTCCGTCAGGTCGCCGCGAAGGAGCAGAACGAGGAGGCCGAACGCGCCGCCGAGCGCTATCAGATTTTCCTCGTCCCCGGTCTCGTCCTCCTCATCGCCGGCGCCGCGCTCTCCAAGGGCCGTTTTGCGAAGAAAACAAGCGTCCGCTTTACACCTACACCTTCAACCAACATCTAACCATGTTCAAAGCCATTATCCTGGCCGGCGGATCCGGCGAACGCTTCTGGCCGCTCTCCACGCCGGAGAAGCCGAAGCAGTTTCTGAACGTCTTTGGCGGCGAGAGCCTGATTCGTCAGAGCGTGAGCCGACTGAAGGGTCTCGTGAAGCCGGAGGACGTTTTCGTCATTACGTCAAAGGCGCTGGTGGCGGCGACGCGCAAGGAGCTGCCCGAGATTCCCAAGTCGAACATCGTCGGCGAGCCGATGCGCCGCGATACGGGTGCGGCGGTCGCGCTCGGAGTGGGGGTGGCGAGCTCTTGCGCTTCGCTTACAAGCGGAGAGGACGCCGCTTCCCCTTTGGTGCTCGGTTTTTTCCCGTCAGATCAGCTCGCGAAGAACCCGGCGGCGTTTCGCAAGGCGGTTGCCGAGGCGATCAAGCGGGCGAAGGCGAAGGACGCGATCGTCACGCTCGGCATCAAGCCGACGTTCCCGGCGACGGGGTATGGGTATGTCAACCCGAAGAGCGGACAGTTCGTCGAGAAGCCGAATGCCGCGAAGGCGAAGGCGTATCTCAGGAAGGGCTATCTCTGGAACGCGGGCATGTTCATCGGCCGCGCCGAGGTCTTCAAGGCGGCCTTCGCCGCCCACGCTCCCGCTCTTGTCCCGCTCTTCACGTCCTCCGTCTCCCGTCTCAAGTCCGCCTACGAGCCCCTGCCGCGCATCAGCTTCGACTTCGCCGTGATGGAGCATTTGAAGAACGTCGAGGTCGTGAAGGGTGACTTCGGATGGGATGATGTCGGCAGCTATGCGGCGTTTGACAAGCATTTCGCGCGCGGGAAGGACGACAACATCGTCCTCGGCGAGGTGAACGCCGTCGAGACGGAAGGCTGCACGGCGGTCGCGAAGGGCGCGAAGATCGCGCTCTTGGGCGTCAAGGATCTCGTGGTCGTCACGACGAAGGACGCGGTGCTGGTCGTCGCCAAGGACAAGGTGGCGGAATTGAAGAAGCTGTTTGCGAAGTGAAACGCAAATACAAAGTTGTCATTGCCTATGACGGCACGGCGTACTCCGGGTGGCAGTACCAGGAGAACGCGGTCGGCATCCAGCAGGTCGTGGAGGAAGTGCTCGCGTATCTCGAGGGCGCGCCGGTGCGGATCTTCGGGTCGTCGCGGACGGATGCGGGGGTGCATGCGAAGGGCTTTGTCGGACACTTCCACCTCACCAAGCCGATTCCGCCGAAGAACCTCGTCCGAGCAATGAACTCGCGACTTCCGGAGGCGGTGCGGATTCTGAAGGCGGCGTATGCGAAGGAAGACTTCGACGCGCGGCTGTCGGCAAAGGGGAAGGAATACCGCTATCAGCTCTATCAGGCGGAGATTCTGCCGCCGCACCTTGTGCCGTACTGGACGTTCTGCCATCGTCCGCTCGACTTGAGGGCGATGCGGCAGGCTGCGGCGTATTTCGTCGGCAAGCATGACTTCGTCAGCTTTGCGGCGAATCCGAACCGCGATCTGGATTCGACGGTGCGGACCATCTTCTCCTTTGAGGTAAAGAAGACGGGACCGAAGTACACGTTCATCGTGCGGGGCGACGGTTTTCTCTACAAGCAGGTCCGTTCGATGGTCGGCTTTCTCATTTCCGTCGGCAAGGGCAATGAAAAGCCCGAAGCAGTGAGGGAACTTCTGGAGGCGAAGACGCCGCGCACGGCGCGGGTCGAAACGGCTCCGGGGCGGGGGCTCTTTCTTTGGAAGGTCTTCTACGGGAAGTCTGGAAGTGAGGCCTTGAGACGAAAGACGTGATACGCTGCCATCTACCAACACTAAAATGCTCTACTATCTCTCTCAATATCTGACCCAGTTTTGGGGACCGTTTCGTTTGCTTCAGTCGCATGCCTTGCTTTTGGCGGGCGGCGCGTTCACGGCGGCGTTTCTGACGCTGGCCCTGTTGCCCAGGCTCTGGGACCGCTTGCCGCGCGACCGCGGCAAGGTGCTGTGCAAGGATCTCGGTGGAATGAAGTCCGCAGGCAAGCCGACAGGGGCGGGATTTTACGTGACGCTCATTTGCCTGCCGGTGATTCTCCTCTTTGCGCCGCTCCGGTTCTGGGACATCATGGCCGTGGCGATGTTGTACGCGGCGATGTTGTTCGGCTATCTCGATGACCGGGCGCTGGTGCCGTGGGGCGAGCTCAAGAAGGGACTTCTGGACGCAGTCGTCTCGATTGCGATCGCCATTTTCCTGTTCCTCGGGCACGCCGAACTGATCAACGCGGCGTTCTTTGCGCAGGAGGGAATGTTGGATGTGGCGGTCTACGGGAATGCCGTCGGACTTGAGGGCACACACCGGATGATCGTCTGGCTGCCGTTCTTCAAGTCCGTCTGGTTGGCGCCGTTCTGGATCTACGTGCCGTGCGCGGCGTTCATCCTCTGGTTCACGATGAATGCGACGAACTGTTCGGATGGCGTAGACGGCCTTGCGGGAACGCTGACGGTGATTACGCTCGTGATGCTGGCGGTTCTCCTCTACATCGTCGTCGGTTACCGTCCGGTGGCGCACTACTTCCTCATCCCGGTGTATGCGGAGGCGGCGCGCTGGGCGATCGTGGTGATGATCGTGGCGGGTGGGTTCGGCGGTTATCTCTGGTTCAATGCGGAGCCGTCGAAGATTCTGATGGGCGACGCGGGGAGTCGCTATCTGGGCATTCTCGTCGCTACCGCGGCGCTGATGACGGGCAATCCGCTCCTCGTCCTGGCGCTGTCGCCGATTGTGCTGGTGAACGGAGGCGGCGGACTCGGCAAGCTCGTCCTGCTGCGCGTCGCTAAGAAGGTCGGATTCGACATCGGGGAGGATAACGTGATTCGAAAGATCCGCTTCCCGCTGCATGACCATTGCAAGAAGAACCTCGGCTGGTCCAACGCACAGGTGCTGATGCGGTTTGTTCTGCTGCAGCTCATAGTGATGCCGATTCTCCTCATTCTGCTCATCAAGATCAGGTAGTGTGGTCGTAGTCTGAAGTTTTAGTCGTACATCGGATGTTGCTGCTGTCTTTAGCTTTGCTCGCCCTGACGCGGGCGGAAATCCTTGAGCGGTTCAAGGCTCCGGTCGTGACGCAGTCGGACGGACTCGTGAAGGTCTATGCGAACTGTCCGGAGGACATGCGGCGCGAGTTTCAGTCTCCGATCGCCAGATTCGCGGCGGATACCGTCCAGATGCTTTACCGGGGACTGGCGAAAAAGCCGGTCCGTTTTGACAAGCCAGGCATCGTCATTACGGTTGGCGACATCCGCACGAACGTGACAACGGTGACGTCGCGAGCCTTAACCAACGACAGTCGTGTCGTCACGCGCATCCGGGTGCTGTCACCCGGCTATGCGGATCTTGCACGGCTGAAGCTTGAAGTCGTCAGGGCGTTCTATCGCAGCGTCGAAGGCCGCGAACTGGACGAGGACGAGGCGATCGCCGCCTATCGGCATGCCGATCCGGTGTTGCGTGTCTGGGACGAACGTCAGAAACTGGAGAATTGGCTGTCCGGATGCGGAACGACGAATGACGAAGAGGGGCTTAAGCTGATGCGCCGCGTTTTCGAGCCGGGGAAGGCGAGTCGGCGGGATGTGCTCATTTTCGCTTCACGTCTCTTCCTCTATCCGCCTCAGCTGGATCTCCGTCTGGCGGGCAAATACGTCAGCCTCTCTTTCCGCGAGGCCGTCCGATTTGCTAAAATAGACCCGCTCACGCGACTCGTGGCCTACTACAAGGCGAATGAGATGCCGGTGCTGGGCGGCGGGCGCGGCGAGGATCTGGCGGCGGCGGCGATGGACTATCGTACGTTTCTGTTGGAGTTCGCGAAGGCCGAGAAGTCCGAAGAGGAGCTTTTGGAGCTCTTGGACGCGGCGGATGTGAAGTTGAACGTGGCATTTGAAAAGGCAGAAAGACAATGAAGAAGACGATTACTGACAGTACGATTGACGCAGATGTTCTGACGTATACCGTCGGGGAGGATCCGGTGCTGGACCTGGCGCTCGCGAAGTGGGACTGCATGGGCACGGCGGCGCACGTGACCATGCTTTCCGAGATGAAGGGCCTGAAGCGTCCGATCGTGACGAAGGCCGAGGCGGCGAAGGTCCGCAGGGAGCTAGGACGCATCGTGAAGCTCGCGGCGGCCGGCAAGTTTGAGATTCGCGTCGACGATCAGGACGTGCACATGGCGGTTGAGCGGATGCTGACGGAGAAGCTTGGCGACCTCGGCAAGAAGATCCACACGGGCCGCAGCCGCAACGATCAGGTGGCGGTTGACGTGCGCCTGCACATGAAGGACGCGATTCTCGCGACGGAGACGGAGCTCCTGGAGCTGGCGTCCGAGCTCTGTTCGTTCGGTCACGACGTGGGTCCTGTTCCCATGGTCGGGCGTACGCACCTGCAGCCTGCGATGCCGTCCACGGTCGAGATGTGGGCGACTGGGCATGCGGAGATGATTCTCGACCAGCTCGCGAACTTCGAGGCGGCGTATCAGCTGACGGACACGAATCCGCTTGGAAGCGCGGCGGGCTATGGCGTGCCGCTGCCGCTCGACCGCAAGCGTACGAGCGAACTCCTGGGCTTCAGCCGTCCGATCCACAACTGCTTCGGTGCGTCGATGGCGCGCGGCGAGTGCGAGGCTTCTCTCCTGTCGGCGCTCGCGCAGCTGATGTGCGTTCTCTCGCGGCTTGCCGAGGACATGATTCTCTTCTCGATGCCGGAGTTTGCGTACTTCAAGCTTCCGCGCGAATATTGCACGGGCTCGTCCATCATGCCGCAGAAGTTCAATCCGGACGTCCTGGAGCTCGTCCGCGGCAAGACGGCGCAGGTCATTGGCTGGCAGACCGCGGCGCTGACCCTGCTCCACGCGATGCCGGGCGGCTACAACCGCGACCTGCAGGACGCGAAGCTCCTCTACATGAAGGGACTAGAGACGACGCGGACCACGCTTCGCATCCTCGCGAAGGTGGTTGCCGGCATGAAGGTGAATCCCGATGTTTGCCGCGCGGCGTTCACGCCGGGCGTGTTTGCGACGGACGTGGCGCTCAAAAAGGTGGCCGAGGGCATGCCATGGCGCGACGCCTATCACGCCGTGCGTGACCAGTTTGCCGCGCTCTACGAGGGGAAGGATGCCGAAGTCGCGAATCTCGATCCCGACCGGCAGGTCGCGCTTAAGACCCATGAGGGAACTTGTCTGGGCATCGACCACGACCTCTATCAGCAGCGCATTTCTGCCGCGGCGAAGAGTGCCGAAACCCGCAAGCTGGCGCTGGAGACAAAGTGCAGGGCCTTGTTGAAGTAACCGACCTGCATGTCCGTTACGGCGACTACGAGGCCGTGAAGGGCGTGTCATTCTCGCTCGGCAAGGGCGAGATTCTTGGCATCGTCGGCGAATCCGGTTCCGGCAAGTCGACGATTGCGAAGACGCTGATGGGTTTGCAGAAGCCATCGTCTGGAACAATCCGATTCCAAACGCCAGACGTCAAACCTCAAACGTCAAGCGTCAAACCGTCCCTGCAGATGATCTTTCAAGACGCGGTCGGGTCGCTCAATCCGCGCATGACGGTGCGGCAGACGTTGGATGAGGTGTTGCGGGTTAAGGGACGTGAAGACAGCAAGCGTACGACAACAAGCGGGGAGCTGCTTGAGCTGGTTGGGTTGAGTAAGGCTGTTCTTGATCAGTATCCGCGGGAGATGTCGGGTGGACAGTGCCAGCGCGTGTCGGTGGCGCGGGCGCTCGCGTGTAAGCCCGAGGTGCTTGTTGCCGATGAGCCGGTTTCGGCGTTGGATGTGTCCGTTCAGGCTCGAATTCTCAACCTTTTGCGCGATTTGCGCAGAGATTTAGGACTTTCAATTCTCTTGATTGCGCATGATCTGGCGGTCGTGAAGAACGTTTGCGACCGCATTTGCGTGATGGAGCATGGCCTTTTTGTCGATGCGGGAGCGGCGGAGGAGGTCTTTGAACATCCTCAAAGCGACTATACAAAGCGTCTTCTCTCCGCTGTTCCGCGTATCTGAAGCTGGTCGGTCTTGGTGCTGCAATAATGGCTTTTGCACCCTCAACCAAAACCGCAAAAATTGAGGGACCTCCAGCTGAAACCCGCTTTACAAGCCGAACTGAAAACTGCTATACTACCAACCAAGCGCTAGAAAGTACTTGCCTGACTATGCTACACAACGAGTGTTGCGTTGGCTACTGGAAGGCGGGTCTTTCCGCAAAGAAAGGTATTGGCGATGTGTAGATGTTTGTTGCTTTCGGTGTGTTTGCTGTCGTCGTTTTGCGGATTCGGCGGATCGGATGCTTTTGCTGGATTCGCGCATAGGGCGGTCATTTCCTTCCCTGACTATTCTGGCGATATGGCGCTCGTCGACTTTCCGGTGCTCGTCAGACTGTCCGAGGGTGACGGGGGCTTCTTCTATGCCGACTGTCGGCAGCCGAAAGGTGGTGACGTGCGTTTCACGCGCGGTGATGGCGTCGAGCTTGCAAGTGAATGCGTGGTCTGGAATCCATCTGGCGAATCGCAGTTTTGGGTCCGAGTCCCCGAGCTGACGGCCGAATGCGAAATCTACATGGTCTGGGGCAATGTCGATGCGCAGGCCCGCGCACAGGTGCCGGCCGTCTGGAATGAATCGTATACCGCAGTTTGGCCACTGGAGAACGCGGGTCCTGCCATTGTCGACGCATCTGGAAGCGGGAATCACGGGTCGGCCAGCCGAACGTTGGCGAGCGTGCCGGGCGTTGTCGGCGCGGCGCGCTCCTTCTCAGAGTCGGCTAAGGATTACGCCCGTGCGGGCACCGGCTATGACGATTCCTTCAGTTCGCCGAGCTTCACCTACGAAGGATGGTTCAAGACCGAGGCGAATCCGGCGAGTCAGCGGAGTCTCTTCGGCTATTCAGTGCAGAACGGCAACTACAATTCGGCGGCCATCTTGCGTGACGTTCAGCTGAAGGAGACCGGCCAGATAGTCTTTCGTTTGGAGAACAGGAGCTATACCTCTACGGCGACTGCAGAGCCGGGTAGCTGGCATTATGTGGCGGCCACCTACGATGCGGGAACAAAAGACTATGCGCTTTATCTGGATGGCGCAGTTGCGGTTTCGGGGACTTTCAACGGAAATAATTACGCCTACGATCCGCTCAACCGCTTCCAGTTCGCCAATGCGAATCACATCGGCCAGAAGCTGTTCTTTGACGGCGCCCTGGACGAGCTGCGCATTTCTCGCCTTGCGCGGCCTGCTGCTTATTTCGCGGCCGTCCACAAGAATCTGACGGACACGTCGAACTTCATCTGGATCACGGCTTGCGGAGACGAACCGCTGCCGACAGTCGAGCCGCTGCCCGCGCAGACGGTGACGATCAGCCTCTCGGCTGAGGCGGGCGGAACCGTGAGTCCTGCGGGTGACGTTGTGGTCGAGAAGGGCGGATTCCTCGAGGTTACGGCGAGCTATCCTACCGATGACCGCCTTTTCTACGCCTGGGGCGGCGATTGCCCGACGACATCCGTCTTCTCGGCGACGATCCGCGTGCCGGCCGATCGCAACCGCACGCTCACGGCGCGTTTCGGAACGGCCTATCGCATCTCGCCGAGCGCCGAGACCGATGCCATCAAAGCCGGTCTCGACCAGATCGCCGACGATGCAGAGGTCGATCCGTCGGTGCTGCCGGCCGTTCTTCAGCTCGCCGACGGCACATATCCGTTGACGAATCCTTATGTCAAAAGCGGCTACGCCTACACGATCTCGACGCCAATCGCGGTGCGTGCGGCCACTGTCGGGAATGCGATTCTTGACTTCAAGGGTGTGGACGGGAAAATCTGCGAAGGCCGCTCGGCCTTCAAGCTCGATTCGCTGGGGGCCGTGATTGACGGACTCGCCTTTGTGAACGCCGCCGAGCATGCGGCCTACAGCGATAATGCAGTCGTGGCATTTGTCAACAAGGGCCATCTCCTAAATTGCACGGTCGACGCTTTCCGCGAACGCAGCGACTCGGACTGCTGCGTCAAGGTCAACGCTGGCTGGATCTCGCGCTGCAGTTTCCTCAATGCGACCTCGGCTCAGGAAGGGATGAGGACCTATCCGATCACCCTGGCGGGCGGAACGCTTATGGACAGCTGCACAGTCAGCAACTTCTGTGGCAGCATGGCCACGGTCAGCCTTGCCGGAAGGGCCCGGAACTGCCTATTTGTCAACTGCTCGGCGAAAAATGCGTCGAAAGGCAGGGGCGGTGCCATCCAGTTCTTCCACGCGAACGGGGGCAATGGTGTGACGGCCATTGCGGAGAACTGCACGTTCATCAACTGCTCGGCGAGTTACGGCGGCGCGCTGGCCTATGCGCAAGAGAGCGTCTGGCCGGTTGCGATCAACTGCGCGTTCCTCGACAATGCGGCGGCCAATACGGCTCAGGGCCATGACGTCCATCAGGTGACGCTCGTCAACTGCGTCTCCTCCAGCGCTACTGCGGTGGACGGCAACATCGTTTCGCTGCCGGTGTTCACGGAAACCTTCGGCGAGCCGGCTGCAATTTCGCCGACGCGCAACGCCGGCCTTTACGCGCGGTGGGTCGCGCAGGGTGAGGGCACGGACCTTGCCGGTACAAACCGCTTGGACGAAGGCGCGTTGGATATCGGGTGTCGCGAATTTCCGAAGCCGAGCCGCGAACCGCTCGCAGTCACTGTGACAGCCACGGCCTTCGAGGGTCGTGACACGCTTGAGACGACGTTCACCACGACCGTCACCGGTGACAGGACAGGTTTGACCTATGCGTGGGATTTCGGTGACGGCTCGGCGGGGTCGACTGATGCAGAACCGACGCACACCTATGCGACCTGTGGCTACTATACGGTCACGCTGACGGTGTCAAACAGTGCCGGCGAATCGAGCGTGTTCACGAGGGAGTCGTTTGTCCGCGTCCTTCCCAGCACGTGCTACGTGCGTGCGGCAGGCGAGTCGGTGCCGACCTCGCCGTATGCAACGCCGGAGACGGCTGCGGACAAGCTGTGCGACGTCCTGTCGGTCATGCCGGCGACAATCGATGTCGGCGAGGGCGAGATCGAGCTCGGCGACTTCTGCAATGTGACACAGCCGATGACGATCCGAGGGAAGGGGCCCGAAAAAACACGCCTCAAGCTCGACGCGAAGGGCGAGGGCGGATTTGCTGAAGACGTCCGTCCCGTGTTCCTGAAACACGAGGGGGCCGTACTGGCGGATGTCACGGTCAGGATCAGCGGCAGTTGCAACTGGTCGACGCCCGTCGGCGTGCAAGCGGGACTTGTGACCAACTGCGTAGTGTGCGGCAACAGGTCTCAGCGTTCCATGGCGGTCAACATCGTTTCCGGCGCGCTGGTCGGTTGCACGTTCTCCGGCAATACCAACACCTACGAAAGCTCGGGTGCCGTCCGCATCTCGGGCGGCGGCGTGAGAATCGAAAACTGTGTTTTCCGCGAGAACCTGTCCGGCAAAGCGCAGAGCGACAGCTCCGGCTCGGCGTTGCGGATTGACGGCAACTACTCGCCGTCACCGATCGTGCGGAACTGTCTCTTCGTCCGCAACAGTCTGGCTTCGACGAGCGGCTTCGGCGTGATTTTTGCGAATGGTGCGGCGACTTTTGACAACTGCACGATTGTGTCGAACGCCTGGACGGCCACGCAGTGCGGCGGCGGTCTGCGGGTCGGGACCGACGCTCCGGCGGGCGGCGTCGTGTGCCGCAATACGATCTTCTGGGGTAATGCCGGATCCGAAGACGGCGCAGATATCCGCCATCCCGAGGGGAATGCGCCCGTCCTGACTGCCTGCAGTGTTGGTGTTGACCCGAGGTTCAGGAATCCTGCCAGAGACGACTGGCGGATTCGTCAGAGTTCGCCGTGTCGCGACAAGGGCCTGAAGTTGGACTGGATAACGGAGGGTACGACCGATCTTCTCGGCAATCCGCGTGTCTTCGGTGGCATGCCCGACATGGGCTGTTACGAAAGCATGGCTGGCGGGTTGATCATCATCTTCAGATAATTCACTTCCAATTCGTCGGAGGGTCAGAACCTCAGCCCCCCAGACATGACCTGGTACGCCGCGACGATGATGCTGGAATTCGCGGTGCGCAACGGCGACGTGAAGCGCTTGTAGCGCGGAGATGAAGGTCTCGATCAGCGGAGATGACATCAAGACGATCACGCGCTATTACGCCGCCCCCTCGCAGCCGAATATCGGCGACCTCCGCGTCAGCGAGTTGCTGTAGCGTTATTTCAGCCAGCGAAGCTCGCCAGGCAGTGCGTAAGCCGCCTTGTCGGCGATGTCGATAATTCGCGCGTTGTAATCAAGGCAGGCGGCGCGCGAAGCCCGCAACGCCGCAGCGTCAGCGCGAGGTCACGCCGAGAAAAGCCAGTGCGCCGTTCAGAATGAACATTACATATTTGTTAATGTGGCAAAGTCATTGATGATCACCCATGGAGTTCCTTTTAACACTAAATTCGGGTACGCCAAGACAAGCTTGGCAGAACTTGTTAGCTGAAAGGAGCTAATCTCATATAGATGTCGAAATGTGAGTAGGAAGATAAGCCGTTGTGGTTAGCTTTTTTGTGCAACTCAAAGCATACCATATTTCAAGGGCCGTTATTTTCGGTCACCCAATGGGTGAACGAAAACCGCCGCGTATCTTTGGAAGCGCGGCGGTTCTGTTTTATGGAGCGTGACCTTTTGGGCAAAGTGCCGTGATGAATGACCCAAAGTGCCGTGATGATTAGGGCAAAGATCACGGATGATTTGGGGGAGTCGAGAATGCAAAACTCGGCGCTGTAAGTCTGAGAATCGACAAATATTGTGCGTATTCGACGCGCGTCTTTGGCCTTTGGTGCCATCCCGGAGCCGACCTCGGGTCTGCTGCTCCTTCTCGGCGTTGCGGGTCTCGCGCTCAAGCGTCGCCGCGCCTAAAGCGCTTGCGCGCTTGGTGCCGAGTGTGAGTGCTTATTGCTCCGGCAATGAAATATGTTGATTCGCTTTCACGGGTAGGGGGCGATCTCCGAGCGCCCCGCAATCGTTTTACTGCGTATTTTCGCTGTGTTTCGATTGCAGATCGCCCGGGGTGCGATCCCTGCCGACACGCCCCGCTCAATATATTTCATTGCCGCATCTATAGTGCTGAGTGCGGATAGTGAATAGTTCACTTGCCCTATCTGAATAGGTCAGTTGCCCCATTTGAATAGGTTAAACCGAATAGCTCATTCATTTCGAAACTCTTGGTTTTTTCATTAATTCGGCCGCGCTTTGCGCCATCTCACGGACGCTTTTATACTCTGCCGTAGACGAAGCGACAGACTCAAGAACCGGCAACGCAGACACGTCGCCGATCCTTTTAAGGGCACATACTATTTCTCGCCTTAATATCGCCGCTTCTTCATCCTCGTCGTATTGCCGAGACACGACAGGGCCTTTTAGGATTTTAACAAGGTGCGCAACAGCAGCAGGAGAGCCGACGGCACCCAATGCCCTTACGGCATCTTGCCGCAGAAGGGAGTTCTTGTCTGGCGCGGTAAAGGGAATAAGCGTTGAAACACACGATGAATCGCCTTCATTCATGATCTGCAAGATGGCAAGGTGCTGACCATACAGGTCGGGAGCGGAGCGAAGCAAATCGGCACATAATTTCTTGGATAACGCATATTTGGCCTGGGGCGATGCCATCGTGCGTTCATTCCCACTATTCATCATCCTGCAATAGAGTGATCTTTTCCTTTTCAGCTCATCCTTTTGAACCGGCAACATGTCCGAGACTACGCAACTGTCCGTGACAAAACAAACACCGCAAGATACATCATCAGACCCCGCCTGAATTCCAAGCTGATCAACAACGGCCGTGACCCCGTTCAGCTTGAAGTCCAATATTGCAGACCAATTCTGCCCACAGAATTCTAGTCCCTTGATTATTGGAACATTGACTTCCTCGCCCCTGTTGATGCCAGAACCACCATGCCGCAACTTTTTGTCGACCTCTAAAGCCAACTCTACCACCTTGGCATCATTTGCAGGAAAAAGATAGATCCCGGCGCAAACATTGTCTCGACAGAAAACCACACGCCCTCCCCATGATACTGCGACATCACCCAAACAAGACAAATCGCGATTTGATGGAGCTGTCGGCGTATGGAAAACACACTTATTAAAGAGGCTTCGTGCATAACTGTGGGTCTGTTTGACACCGATTCCGGCGTGAAGCGT
>JAEDMC010000143.1 GCA_016303225.1 Kiritimatiellia bacterium
CTGGAAGAAGAACGTCTTGCCGCCGACCAGCGCCTGGTCGTGACTCTCCACGTAGGAAACGACCTTCTCCTCCGCCCGCTTGTTCGTCAACTCGTAGAAGATGCCGCCCATTGGCCAATCGTCATCCCGCACCTTCTCGGCGAGGCGAAACCAGAAGTCCGGCTCGCCCATTGCCATGCGGTAGTCAAACCCGATGCCGCAGTCCTCGACCGGCGCCGCGCAGCCAGGCATGCCGCTGACGTCCTCGGCGATCGTGATGGCCGACGGCTTCACCTCGTGAATGACGCGGTTGGCGAGATTCAGGTACACCCATGCGTCATCGTCGACGGACCCGTTGAAGTACATTCCGTAGTTCGTGAACGCGTCCCCGAGTCCGTGGTTCCAGAAGAGCATGGACGTCACGCCGTCGAAACGATAGCCGTCGAATCCGTATTCCTCCAGCCAGAACTTGCAGTTCGAGAGCAAAAAGTGGATGACGTTCGTCTTGCCATAGTCGAAGCAACGGCTCCCCCAGGCGGAATGCCAGCCCTTCGGCCCCGAATGGAAATACTGGTAATCCGTCCCGTCGAAGCGGCTGAGGCCGTCCCGCTCGTTCGCGACCGCGTGCGATTGGACGAGGTCCATGATGACCCTCAAGCCCATCCCGTGCGCCGTATCGACGAGCGACTTCAAGTCGTCCGGCGTCCCGAACCGCGAAGACGCCGCAAAAAAGGACGAAACGTGATACCCGAAGCTCCCGTAGTACGGATGCTCCATAATCGCCATCAGCTGGACCGTGTTGTAGCCCGCCCGCTTGATCCGCGGCAGCATCTTGTCACGGAACTCCGCATAGGTCGCAACGCGCCCTTCCTCCGAGGCCATGCCGACGTGGGCTTCGTAGATCAAAGGTAAAGGTGAAAGGTGATGGCGAACAGCGGAATTCATTTCTTCACCTTCGCTCTTCACCTCCTTATGCCGCCAGGCATAAGGTCTCTCCGGCGCCCAGACGCAGGCGGAGAAAAGCTTGGTTTCCGGATCTTGCGTCACATAACGCGCATAGGCCGGGATGCGCTCGTCGCGCCCCCCCTCCCAGCGCATCTCCAGGTGATAGTGGTCGCCGTGACGGATGCGGTCTGCGGAAATCCGCCGCTCCCAGACGTCCGTTCCGGGAATCCGGAAGATCTCGAAGTCCGGGTCGATCTTCCAGTCGTTGAAGTCCCCCACGAGCCACATCGACGTCGCATGCGGCGCCCATTCGCGAAAGGTCCACTCTCCCTTCTCCTGATGCAAGCCGAAATAGTTGTGGGCATTGGCCCAGTCGGAAAGCGATTGCCGCCCCTCGGTCAGCTCAAGCGCACGATCGGCGGCGCGCTTCGCACGCCCGCGAATCGCCGCCTCAAACGGCTTCAGATACGAATCGTCAAGAAGATGTGCCATGTTGCCCCCCTCATCTGGGAGCATTATATCACAAATCGGCTGTGGCCGTCAGCGTTTTCATGATCGCTGCGAACGGTTTGCAGACGGACGACGCACGGTTGAAACCCGGACGCATCTCCTTGAGCGGACGCGTCAGCATCTGCCGGTGAAGCCGGTTGGAGAGCTCTTTCAGCTTCTTCTCGTCGATCGGTTGCCTCTTCTCGGCCTGGACCTGCGCAACATAGGTCGCCGCCAGCATCTCGGCGAGCGGCTGATACCAGTACCGCGCCGCCTCGTACTGATGAGAGCGGCAGTAACCGTTGATCGCATTGTCCACCAGCACATGCTCGAAGTCGGGATTGCGAACCTTCTCGATTCGGTCCAGCCGCTCGTACGACTCCCACAGCGAGAAGTCGGTGCTGAGCTCCAGCAAGTCGGCAATCGCCCTCGCGATCTTCGCATAGCGCCCTGCAAGCGTCTTGACCTCGTCCGCCGACGCCTCGCCCCTGCACCAGGCGTCGTACTTCTCCACCAGCTCCTGCCGCGTGGCGATCGCCAGGCGATCCGCCGCCGCACGCGCAAGGTCAATGGCGTCCCGCCGGGCGAATTCGCTCGACCGCCGTCTGACCGCCTTCGCGAGATCGTCGAAGACGCCCTTCATCGCGGCTAGCGCCGGACGCATCTCGGCGAGCGTCACGTCCGTGCGCGGATCGACCGACTTGGTCTTGTAGCCGATCAGGTCGCGGCAGTAGGTGTTGCCCCAGCGCGTCGCGGCGGCAATCGGCAGCACCTTGCGCCAGATCCGCTCGAAGCGACTGACCGTATCGTCACCGAGATTGGCATAGCGGTCGCGGCAAAACGCCGGCAGCAGCGCCTCGGACGTCTTTTTGCCGTCCGCCCGCCAGGCGTTCTCGGTGAAGTAGCGCAGCGCGAACGTATCGGTGTGGGACGACTCAGGCCACAGGATGTAGCCCTTGCACATCGGATCGTTCTCAATCTCCTTCTGCCGCTTTTCGATGAGCGGATAGTCGGCGCGCATGTCGAGGCCGGACTCGTAGCAAAGGAAGATGCCGAACGTATACGGCATCTTGCCCTTCAAGCCCCACTTCGTGAAGTTGTTGGACATCGCGCAGCCGTTAATCCAGTCCCAGTCGCGCTCCGGCGCATCGGCCTCGTAGTCCCAGATGACGATCTTCGCCGGATCAAGATGATCGAGCAGCGACTGCACCTCGTCCGGGCGCCAGGTGAAGTAGAAGTCCCAGCCCGCGAGCAGCACCTTGGACGAGGGATGCTCCTTGCCGGCCTTGCCAATGAGCGCGTTCATCACGTCGATCTTGAGCTTCAGGTTGTCCGCCCTGTTGGTGTAGACCATCCGCTCGCCGAGTCCGATGGTGTGCAGGAGGTCCGGCTTGCCGTAGCCCGCGTCCAGAAACGCCTCGGTGAGACGCCAGTAGCGGTCGAGATAGCCGGGCTTGCGGATATCCCAGACGCGTCCCGTGTCCTCGCCATAGCCCTTCGTCGCCTGCGGCAGGAACTCGGGCTTCACCTTGTCGAGATAGGCGCGCGGCGTGCGCGAATACCAGTGGGTCATCGTCCCGAAGTCAACGGGCATCATCACCCCGCGCTCCTCGGCGTAGGCGGTGAAGGCCTTGCGGAGCCGGCCGCGGTATTCGAGGGACCAGAAGAGCGAGCGATCGTCGAAGCCCTTCCCCGCCTCGGGCAGTTTCTTCGCGGGATCGGGATACGGCACGATGTCGGGATACGCCTTCTGCCACGTGTCGTCCATGCCGATGCGGGGCATCATCAGGTTCAGGCGGTTCTTGACGCACCAGTCAATCTCGCGCTTCCAGTCCTCGAGTCCCCAATGCTCGGCCTGAAAGCGCGTCAGGCCTCGATGCGCGAAGTAGCGGAGCCCGCGGTACTCGAACTGCGACTTCTCGCTGACGTCGAGTCCGGCGCAGTCGATCTTCTCCTTCCACGGCACAATGTCGCCGTCCCAGAACCACTTGCAGCCGCCGCGGCGGGAAAGGAAGTCGTAGACGGCGAACAGCACCGCACGCTCGTTCGCGCCAACGAAGCGGACTCCCTCCCCTTCGCTCACGATGCGATACTCGTCGTGGAGCGCGTCCAACTTCGCGTCGACGGCGAACGCGGCCTTCGGCGGTTCGCCGCCGGTGATCTCCCGGCAATAGCGGTCATATTCCGTCTTCGCGACGTCAACCGGACCCGCCACGACCTCAAGCGCCGCGGCAATCAGCACACCACCTAACATTAACTTTGTCTTCATTGCGAATATTCTACCACATCGCAACGCCACGGCACAAGCCTCAGACAGCCTCTGACAGCTCATTTCACGAGAATGACCAGTCCGCGCACGAACTTGATTTCGCCACCGTCAGCGATGACTTGTGTCGCATCATTCGGAGAGACAGGATGTCGCCTCGCCAAAACCGACAGCGTGTGTCCGTTCAGCTTGATCCGCGCCGTAGCATCCTCGAGCACGATATCCTGCACCGTCGCATCCCGCGTCAGGTAAAGGGTGCCATAGCTCCTTACGCGAACCGTGACGTGCTTGGTTTCGGACGGATTCTCCTCGCCGGGGAAGTCCGTCCTGTCGCTCTTGTCGAAGTTTCCAATCGAGATCTTCGTCGCATTGTTGGCAACCAGCAGGGTGCCGCATCCCGCACCGTCGGTGCCATCCTCGCGGTAAACCGTGCCGGCCGAGCCGTCGAAATTGGACGAGCCGGTTCCGCCTCCAAACGTGCGCAGGATTCCCGTAAAGGCATCGCCGCCAGCCTGCGTCGCGACCATGGCGATGCGCCCGCCGCCGCCCAAAAACATCTGGGTGCCCCTGCCGCCGTTGGCATGGATGTGGCCTGCACCGGAAATCCGTGCGGCGCGAAGCGCAATGCCGCCGCCGGAACCGGTATAGAAACCCTCGTTCGCATCGGTAGAACCGCCATCGGCGGCAATCTCGCCGTCAATCGTCAGCGTACCGCAGACCAACGCTACAGAACCGCCGCCGCCTGACTTGTTGCGCGTACCACCAGAACCGCAGTTCGCGGGCCAGACAAGCGAACCGTAGCCGGAGGCACTCTCCTTGGCGCTGCCGAGATAGCCGCAGCCTCCGTATGTTCCTCCCGCCTCGCTTTTCGCCGGAGCGCCCGGTCCCTTCCTCATCGCATATCCCATGCCCGTCACGTCAATCTTCGCATCGTGCTCGATCAGCATTTCTGCGCCGACGTGCAGATCGATCTTGTTCTGCTCGGCGTCAACATTGGCATCATGCGTCAGCGTCGCGCCGGAAAACAGAAGCAGGTTGCCGGCGATCGTTCCCGGACGGTTCCAGACCAAAGTCGCCCCGTCGTCAACCGTCGCAGATCCCGTCAGCGTCAGCGTCGCATTGACTGTCAGCTTGCCGCCGGACGCAACGGTCAGGTTCGCCCACTCCGCGTCGGACGCCAGCGTCACATCAGCATTTGGATCAACGACCACGTCCGATCCGGCGGCCGGGACTTCACCCGTGCCATCCCAGTGAATGCGCGTGTCGGAAAAGTACCAGTTGCGGTTCCTGTCGTCGGTCGCGAGGCAATCCTGCGGTACGATCGGCAGACCCGCAGACGCATCGCAGCCGCCGACACGCGCGCCGACGACGGACGATTTCAACGTCTTCAGCAACCAAGTGCCGCCTAATTCCGCGCAGCCGAGAGCAACGCTCTTCGCATCCGCATTTCCCCGCACGCTGAAGTCATGCGTCGTCAAGCGCGCTCCCGCGCCGAAGGATACGGCGAAGGTCGACGATCCGTCGCCAACGGTGAAATCCGCAAACTCAAAGGTTCCGTTCAGCGTCACGGACGGGCAGAACTGCGCATAGGACGCAAACGCGCCCGTTGCGCAGGAAACGGACTGCGTCGACGCACCCTTCAGCGACAGGACGCCATTCGGCAAGGAGACGGCTCCGGACGCCATCATGTCGCCGCCGAGTTCCAGAGTGCAGGCTCCTGCGGATGCCAAGCGTCCAGACACCGTCACGAGACCGGTCACCTTCAGAACTACGGTGCCTGGATCCAGCGAAGCGCCGTCTTCAATGACCAGCGTCGCCACCGTCACCGGAACGGACAGCGCCGGATAATTCGGGCAACCCGGCGGAATGACGACCGTATCGACTGCCGCTGGCGCGCGATCCGCATCCCAGTTCGACCCCACCGTCCAGGCAGACGACGTCGCACCCGTCCACGTCAGCGTTGCCGCCGGCTGGGATTTCTTAAAGACGATGTTTGGCGAATTTCCACCGAGGTCCTCGCCGTCCAGCACGTCGAAGGCCGTCGCCGATTCGCAGTCGCGGATGGCGACGGCTGTCATCTGCGCCTCGCCGACATTCAGGCTCCATGATTGACCCGCAGTTGCCGACACGAGAGATATGAAATCATCTTCCTCACCCTCAAACGCCGCCGACTCCGTCACGCCGAGCGACGCGCCGCTTGCGAACAGGATCTTCTTGCCGGGCGACGAACACCCGACCTTCGCAAAGGTCGTGTTGCCCGCATAAGACGCTTCTGTCGTACCGGCGAAGAGAACGGTCGACCCCGCGTCGGCCGTGAAATTCGCCGCGTTGCACCAGTCACCATTGACGACGATTGTCTCGCCTTTGGCAAGGGCCAGCGTCGCACCGCCGTCAATGACGACGGAGCCGAAGGCCCGGTTCTCGACAAGCCCGCCGATCGGCGTCGGCTTCATGACCTCGTTCGCATAACCGGAGGAAAGGTTCCGGATAACAAGCACGCCCTCGTCGATAGCCTGCCCCGCCGTACGCAGATAGACCGTCCCTGCGCCGCCCGTACGCGCACCGCACGAGCCGCCGTACGCAACAATGCGGTCCGTGCTGAAGTCGGCGAAATCCGCCCCTGCCGCCGTCAGCGTCACCGCCACGCGTCCGCCGCCAGAAACGGCGTTCGCCCCGCAAACAGCCGCACGGTCATGAGAACTCGCGTCAATTTTCCCCGAACCTGAGATTGTCCCCGCCTTGATGTTGATTGATCCGCCAGGTCCCACTGCCTGACTGGTGCCAGATACGGAATTCTTCGAGCGCGCGGCGATAAGGCCGTTGTTGACGAGTGCACCACCGACCGTCAGGATCACTACGCCGCCGCCGGAGAAGCCGGCTCCCGCGCTGCCGGCTACAGTGCCGCTGCCCGGAGTCCTCGGATCGCGAATGGAGCCGTAGGGAACAACGGGCGAATCGTTACCCGACCGCCAGCCACAGCCGCCGTGCCCGGCACCACACCAAGTTCCCGAGATTGCCTGACCGGGCACGGTCATTCCGATCGGAAATCCCTTGCCCTCGACATCAATGGCTCCGCCCTCTTCGACCGTCAGATTGCCGGTGACGGACAACGAAAGCGCCTTCGGCTCGGCATACGGACCACCGCAAGTCACGGTTCCTCCGGCACGGACAGTCATGTTCCCGCCGACCGTCACGCCGCCGTCCGCAGCCAAGACGCCACCCGACAAGATCTCGAGATCGCCATCGACCTGAAGCGGCGAGGCAAAGGTGAAGTTGCCGGAAATCTTCGGCGTGCCCGCGCCAAAGTCCACGGTTCCGCCGTCCACAAAAACCCGGTTCACGAATCCTGAACGGTCGGACAGGTCGAACCTCGTGTCGGCAGCATGCAGCGTACAGCCTGCTCCAATGCGCAGCGTGACGCGGTTCGTCAGCGTCACATGCGCGAAGGCAAGCTCTTTCACCTCATAGGAGAACGGATCGCCGTAACGCAACGGGGACGACGGTTCCTTGGCCCCATCATACGCCTTCAGGATCAGCCACCCCTGATGCGCCGTATCGTCTGCCGTCTCGCCGTAGATCGTACCGACGCCCCCTGCGAAGGCATCGTTGGCCCGAAGGCACATCGCCTCGGCCTGACGGACGAGATCAAACTGCGAGAAGTCGTTGCCCTCGCCCGTCAGAACCACCGCCACACGCCCTCCCGCGCCAGGATACTCCGTGGACGGCGCATTCGCCGTCACCTTTCCCGTGCCGGCAATGGAACCGGCCGTAATCCACACGCTGCCGCCCGAACCCGAATAATACTTACCAGAAACCGCGTTCATGATCCCGTCCGCCCTGACCGCTCCGTTCAGGGTCAGCGCCCCGCCGACCACCAGCCGGACTGCGCCGCCGCCGTTGATGCCGCTCACCCAGTTGCCGCCGCAACCGAGCGTTTCGGGCGCATAGCAGCAGCCATAGGGCTCGATGCTGCCGGTGTTGCCGTTGGCC
>JAEDMC010000144.1 GCA_016303225.1 Kiritimatiellia bacterium
TCGGAGGCAGGACGGCGACAAAGTCGACAGCATGCCCCCGAATTGGAATCTGTGTCACCTGATCTTCATGGTTGCGTTTTGGAAATCGGTTGTGTTATAATTCGTTCAGTCCGAGAGGCCCGGGTCACCCCAAACCCTTTGAGGTTCAGAGCGAGAAGTTCAGGTGACGCTTCCTCCCAGGCTGATTCTTAATTTGATATAATCAACTCAAATGCGAGAGGAATTTGGGCCCGTCCGCAACTGGTCAGGTCGGACGAGAAAGGAGTCGGGATGAAAGGTCGCGAAAAGGGAGCGGCAGCGGTGGTGTTCACGGCGTCGCTGGCGCTGATGACGGTTACGGGACTGGCGTTTGTCAACAACGTGGTGGCGCTCGTGCGCTGGTGGAAGGCGTTCCTCGCCGCCGGCGGAGACACGGCGGGCGTGCCGGCGCACGTGCCGGGGTGTTTCGCGTGGCTGGACTGGTCCGCCGTCGACTATTCGGCGGTGACGACGTTCATCCCGTTCCTCGGCTTCGCGTGCATGACGCTGGCGGCTTTCCGGCTCGTGCGCGGCAAGCGGATGCGCGTCGGGGAGTTTCCGTTCTTCCGCGGCAGCGACCAGCTGAACGTGGCGCTTGGCCTTTTCGGCACCTTGTGGGGCATCATCGTGATCGGCTATTTCAAGCTCGACACGGTGCAGATGGCGGACCTGATGCAGTGCCTGCACACGGCGCTCTACTCGACGCTGATGGCGGTCGTGTGGGTGTTCATGATCGATCGTCCGCTGGTGCGCCCGTTCTTCACGCGGCTCCTGGAGGCGTCGGGCCTCGCCGAGACGGATGACGGCGACCTCGCCGCAGCGGTGGATCGCCTGGTGGTGCGGCTCGGAGCGGCGTCCGACGCCTTCGACCGGCGGCAGCAGGAATATGAAACGGCCTTCGAGAAGCGCCTTGCGAACTACGAGCAGGAGTTCGACAAGCGCCAGAAGGAATACGTGGAGTTCTTCTCCCGCCGCATCGGCGAACTTGAGAAACGCGCCAAGGAATCGGAAGAAAGGCTGGGACGAATCGCAGCGGCGCTTAGGGGATAGGGGCCGGCTTTAAACACGAATATGATGAAAAATGACCGAAGCTGATCGAAATGCGCTGGCGCGGTTGCTGGGCGGAAAGGGCTCCGCCCGGGCAACGACGGACGATTTGCAGGGGCTCTTGCTGCAGGTCGTCTTCGCGCTCCTGATGATCTTCATGATCGCCTACTTCATCTTCGTCGACCAGCAGAAGAAGGAGCGCGTCGAGGAGGTGATGGCCCTCAACCGCCAGAAGCTGACGCTGGCGATCGACAAGGTCGCCGAAGACCACCGCATCCGCTATGGGCTCAACGCGCTGATGACGCAGGGGACGGACGGCAAGCGCACCTTCGAGCCGGACGAGTTCGTGAAGGGCGGCCGCCTTGCCCTCGCCCCTGCCGCGAAGGCCGCGTTCTCCCAGGGCGGACAGGCCGCGTTCGCCGACTACGCCGACGCGGCGAAACTCGCCGCGACCTGGCGGAGCGACGTCCTGGCGGAGGCTGCACTGTCCGCCGCCGACCTTTCGTCCGAAGAGACCGCCTGGCTCGACAAGGCCCTCGAAACCGAGATCGAGAATCTGCGGCTCGACGCCCGCGGCGTGCAGCGCGCACTCGCGGCGCGATTGCAGAAGCAGTGGGTCGAGAACCCCGAGACGTTCAAGGATGTGACGGACGTCGGGGAGATCGCCGATCTCCTCAAGTCGAAGTCGCTCAAGCTCGTCACCGAAGAGACGGGTGCGGAGGTGCTGCCATGAACATGCTGACGCTTTTGCTGGCGGTGACGCTTTCGTCCGGCAACGCCGAGTTTGACCAGGTCGCCCGCGACGGTGCGGCGGAGATCGCCGTCGGCCGCATCGTCACGGAGCTGAAGGCGAAAGGGGCGCCCGCCGGCACGCTGGAGAAGGCGATGCTTGCGGCGAGCAACCGCTTTGTCACGCGAGACGAGGCGAAGGCCGCCTGTAAGCTCATCTATGCCGCGGCGGTCGAGGAGGAGTTCGAGCGGCAGGTGAAGGCGGTGCAGGAGCGTCTGGGGATTCCTCAGGACGCGAACGGACGCGAATCAGACGAATCTTCGCGAGTCAGTGGAAAGCTCTTCGCGTCAATCCGCTCCATTCGTGAAGATTCGCGTTTGGAGGCCTTGTTTGAGGCGGCGTTCGAGGCCGAGCGGAAGAGCGCGTGCGAAAAGCAGGCGAAGACGATTGCCGGCGCGGTGAAGCCGGCGGAAATCGAGGTCGAGACGAAGGACGAGGCGGTGCTCCGGGCGGAGATGACCGACAAGGTCGCCGCGCAGCAGAAGGGCGGCGTGTTCGAGGAGAACCTGAAGTACATCTCGGAGACAATCGTCGATCCCGTGATTGAGTCCGCGAAGAAGGAGATGAAGCGTCAGCGCGAATACCTGACGCGAACGAAGTGCGAGGCCTATGCGCCGTCCGTGCTGGAGACGGAAATCACGGAGAACCTCCGTCGGAACGTTGCTGAGCGCAAGGCCAAGGAGGCGGATCCGGCACAGGCGTGGGATGTCTTTCCGAAGACGCTGGAGAACGGCCTCGGTCCGGCCGTCGAACGGCGGACGGTCGACCGGGTGACGAAGAACGTCGATGACGTGGCGGTCGCGGTCGATGCGGAGACGGTCCTCAGGACGATGGAGGCCGATCCGCTGGCGCACCGGAAGGCGGACGAGTCCGAGAAGGTCTTCCGCGGCATCTATGCGGCGCAGGTGATGGACGGCGCGCGCACACGCGCGGCGCAGGAGGCGCCGGCGAAGGAACGCGCGGAATTCGAGGAGTACGTGCGCGCGCATGCCACGGCGCCGGAACTGGTGAAGGCCGTCGAGGCGCGCATCCGCCGCGAGGTGCTGCCGAAGTGGAAGGCCGTGCGCGCGGAGGTGGCGAAGTCCGAGGCGGAGCGCATCTGGCCGACGCTGGCGGACCGGACGTGGTATCCGGACGCGGAACTGGCGGACGCCGTCGCCGCGCGCAGCGACTATGCCGCCGCGGTGAAGGGCTGGCGCAAGGTGCCCGAGCTGGAGAGTTTGGCGAAGGCGGACCATGGAGATTTGCTTATGGAGGAGACCTCGGCCGATGCGGACCAGTCCGTCGCCGCGGCGTTCGATCTGGCGCGCAGCGCCATTGCGGCGCAGAACGCGATCGTCGGCGAGGTGGAGCCGTCTGTCCTCGGCGAGGCGAAGGACCGCAAGTCGAGCTTTTGGCGCAAGACACCGGACTTCAAGGCGATCGTCGGCCTGCTGACGGAGGCGGTGGAGGCGAAATGGACGGAGCGACGTGCGGAGACCCTGTGGGGAGACGGGGAGCGTCCGTCGAACGCAGACGCGCAGCATGCGGTGCTCTTTCCGAGCGTCAGGAAGCGTATCGAGCTCGTGGCGCGGCAGATTCTCGAGGACATGGAGAAGCCGGAGCCCGAGCCGGAGCAGAAGCCGCAACCGCAGGAGCCGCCGGAAGATCCGACGGAGTCCGACCAGCAAAGCGAGGAGGAACCGCAGCTTCTCAAGTATTCGATTGTCGTCGAGCGCGACGGCGACGAGGTGACGGTCAGGCTGGAGCAGGGCAAGTCCACGGTCGCCGAGCGGAGTGCGAAGGCGAAGATGTCCGACTACCAGGGGGCGATGAAGTTCGTCTCCGACAAGCTCGGCACCGATATTCTCAAGCTCAAGTGAAATTGATATAATACCTCGCATGGAAAACCGAATCACCCTTCTTTCCCTTTTCGCGCATTCCGTATTTCATTCTTCAGAAGCAGAAAGGAAACTGACATGAACAGAAGGGAATTCCTCCAACTCGGTCTCGGGTCCGCGGCGTTTTGCGCGGCCGGTTGCCGCTCGATGCTCGCGAACGCGAAGAAGCCGATTGCGCTTCAGCTGTGGAGCATCAACAAGCTGATGTGGAAGGAGGATCCGGCGAAGACCTTCGCGAAGATCCGCGAGATCGGCTTCGACGGCGTCGAGTTCGCCGGTTATGGCGATCGCAGCGCGAAGGATATCCGCAAGCTGCTCCAGGACGCGGGCCTGCGCGGCATGGGCTCGCACCTGTGCGGCGACGACCAGTTCTCGGGTGACGGGCTGAAGAGGAACCTCGACTTCATGGCCGAGGCGGGCATCGAGTCGTGCGCGAGCGCATGGGCCGACTACGATACGGCCGAGGGCTGGATCAAGTTCGGCGTCCTGATGGGCAAGGCGGCGGAGACGGCGCAGAAGTGGGGCATCCCGGTTTCGGTGCACAACCACTGTCACGAGTTCACCAAGAAGTACGACGGCGTTTACGCGTGGGACCTCATCTACAAGGAGGCGTCGCCGCTCCTGCAGCAGCAGCTGGACACGAGCCAGGTTGTCAATCCGGGGCTGGACTGCGTCGAGCGCATCCAGAAGTATCCGGGGCGCAACTTCTGCATCCACATGAAGGAGAACGTGCCGAGCACCTGGGGCTTCTTCGGCGTGCCGCCGGATGACGGCGGGGCGCTCGTGCCGTGGGACGACGTCATCGCGGCGGTCGAGGCCGATCCGAGCTTCCGCTGGTACGTGATCGAGTGCGAGCGCAAGCCCGACTCCTACATACCTGCGCAGAAGAACTTCGAGTTCCTCAAGGCTCGCATCTGAGGGAGGCTGTAGCGGAGCTTGCCAAAGGTCTGCTCGAGCGTCAGCGTTGCCTGGAGCGCGGCGATCTCGGCCATGTGATATAATTCTGAGCCTGATATGGACGAACTGGCAAAGATATTGATTGTCGAGGACGACTCGACGATTCGCATGCTGTTGGAGATGGCGCTCATGGGAGCTGGCTTCAGGGAGGTGAAGTCGTCTTCCCGCGGGGATGACGGACTTGCCGAGGCGAGGCGGATGAAGCCCGACCTCGTCCTGCTCGACCTGATGCTGCCGGGACTGGACGGATTCACGATTGCGAAGCGCATCCGCGAGACGCCTGAGCTGGCGGCGACGAAGATCATCATGCTCACGGCGCGGACGCAGAATGAGGACATTGTCCGCGGACTCGAGTGCGGCGCAGACGATTACGTTACCAAGCCGTTCGATCGGCTGGTGTTGCTGGCGCGCGTCCGTGCGGTCCTTCGGCGGGGGCTGCCGCTTACCGAGGGCGTCGATTTCGACGGACTCAAGATTGACGAGACGAATCTCGTCGCGACGTTGAAGGGCAAGCCGGTTGAACTGACGGGCGGCGAGTTCAAGCTCCTGGTGAAGCTCGTCGCGCATCGCGGACGCGTCTTTGCGCGTCCGGCCGACGAGCGCACGGTCGACGTGCAGGTTGCGAACCTCCGCAAGAAGCTCGGGAAGTGGGGCGATCACATCGAGACGATTCGCGGCGTCGGATATCGGGTGAAAATTTGACGTTTGAGGTTTGACGTTGGGGAGATGAAGCCTGAAAACGCGAGAAGGTTTGAGTGGTTGCCGGCGGCGCTGGCGGCCGTGGCGTTTCTCGGCGCGTTGGCGGTCTTCGGATGGTTGCTGAATTGCTTTTGGATTGACATCGGAACGTGGGCGCGGCGGGATCTCCGGTCGCAGGCCGAACTCGCGGCGGACAGTCTCCGCGAGCCGCTGGCGTCGCAGAACTTTCGCGCGTTGACCGGCCTGCACACCTCGCTGGAGGCGAAGGGCCTGATCCTGCGCGTTCGCTCGGCGAATGGCGGTTGGATCTTCCACGGTGGCTACAAGGGGGCGACGGTCGAGGAATACGTGCCCTGCGGCGAATACAGCGTGGGCGTCGCCATTCGCGAAGAGCAGGTCTATGCGCCGTTTTACGAAGCGCTTGTCGGTTTCGTCCTGGCTGCGCTGGTCGGCGTGCTCGGCATGTTTGTCGTCTTCTTCATCCTCTATCGCCAGCGCGTGCGCATCCGCGAGCTCGCGAAGCTGGAGCAGTTCCGCCGCGAGTTCATCGCCGACGTCTCGCATGAGATCAAGACGCCGCTCACGGGAATTTTAGGGGCTGTCGATATGCTTGAAGGGATGGAGGTCGAGAAAAAAGGGGGAGGTGGACAGTGGGGCGTCTTGCTTTCTTTGATTCGCAAGGAGTCTAAACGGCTGAATGGACTGGTGCAGTCGATTCTCGACTTGGCGAGGCTTGAGCGGGAAGGGGATGTGCTGGACGTCGCCGGGTTTGACCTTGAGGAGATGCTGAAGGAGCTGGCTGCGAAATATGGCGTCCGGTATGACGGATCGGACAAGAGCGAGAACCTTGTTGTCGGCGATGCGGCGCTGATTTTGCAGGCGGTCTCGAATCTCGTGGAGAACGCCAAGCGCCATTCCGGGACGGACGACATCGCCTTGTCGCTGACTTGGCTTGACGGGTGGGCGCACGTGATTGTCGAAGACCACGGTGTCGGAATCCCGCCGGAGCATGCGGCGCGGATCTTCGAGCGGTTTCACCGAGTCGATCCGGCGCGTG
The DNA here is from genome assembly GCA_016303225.1 of Kiritimatiellia bacterium. Classification (GTDB taxonomy): domain Bacteria; phylum Verrucomicrobiota; class Kiritimatiellia; order RFP12; family UBA1067; genus UBA1067. The sequence continues at coordinate 6,449 of JAEDMC010000144.1, forward strand.
CCGCGGAGACGGGCGGGGCGGGACTCGGTCTCGCGATCGTTCGACGCATCGCGCGGCTCCACGGCGGGGAGGTCGCGCTGACGTCGGCCAAGCCCCGGGGATGCCGTTTTGACTTCTCGATTCCAATGTGAGAATCGTTAACATTTCCTTAACACGCCTGCGCTACAATTCTCGCTGTTCGGACAGAACAGAAAGGAAGGTGTGTTATGCAAGACAAGACAAGAAAGACAGGAATCGCAGTTTGTTCGCTGGTGGCGCTGACGGCGATCGCATTTGCCGCGGCGACGAATGCGGGCAAGAAGGACGTCTCGCAGAAGTCATCCGAGGCCTCGGTCGTGACGAACGACAACGGCACGGTTTCGCGCACGTTCACGGAATGCACGGTCTCCACCAACGGGAGCCTCGTCTCCGAACATCGTCGCGAGACGCGCACGACGCTTGATGCCGACGGCAACATGCTCGAGTCCTCGACGAGCGAATACACGCAGAGCTACACGGTCGGCGACATGGGCCTTACGGCTCCCAAGCCCTCGATCAACGCGAAGGTCGAGAAGGTTGCGCCGATCGCGAACGCCGATTCGTTCATGGGCCTCAAGTTCGGCGAGGAGTTCAAGGGCACGAACTTCGTCGCCGATGCGGACGAGCCGACCCTGGTGCGCGCGAAGTTCACGCCGAAGAAGACGCTTGGGGGCTTCAACGACTACTATGTCTACGTGACCCCGAAGACGCACAAGGTCGTGAAGGTCTATGCGTGCGCGAAGGAAGCGGTCGAGCCCGGGACGAGCTGGCGGCGCCATTACCTCATCGAGGCGCTGGAGAAGCGCTACCAGACCTGGGCGCGTCCGCGCAGTCCGTTCCGGCCGATCTACAGCTTCGACATCGGTGGCGGACGCTACATCACGACGGTCCTCGCCGGCGCGACGCGCGACTACGAGACGATCATCGTCGCCTGGGATGACGCGCTTTTGACGACGGCGGCGGACGAGACGGAGGAGATCCGTGCCGAGGCTCGCAAGGCCGCGGCGGAGAAGCGCAATCTCCGCGTCAGCGATGCCGCCGATGCCTTCTGATTTATGCAACTCGGTCAGAGTTGATTAAGGAGTACACCCGCTCCTGGCCCGCAGGCTTCCCTTTCAGGACCTGCGGGCCTTTTTTTGAGGCTTCGTGCATAACTGTGGGTCTGTTTGACACCGATTCCGGCGTGAAG
>JAEDMC010000145.1 GCA_016303225.1 Kiritimatiellia bacterium
AGCCGGGCTTTAAGCTGGAGGTGCGATGATGCGAACCGAGCTCTTCTGGCCTCTTACCTTTTGCGGTTTCGCGGCGGTGTCTCTTGTCTGCGGGATCGTGGCTTGGCCGCCGTTGTCCGCCGCCTGGCCGAGCATAGAGGAGAAGATCGACCAGTTCCGTAGGCAACCGCCGTTCGTCAAGCTGTTGCTGATGTTGTTCGTCGGCGCTTTTGTTGTCTTTGGCAGCACCAAGCCGAATGGCGTCGATCTGGAGAGCGGAACGAACATCGTCGAGATCGTCGAGGACGGCACAAATGATGTCGCGGAAATTGATTTCGAGGAGGAAACCAACGCAGTGGATATCGCCGATGGTGACGTGACGAACACGCCGCCGATGATGCTGACGACGGCGATGCCGGTTTCCGGTGATCAGCCGCAGACCGTCACTCCGGAAGATATCGCCCGCGGCTGGCAGCTGTGGGAGGTGCGGACGAATTGCACCATCACCTATGCGATGCCGGAGGATGCGACTCTCGCGACGAACTGGTGGGTGCGCGGTGCTTACGAGGACGTGAAGCCGATTGACTTCGGTAGCTGGCGGTTTCCGTTTGGCACGAACGAATATGACTCGCTTTGGGCGTTTTCTTGGGGCAAGGCGCGGTTCGCGCTGGGCGATGCCGAGACGGAGATCGTTGTGGTTGGAGCGCCGATGTCGGCGGTGCCGTATCGCTCGCGGTTGTGGAGCGCAGTAGATACGAACGGGGCGAGGGTTGTCACTTGGGAGAACTTTGTCCTTGGCCGAGCCTCGGTTGCCGACTACCAACCGCCATCTACCAACTACCAACTTGTTTCCGCCCAGATCGAATTGCGGTCGACTGGTGACTTCATCGCAAGGTCCAACGAGGTCGAGAAGGTCTATCACTTTATTGACGACTTCGACTGGGACGGCGACGGGATTGTCAACGAGGACGACTGGAATCCGTACTGGTATGACGGCGACTTCACGGGTCAGGAACCTTGGTGGCGCGGATATGTCGACGAGACGGTCGGAGTGGGCTTGACCAATGGTTATTACAAGCTAACTGCTATTGTTTCGGATCGTGATTTCGAGCGGCGTGTCATTACGGTCGGCGACGAGAGGGTTGTGGTCGCCGAACCAGGCGAATATGTCTTCTTGCTGGAAAAAGGCGTGGACTACAAGATAGATGTCTACCCGTTCTCGTCCGAAGTTTCATTTGAGGCCGTCGATGACCTCCCGTTAGTTCCAAGAATGTTCGGCATGTTGGGTGGTCGGTGGTGGCATTGGACGTCGTGGTCGATTGAAGAAGGACGGCTGACATTGAGGCATCCGACATTGGGGCAGTCTGGCTTTTGCAGTTGGCTGCCGACATTTCAGGTGACGCCGTCCGCCAACCATCTTGGACCCGGTGATTCTCCTCAGACGTTTACCGCAGTGTTGACGGATTATGCCTACGGACAGTCCGTCTTGTATAGTTGGTGGACAGACGATTCGAACATATCCTTCGGGAGTCCCGATTCTGAGTCGACGACAATAGAGGTGGCCTCCATGCCGATGTGGGGTGAAACCGAGATCGTTGCCATGGCGACAATAGGCACGAACGAGCTTCGTTCCGTCTGCCATTTCACCTATGGCGTCGATCCTACTCCTCTGGTGCATATAGATATCGAAGCGCCGTCTGCATTGCTGTTGAACAGCAACTGCGTCGATTCGGCCAAGATCGGACAGGTCTATGTGTGGTTCACGCCAGACGTCGAGACTAACGGAACGCTCTCGCTGGTTTGTCTTTCGGGCAATGACAAGATCCGACTTTCTGGAGAAACTTCTCTTCGCGTGACGGGAAGCGATTCGCTTTGTGTTGAGATCGAGGGGATAAAGGCGAGCGATGCCCTTGATGACGTTTCGCTTGTGGCGCGGTTTGAACCCGATTCATCCAGCGGGGTGAAAGATGAAGGGTGCGCTCTTACGGTCGTGCAAGTAAATGACGTTGTGCTTCCCGGAGCTCCAGATGACGGACTGGTGATCTCGACAGGCACATCGGTTGCACTGGATATGGAGGTGGTGCCGTCGACGGCGAAAGGAAGATTGTCAACATCTTATTACGTTCGTCGGCTGCGCGGGAACGGCACATACACCGACTGGAACTATGCGGCTGGCAATTACGAAGGTACGGCTGCCGTTTACAATCCGTCGGCGGGCGGCATCTACCAGGTCCAGGCTTTGGTCGGTGTCGGCTGGGGCGCGGAAGACGAGCGATACTATCGCTGGGAAGATTATTCGGATTATATGTATGGATTAAATGTACCTGGTGACATGAAGGCATTTGGCGTTTGTGACGAGGAATGGCAAAAGCAATTGCGGAATTGTGCAAAATCATATCTAGGTAATACAGATTATGCGTTAGATGCGTCACTGAGCGGGCAATATGGTTACTCGTCAATAGGAAGACGTAAAAACAAATGCAATTATTTCGTTGCGTACCAGATAAGGGCAATTGGATTGCCTTTGGAAGTGCAACATGACACTTGGGCGGGTGATTACCCTCCATCGGCGAACGACTGGGCGAATGGTGCAAATATTCCGCACTGGGAGTACCTTGGTCGAGAATGCTTCATTCAACCTGGCTATGTGGTAGGCCATCCTGCGGATCGACACGGGCATTGTGGTATCGTTGATTTCGACGGCTTGGTTATAGCAGCAGGTCGTAGCACTGTCAATCGGCTGTTCGAAGAATGGCTTGACGGGACTTCAGGGTACAACAAAATAAGGAGTGAAACGCATGAAAACTAAAGTTTATCTCTGGATGACAATCCTGACAGGAGCTTTCTTTCCTGCGAGGGCTAATTTTGTCGTTGAGGTGCAAACAAAAATTGGGCAGGTGGCATCGGAGCTTCCCGTGAGGCGCAAAAATCCAGAGATGCTTTTCAATTATGACATTGTCTTTGCGACGAACGCTTCATACAGGGCGTTGGTCACTACGGTTTCTAACAATTGGCGGAAAGTGCTTGCGAGTCTCAGTCTTTGCGCGACCAATCAGTTCGAACGTTTGCTGGTCCTTGGTGCCCGTGATCGGTTCGGTGCCGATTTCTACATGGATTTCATGGACGAGCTTGTCACAATGAAGACAAATGGCCTCATCAGCGCTAAAGAATTTTCTTGGGCGAGATCAACGGAAGAGCCCGAGCTTGAGAGATATCTTGATCGTAAGTACCGAACGCCCCGGGTGCGGGCTCTTGTGGAAAGGTTCAAGGTCGCAGAACCGATGAATGATGATTGGGACGATGTTCTCTCTGGGGTTGCGTATACCAATTACCTTAACGAAGTCGAGGCCGGGATGTGGGGCGAGAATCCGCCGCAATGATTTTGAGTTTTTTAGCATGAAGATCAGGAAGTGCTTGGATTATTTGTCGCTGGTGATCGTACTGCTGATCGCCGCGGATCGCTATTACCCTGCGGTGATGTGCGCGCTGGGCATTGGGGCGGTCGAACCCAGTGAACGCAATGCAGGGGCGGACATCGTCGCAGCCGCTCGTTCGCAGATCGGCGTTACGGTCAAGTATGCCCCGGCATATGAGGCAATTGAATACCCAAACGGCGATGTGTCGCGGGCGCGAGGGGTTTGTACGGATGTGCTGATACGGGCGTTGCGCGATTCGCGCGGAATAGACCTCCAGCCGCTAATCTACAAGGACATGAAATGGCATCGTTGGGCCTACCCGCTCAAGTCGATTTTCCAAGCGGTTGATCCAAGCATCGTTCATCGTCGGGTGCTGAATATGGAGTGCTATTTCCGGCGGCGGGGGTGGGCGGTGAAATCAAATACGGTCGACGATTTTCTTCCGGGTGACATTGTCACTTGCCGTGTGTCTGGTCTGCTGCCTCATGTGATGATCGTGAGCAATCAGGTTGGAACAAACGGCGTGCCTCTCGTCATCCACAATATCGGCGAGGGAACAAAAGAAGAGTCGTACTTGCTTGCAAATATAGTTGAAGGGCATTTCAGATGCGCGTCTGTCGGTCAATGATCTCCGGTCTTTTCACCATCTCGGTTTTCTGAGATTACAGCTGATGCATCCGAGTTGACAATCTGACGGTGATTCGTGTTATTGTTTCTTTCAGGAAAGGAAACAAAGCATGGCAATCACATATGGCTATGTCCGTGTGTCTACTGCGGACCAAAACGAAGCAAGACAAATTGACGCGATGAAACTCGTGGGCGTATGCCCGGAGAATCTCGTGATCGACAAGCAAAGCGGCAAGGACTTCAACCGACCCGGTTGGAAACGCCTCAAACGAAAGATCCGAGGCGGCGATCTTCTTGTCGTTCAATCCGTCGACCGCATGGGACGCAACTATGCTGAAATCATCGAAGAGTGGCGAAGCATTGTTTCTGGCAAAGGAGCAGACATCCGGGTGCTGGACATGCCACTGCTCGACACGACGAACAACATTGACGGACTGATCGGAAGGTTCGTAGCCGATATCGTCTTGCAGACAATGTCGTTCATTGCAGAGACCGAACGCAAAAACATCAGGGAACGACAACAGCAAGGAATCGCAGCCGCAAGATTGCGCGGCATTAGGTTTGGGCGTCCAAGGCATCGACTACCAGACAACTTCGCAACCTGCGCGGATTTGGTTCAAACCCAAAAGATTTCAATTGGACAAGGAGCAACCCTTTGTGGTATGAAAAAGACCTCGTTTTGGCGTGCAATTAAATCCGCTCAAAACCGTGGCATTTTGGTATAATTTAACCGTTCCAAAACCTCTACTTTTTGGAACATTTGGTATAATTGCCGCAATAAGCTAACTGCTTGTTGTTCGTCCTAACGAAATCGCGAAACTTCTAACGGACAACGGACTGCGAGCGGGATGTGGCAAAGTCAATTTGCCGCGTCCCGTTTGTGGGATGTTGTCGGGTTTTCGCGAACCTCGTTAGGACATTCTGCTTTCGGGCTCCGCGGCTTTTTCCTGCTGCATCAAAAATGCTAGCGAGGTCAAAAAACGACAGGCCTGATGAAACGCGCCATAACAACCCTTTGTCTTATCCTCTTCGCCGCAGTTGCGAGCGGGGCGACGGTCGAGATTTCGACCGAAGGCTGGACCGGCAGCGGGGTCACCAACGGATGGAGCTTCGCCAACCTCGGCGAACCGTTTGCCGACGGCGCGGCGAAGATGGGCGACGGGGCGTGGATTGCGTCGCCGACTTGGCCTGAAATCGACATCCTGAGCGTGACGATTTGCTACGAATGCCCGGTGACGACGCCCGATCGGTCGCCGCAGGTCACCCTCCTTCGAGACGGCGCCACCGTCGACGGACCCATCGAGCTGGGCTTGCCCTTCTTCGCCAATCGCGCCGAACGGACGTCCATCCGCGTCCAGCAGGAAACACAGGCCAACGGCATCGTTCTCGACCTTCCCGGCGACGGGCTCTCGTGCTGGGGCATCCTGTCCGTCGTGCTCGCGACCGTGCCGACAAGCCGTCCGAAGCCACCGCGGCGGGAAAACGGACGCGGGTTCGCCGTCGTCGTCAGATAGCCGCCGTCATGTTCGAACAGTATTCCGCCCGAGAATTCCCCACGCCATCCCGCACGAGCAAGAAGCTGATCGGCGGACCCGACCACGACTCCGACTCGTCATGGGCCAGCTTCTGCAAGGCCTATTGCGGCCCGGGCGCGGCACACTTGCGCAAGAAATATCCGAACAGCGTCAAGCACATCGACGAGGCCCTCCAGAATACGCTGATCCGCATCCGCAAGGAACAGGGACTTCACTACGACCGGGGCCGCTTCCACCTGAGTTTCATCTTCTGCCGGCGGCTGGAAGAGGAAATGAGCGACTGCATCAACCGCGAACGCAGGATCCTCCTCCGCGAAAGCGACTACCTGGCCAAGGTGACGGCGCTGCGACAACCGACGCGCCCTGACGTCGGCAATCCCATCCAGAACCTGACGGACGACACGGCCGGCGACATCCACCGCGAGCTGATCACCGGCTCCTACAAGCTCAGAGAATACGCCGACCGCTTCGACAACCAGGACGTGCTGATCTGGAAATACCTGACGCAGGGCCTCAAGGGCGTCGAAATCGTCCGGCTCGTCGGCGAGGGCTGCACGAACACCGACGTCACCCGCGTCAAGCAGTCGTTCCCCGAAAAGATCGTCAAGCTCGCCCGCGAACGCGTCATCCGCCACATGAGCCATGACCTCCCCGCCTGACAGGCCCGTCTGCGGCAACACAATCGGCGACTGGCTGATCGTCGGTGACTTCGGCGACGGTCTCTCCGGCTCGGTCTATCGGGTACGTCACCTCAGCCCTCCCGGACTCTCCGGAGTCCTCAAGCTCCACCGCGTCTGGGAGAATGGCGTGTCCGAAAAGTCGTTTCTCGCCGAGAGGACGCTGGCCGAACAGCCGCCCCTGCCCGAGCGAATGGCCAAGTGGCTCGTCTCGGACTCATGGCAGGGCCACCCCTACTTCGTGACGACATACCTCGATCCGACTCCCAAAGGGCTTTCGGATCGGGAATGGATGACCTACGCCTTCGCACTCATCGACTTGTTCGCGGAACTGAACGGCAACAGGCTCATCTACCACCGCGACGTCAAGCCGCGCAACCTCCGTTCGCGCAACGGACTCCCCATGCTCATCGACCTCGGCCTCGCCATTCCCCGCGACGACGACGCACTCTATCCGCTCGAGCGCGTCGGCAGCCGCGACTTCATCGCCCCTGAAATCCTCCGCGGCGAACGCTATGACGTCCGCTCCGAGATCTACTCCACGGCCCGCACCCTTCTCGCCATCCTTCCGACTTCCGTCAAGCGCACGCTCTCTCCCTCGCTGTTCCACGCCTCCGAACAGAACCGTGAGCAGCGCACGCCCTCCTGGCAGGTCTTTCGCCGCGAAGCCGAAGCGGATTGGCAAGCCCACCTCCGCAACCGCAAGACGCGCCTCGCCATCCTGTCAGCGGGCGGGGCGGCCGCAGCAATCTTCTTCGGCGCGCTCGCCTACTATCACTACGACGCCCGCCAGATACAGGACAAGTCCGACGAACGCTATCGGGCGCAATCGCTCGCACAGCACGGACTTGACGCGTACAACAACCATCAAATGGACAAGGCCGTCTTCTACCTGAAGCAGGCCGCCGACTCCGGCTGCTGCACCAATTCCCACGCCATCGGCACGCTGGGTGACATTTATCTCAGGGGCGTCGGCGTTCCGGCAAACGACAAGCTCGGCCGCCATTACATCGAAGAAGCCGCCAAACTCGACGACAAGGATTCAAAAGACATCCTAACGACTCTCAACGCCAATAGCACACGCGCGAGCATCAAGGTCCGACCTTAATGCTCATTCCTTAATCCATTGAACTTGCCATATATTAACATATCTCTCATTCACTTTGCGGATGACGATTCCCGTGAAAATGAAATCCAACCGGCGCAAGAGACAAATGCCAGACGTTCGTCAATTGACCGTTGCGCGGCGACACTTCCCTGGTATGCCATAAACCATATACGTCCCCATAGGAAATATCAATGCTTTCATCCGCGTGATACCCGTACATCAGCAAC
>JAEDMC010000146.1 GCA_016303225.1 Kiritimatiellia bacterium
TGATGCATCCACGCGGGGGACATTTCAGGTGATCATCCCAGAAGGGAACGACAATGTTGTTTATGTCCGCTATGTCAATATGCGCGGGTACTTCAATGGTTCGAGTGCAACGCTTGCCGCCCAGCGGGCTAACCGGGCAAGGACGCTGCTCGTTGCCTTTGAGAATGCCGGATCGGTGTACAACGGACGCACCATTGCGTATCGGTTTGGGCCGGGGACAGATCCCTGCAACGATGACAGCGATGGCGACGGTCTGAAGGACAATATCGAACTCGGGTTGGGCCTTGATCCCACAAATGACGATACGGATGGCGACGGTCTCCAGGACGGGTGGGAGAGGGACAACGGACTTGACCCCCTGTCCGCAGGAGGCGACGATGGTGCCGACGGGGATTTTGACGGCGACGGTCTCGCGAACATCGATGAGTATCACCGGGGGACGAATGTCTCCAGCCGCGATACGGACGGCGACGGCCTCACGGACTTGCAGGAACTTGGCGGCATGACGACCAATATGCTACCGTGGCTGTCGTTTGAAAGCAGCACGGACATAACGGCTCGATTTTCGTCGCGAGATTCTGCCGTCACCGTTTGGCCGCTGCCTGAACCGATCTATCTGCATGGTGTCTGCGTGACGAACGTGACGATTGATGTTAATGGCTACGTTTATTTCAATCGGGCTGGAACCTGCCGGACATCCTGCTGTGGCTCCTACTACGACATGGAGGGAACTTATGTTCTCAATCGGGATTCGTTCACGGTCGCTGCGTATGGAGCTGACCTTTGGCTGGCAGGGAATGCTCCCGCATCCGCCGTCAAGGTCGGGACGGCTGTTCTAAACGGTACTCGGTATTTCCTGGTCGAATATGTCGCGGCGTGTATGTATTCGGACAATTCGCTTGCAAATCGTGCGAACTACCTTTCCTGGCAACTGGCCGTTCCCTTTGGCGATGCCGAGCGAATTTATCTACGCTACGCGAACCAGGGTGGTACGATGGACGGTCGCTACGCAAGTGTCGGATATCAGGATTTCGACGGGGTTTCAAAGGCGTCCTATTGTTATAACAAGCAAGGTCGGATTGCTGATGGGCTGGCGTTTTCCTTTGCCGTCGGGTTGAATACCGATCCGATGGTGGCAGGCGATGATTTCGCGCATTACCAGGCGATGATGGATCCGGCTGGACGCGATGCCGATGGCGACGGCCTGGCTGATGCCGAGGAGCGGACGCTCGGGACGAGTCTCGTAAGCGTGGACACGGACGGAGACGGGCTTCCCGATCCGTGGGAGATCCGTCACGGGCTTGATCCCCTGTCCGCATCGGGCGATGACGGCGGGACTGGCGATCCCGACGGCGACGGGCTGACGAACTTCGGGGAATACGAATCCGGAACTGATCCAAATGACGCGGATTCTGACAGGGATGGTCTTGCGGACGGACGCGAGGTCGTGCGGATCACCCCCGTCGCCAGTCGCGATTGGCTCACTCTGGCATCGCCAGTTGATCTGACCTCCAATTTCTCGAACAGATGGGATTGTTGCACGATTCCGCTGGTCGAACCGCTTTTAGTCCAGGGCGAGATCGTCACTAACATGACGCTTGACGTCAACGGACTTATTTATCTGAACCGCGCCGGATATGAAAATACTCGGTCGGCATGGTCGTCGGGCAGTATTGACTATGAGATTGACGGAAATTGTTTTGTGATCGCTCCTTACTGGGGTTCACTTTCCCTTTCGGACAAGGTTGGTCCGTCCTCAATTTGTGTCGGTGACGCGGTTGTCGGTACCAACGTCTGCCTTGTGATTGAATATGCGAATATGTACTACGATCCCGAATACAGTGGGACGAATGTGATTTCGTTTCAGGTCGTTGTGCCGAAGGGCCGTGTTGATGGGATCTCCGTTTCATACGCAAACGTGATCGGCGACCAGATGGACGGACGGAGGGCTTGCGTCGGCATCCAGAGCTTTGGGTTCCGCGAACATGTCACTTATTGCAGCTGGCAGTCGGGAAAGGTGCGCAGCGGATTGTCGCTTGATTTTCGTATGGGGAGAGGAACCGATCCGCTTGATGAAGACACGGACGGTGACGGGTTGTCGGACGGCGAGGAGGTCGACATCTACGACGGCGACCCGTTCCTTGTCGACACGGACGGTGACGGGCTTGATGATTTGATCGAAGCAGGTCTTGGGACGTCACTCCGCGATGAAGACAGCGATGGCGATGGCTTGTTGGACGGCTGGGAGGTGGAACACGGATTCGATCCGCTTTCGGATCCTTCCGATGACGAGGCGAATGACGATTCTGACGGGGATGGCTTGACGAACATCGAAGAGCAGGAGGCCGGTTCCGATCCGTGCAACGACGATTCCGACAACGACGGTCTGTCCGACTTTGACGAGGTGCGGACGTTCCACACGAATCCTGCGTTGGACGACACCGACTACGACGGACTGAAAGACGGGCTGGAGGTGTCCTTGCACACGAATCCGCTTCAGTCCGATACGGACGGCGACGGCATGAACGACGGCTGGGAATATCGATATGCGAATCGCGGTTTCAATCCTGCCCAAAACAACAATGCCGACTGGAACCCGAGGAATGACAGCGGCTTTGACATGGACGGCGATAACCTCTCGAACGCAGAGGAGTGCGCCCTTGGCACTGATCCCGGAAACGCCGACTCGGATGGCGACGGCGCAAAAGACGGGGATGAAATCGATCATAACAGCGATCCGAACGACAGTGGTGACCGAGGGAAGCCCAACAGCCGTGCCAAGGTGTCGTTTACCTTCGGAGACCCGAGCGGCAGTCATTCGGAGAAGTACAGTTTGCAGATAACGCCCGAAAGAGGCCCGGAAGGAGACGCGCAACCTGAAACGTTGTCGTGGCTCAACGAGAATTACGGCGAGTGTGAGACGAAAACGGTCCTGCTTAAGCCAGGCTGGAAGTACAAGGTCGAACTGCACCATGCCGGAACCGATCCCGAGTACAAAGGCGATCCTAATCCCGACTACGATTACCAGTTGGAGTATGTCGCGGGTTCCGGCTCGGTCGGGATCATCGTTGACGACCCAGATGGTCTCTTCGGGGGAAATGACAACAGCGGCGAAAGCTTCACCGGAGAGGGAAAGATCGCCTATCTCTATGTTCTTGCCCCGCCGAAACTAATACCCGACTATGACCGAAACGGGATCATCGATACGCAGGACAGGGAGCGGTGCGAATCGGGAGATGAGTTCTGGTTCTGGGTGAATGATGACAATGATGATGGAAACGAGAATACGAGTCCAAAAGACAGACCGCACAGCGGAAAGAACGGGCAGAACGATGAGGTTGACGGAAGGTGCGATCTTCTTGACTTCACGCCTGTTCTGTTGGATATAACGGACGTATTCCCGCCTGGGACGCCTTCTGAGGTCAAGGATGGTGTCTCGTGGAAACTTCAGTCCTCGGCGGTAAATGCCGTTCTGACTTCGCTGACCGCAGAAAATGCGGGAAGTTTCCACAAGCAGGAGACCAAGGGTTTCGGGACGGATCGAAAGCAGTATGCCTTTGAGGCCGACGTTGCCAACACGCTTGGGAGCGGCTATTCGCTGCCTGACGATTTCCAACGCGACCTTCGGGCGAGGGGGACAGCGGTCATTCTTGTTGAGGGCCGGGCCGCCGCCCGCTCTCTCAAGATGCAAGGATATCGCGGAAACGGGTATTCACCATCGAAGGTGGTTGAGGGGCTGCTTGACATCAATGTAACTTCGGTTGAGCATATGTACCAATTCGTCAGTCTGCGCGGTGCGGAGTCGAATCCGAACTTTGTCCCTCCCAAGGTTGACAAAACTGCCTATCAGGAAAAGCACTGCGGCGAAAGGGATGTGTTTTTCACGCATGGGTTCAACGTGGATGCTACGGATGCGAGGGCTTGGGGCTCGGAGGTGTTCAAGCGTCTCTGGCAGTCGGGATCGAATGCGCGGTTCTGGGCCTTGACCTGGGCCGGCGATTACAATTGGCTTGGAAGTCCCTTTAATGCGCTTCATTATCCGCAGGATGTCTACCAGGCGTTCATGACGGCAGATGCGCTGAAGCAGCTTGTCGAGACCGTGCAGCCGGATTCATCGAAGCGTGTGCTGATGACGCAGTCCCTCGGAAATGGCGTGGCCTGTGAAGCATTACGTCGCAATCTTCGCGTCGACAAGTATTTCATGTTCGATGCGGCGATTCCGTCCGAGGCGGTCGATGGTTCATTGCAGGATGCGAACGCGGAGATTCGCCGTAAGTATGTCCCGTCTGATTGGAACGGATACGACCCCGCATCCTGGGCGGCGAATTGGCACAAGTGGTTTTCTCGGAACGAACAGGATATGCGTGGTAAAATGGGCTGGCCAAACTACTTCCAGGCGGCTCTTAACAACGCCACGACGGTGTACAATTACTATTCGACGGGGGACAATGTGTTTAAGGAGAATGAGGATCCGCCGGGGGTGCTGGAGGGCATGTTCCACTGGCCGACGCTGGCGTGGGAGTGGCCACCGATCAAGTTGTCGTTTACGGGCGAGATGTACTGCTGGCAGAAGCAGGAGACACTCAAGGGGATGGCGACGGTTGCCGGGACGCTTTCCGGTGGTTGGGGCTTCCACTATTGGCCGGTGCAGGGGGCTTATCCAGATGATGTCGAATTCGTGCGGTATTCGGCTGCGACAGTCTCCGTGATGGTTACCAACGGGTCGATTACGAACAATCCCGTTTTCAATCGCGGTGCTGCCGAATTGCTGAATCCGAACGCATCTCTGGCCGATCAGCGTCTTGCCCTTGCCAAGCACGTCCCCGCGATCTCGACGGCGATGGGCAGAACAAGTGCTTGGGAGGAGAAGATTGAAAACCACGATCTGAACACAACCGATTACAAAAATAATTGGGGCCGAAACAATCCAGTATTCAAACAAGACTGGCAACATTCTGACATGAAAGACATGGCATATTTTTACGTCTATAAGCTCTACGACCAAATCGTTAACCAGAAAGGAAACCTCAAATGAAAATTCTTTTCGTAGCATTGGTTTTGACGTCATCATTTGCTCGCGCCGCAGATCGGACAAAAGTTCTTGGGAACATTCGCGGGGCGAAAGCCAAGGAGTGTTTCCGTGTGGTTGACCAAGAAGGAAATCCCGTTGAAGGCGCGAGGGTCTACGGCGGATTTATGCTGGATAGTCCGAATGACTATGTCTTGATCGACGGCGTTTCGGATACGAATGGTGAGTTTGTTGCTGAAGGACGGTGTAAAGATCGTTTGGGGTATCAGATAACAAAGGAGAATTATTACAAGACGTCGGGTGAAGTCCTGTATTTGTGTACGAAGGCAGATCCGGCCGTTGTCGATGGTAAGTGGCAGCCATTTGGAGAGAAACGGACGGTTGTCCTTAAGCGCATTCTTAATCCGATCCCAATTGACCGGCGTGGTGCCGTCAGAGATTTTCCGGTTCCTGCCTACGATGTGTGGCTTGGATTCGACTTTGAGAGGGTCGCTTTCGTGGCACCGCATGGTGAAGGCAAGGTGGCGGATGTGCTCATGCGATTCGCATTGCATAAGCCAAGTGATGTCGAATATCACATGACAATGGAGCTGTCGTTTACCAATCATCCTTATGCAGGCGCATATCTGATGAAGAAGGATTCTTATTCGGAAATGGAAAGCGTATATGTAGCGGATACGAATGCAGTATATGATTCATATTTCAAATACTCATTTGACCGATTGCCGGGGAAAATTCCTGTTCGCACTCTGCTGTCATCTGAAGAATATCTTGTGTTTCGTACACGAACCGAAGTGGATGAAAAAGGGCGGCTGGTTTCAGCAAATTACGGGAAGTTACATGGGGAACTGCACTTCGTCGGCCCGCGGGGATTGAGTTTTGGGCAACTTGCTTTTAACCTCAAACCGAATGATCCTAACCTTGAGGATGCGGAAACGGCTCGCAGATCTATGGAGAGCCGCAGAATGGAGTTGGAACTGCGACGGACAAGTCGCAATAAGTGATTTCGGTAAAAACAGAGACTGAAAACGTATCGCAAACGATTCTGCGTATGAAGCTTCCTGTTGACGAGAAAGACACAAAACTGGAGTTTGAGATGTCTGAACTTTATGAAGGCGTCTGTGGACTTTCCGGGTGCGGAGGTCTGCCAGCATCCATCGCTGACGCGACGTTTTATTATGATGAGAGTGGCAATGCGCATCATGTTGTCGTTCAGGGTGGAAAGGATCTCAACCTTAAGAAGGAAGATCGAATCTTTGTGCTTGGTGGCGTCTTGGCCCAGCATGGCATAACGTCTGACGAGCTGCGGACGGCGATGGGCAAGAACTCTGCCGCAGAAATCAAGTCGGCGAAGTTGCTTCATGGCGATTTCTGCCAGGTCTTGCGAAAGGAAAATACGAATCGCATTCTAAAGTTGATTCTGGACAAGAAGTGGCTTGTGCATTTTCACATGGTACAGCCCTTGTATTATGCGTATGTTGACATTGTCGATAGCCTTGAATTTGACGCTGCGAATCATATCTACTTGAAGGATGCCCTGTATCGCGCTCTTGAAGATGAGTTTGCTCAAACGCTGGCGCTTTTCAAACGCGCTAAATACCCACGGGTAAAGCCGTCTGATCGTGATATGTTTTTGAATGGCGTTCTTGAGATCGTTAGGCATTATGTTGCGGCTCACGGAGAGACGCCGTGGACTCGCTTGTTGTCAGAAAAGCTGTCGGCGAAGCTTGAGGATAAAGGAGGTGCTGATGGACTTCCTTTCTTGGAAGGAAACGACCTTACGCCGCATAGTTGGATAGATTGCTATGTTCACTTTTACCAAACCCCCTTGTATTCATGGCCTTATAACGATCATGTTCTTGATCGAGAGGATACGATTGAGAAAGTGTTTAACAAGATGCGCTTTACCTTTGGCGGTAATCCTTGGGAGCGATGGAGAATGGTTGATTCCGATGATGAACCGATGGTACAGGTCAGCGATTGCATCGTGTCGATAGTGAGAAAGTATTTCCTGTTTCTTGAAATGGATGAGGACGGGGTCATCAAGACCATTGAGGCGTTCGATAAATACCAGATGGCAAACCTCAAGCTGTTAAATCTCATACTGGGTCTTTCATCGACGGCGAACAATCGGCTTCACATTCAGATTTGCTGTGGAAGTTTAGCGGAAAAGATGAGGCGGATCGTCCGTGCATATGTGCCAGAAAGCGGTGACGAATATGCCGACCTGTTGAAATGCCGCCCGACTGAATGATTGAGTTCGGAACCTTGTCGAGTCGATAGGCACAAACAAAGCGTCGGCCCGCAGGACGCGCCAGAAGCCGTCTGTGGCGCGGCTGTTTCTGGGGCGGACAATAGGCCGCGCCGGACGCAGCTCGCGAACGTAGCGCAATGTGGCGCGGTTTCTGGCGAGGGATTCGCTTCGCGGGGTGGTTGGTCGGAGATCGGGCGGATCGGCGGCGAAAGGGGCGAGGAACGGTC
>JAEDMC010000147.1 GCA_016303225.1 Kiritimatiellia bacterium
CGGGTCTCGCGGTCCGCTGCATCGGCGAGCTCACCAAGGAGAAGCTCGACATCCTGCGCGCGGCCGACTTCATCTTCCGCGACGAGATGCACAAGGCGAAGCTGGACAAGAAGGCCCAGCAGTTCTTTGCGATCATGACGAACGTCCGTTCCGTCGGCGTCAAGAACGGCGCGCGCACCTACGGCTACGTGATCGGCATCCGCGCGATCTCCACGAAGCAGTTCGTGAAGGCCGGCATCGTCGAACTGCCGTTCAAGTTCGTCACCATGGTTGCCGAGAAGATCGCGACGAAGGTGAAGGGCGCGAACCGCGTCGTCTGGGACATCACCCCGAAGCCGCCGGCCACGATCGAGTGGGAATGAAGAAAGTCTTCATTGACGGCTCGGCCGGAACGACAGGTCTTCGCATTCGCGAGCGGCTCGAGAATCGCCGCGACCTTGAGTTCATTGTTATTGCCGAAGAGCTCAGGAAGAACGTCGAAGCGCGGCGGATGGCCTTGAACGAGGCTGACGTCGCGTTCCTCTGTCTCCCCGACGCCGCCGCGCTTGACGCGGTGGCGCTGGTGGAGAATCCGTCGACCGTCGTCATCGATACCTCGACGGCCCATCGCGTCTCGAACGGCTGGGAATACGGCTTCCCGGAGCTTGAGGGGCGCCGCGCACGCATCGCCTCGTCCAAGCGCATCGCCAACCCCGGCTGCCATGCGAGCGGCTTCATTGCGCTCGTCGAGCCGCTGGTGCGCGCAGGCCTTGTCGCCCGCAACGAAAAGCTTTGCGCCTTTTCGCTGACCGGCTATTCGGGCGGTGGCAAGAAGATGATCGCCGACTACGAGACGGCCGGCACCCAGCTGCACATCGGAGGACGCCAGTACGCGCTCGCACAGATGCACAAGCATCTGCCGGAAATGGCCGCGATTAGCGGACTCGACTTCGCGCCGTGCTTCTCGCCGATCGTCGTTCCGCACCTGAGCGGCATGGAGGTGACGGTTCAGCTCTTTGGCAAGTCCGTCGAGGCGATCGCCGACTGCTACCGGCAGTACTACGCCGAGGGCGGGCTCGTTCGCTTCGTCGAGAATCCGGCCGAGGCCGAGGGCGGTTTTCTGTCGTCCGCGGCGTTGTCCGGACGTGACGGCATGGAGGTTTCAGTCTACGGCAACGGCGATCGCGTCATCCTCGTTTCCCGGTTTGACAACTTGGGCAAGGGCGCCTCGGGTGCCGCCATTCAGAACATGAACATTGTCCTCGGCTGCGACGAGGACAAGGGTTTGAAAGTCTAATGTCTAACGTCTAAGGTCCTAACCTAATCTCATGAAAACTATGAATAAACTCATTATCGCTCTCGTCGGCGCGTCGCTTCTCGCCGGGTGCAGTACGTGCAATTGCCCCGTCGATTCGGGAACAACGTTCGCCAAGGACGCCCTTGCGCCGTATGTGGAGAAGGGCCATCTCCCGGGCGCGATCAGTGTCTTCTACAAGGACGGCGTCCAGGAGGTCTGCTGCATCGGCTATTCCGACGTCGAGGCGAAGCGTGCGATCAAGATGGACGACGTCTACATGCAGTGTTCCCAGACGAAGGGGTTCTGCGGCGTGACGATCGCGAAGCTGGTCGAGGACGGGCTGATCAAACTGGACGATCCCGTCTCGAAGTACCTGCCCGAGTTTGAGACGCTGTGGGTCTTGGACGGCGAGACGAACGGCGTCCGCACGCTGCGCAAGGCCAAGAATGTCCTGACGGTCCGCATGTGCCTCAACCACACGGGCGGTTTTCCGTTCGAGATCTGCGCGAAGCAGTGGAACATCCGTGGCGGCGGCTGGTCGGGCGGCGCTCCGCTTCGCCAGACCGCGGCAATCGCGGCGGCTTGTCCGATCATGTTCGAGCCGGGTACGCGTGCGGCGTATTCCAACACCGGCATCGATATCGGTGCGGCGGTCGTCGAAATCGTGACGGGGCTCAAGTGGGAGGACTACCTCAAGCGCGAGGTGCTCGATCCGCTCGAGATGAAGGACACCTGGTTCTGGCCGACGGACGCCCAGCTCGCCCATCAGGTGCAGATGTACGCCTGCGTTTCGAACGAGCCGGCGCGGATTCAGGTCGAACACGGCTGGCAGCAGCGTCCCTACAACGATTCGCATGTCTTCGCGTCCGCCGGCGCAGGTCTCTGGACCACGGCGAACGACCAGCTCAAGTTCTATAAGATGCTGATGAACCTCGGTGTCGGCGAGAACGGCGTCAGGATCCTCAAGGAGGAGACGGTGAAGTCCATCCTCGCGAAGTCGACGCGTCCGAAGGGGATGAAGAGCCACTACAACGACCAGACGGACGACAGCTATTCGCTGGGTCTCGGTGCGCCGCAGAACGACACCGAAGACCAGTGGTTCGGCCATGGCGGCGCGTGGGGCACCAACTGCATGGTCAACTGGCACAAGAAGCAGTTGAAGCTCTGGGCCGTGCAGCTGACGGGCGGTCCGCGTCCGTGGGATGCCGCCCGTCAGAAGGCGGCGGACAAGTTCTTCGCCGAGAAGATCGACAACAGCGGCGCCGACGCCTATACCGGCCGAACGAAATGATTTAAAGTGGCGGTTGAACGAGAGTGTGAGGAGCTGAACAGACGCAACAATGCGTTTGACAACAAGCTGCGGCCGACCGACTTCGACGGGTTCGTCGGGCAGGAGAAGATCCGCGACCGGCTGATGCTCGCCGTGAAGGCGGCGAAGGACCGCGGCGAATCGCTGGACCACGTCCTTTTCTCTGGTCCGCCCGGCCTCGGCAAGACCACGCTTTCCTATATCCTCGGCGAGGCGATGGGCGTCCACGTGAAGACGACTTCCGGCCCCGTCATCACCAAGCCCGGCGACCTCGCGGGGCTTCTCACGTCCCTCGAACCCGGCGACATCGTCTTCATCGACGAGATTCACCGCCTCGCCAAGACGGTGGAGGAGTACCTCTACAGCGCGATGGAGGACTATGCGATCGACATCGTCCTCGACCAGGGCCCGAACGCGCGCTCGGTCCGACTCGACCTGCCGCGCTTCACGCTCGTCGGTGCGACGACGCGCATCGGGCTCATCGCTGCGCCGCTCCGCGAACGCTTCGGACTCGTCAATCGCCTGTCCTATTACGAGCCGGACCAGCTTGCGGAGATCGTGAAGAGCAGCGCGGCGAAGCTCGGCGTTGACATCGACGACGCGGGCGCGCTCGAGATCGCGCGCCGCAGCCGCGGCACGCCGCGCATTGCGAACAACCTCCTGCGGCGCGTCCGCGACTACGCGCAGGTGAAGGCCGGGAATTTCATCACTGGCAAAGTCGCGGCGGATGCGCTCGGCCTCCTGGAGATCGATCCGCACGGACTTGACGAGATGGACCGCAAGATCCTTGAGACGATTTGCGTGAAGTTCGGCGGCGGCCCCGTCGGGCTCTCCACCATCGCCGTTTCCGTCGGCGAGGAGCCGGACACGATCGAGGAAGCCTACGAACCTTTTCTCATCATGGAGGGGTACCTCGAACGCACCCCGAAGGGGCGCATCGCCACCGCGCTCGCCTACGAGCGCCTCGGCCTGAATCCTGAGACTTGAAGCTTGAAACCTGAAACTTAAAACCTGAAACTTATGAAACCAATGAATACTGACAAGTGGGCATATCTGGACGACGCGATGGTCGCGTCCTCGAAAAAGACGATCAAGGAACTCTTTGCGGAGGATCCGGAGCGGGCGAAGAAGTTCTCGCTGAATGCGGCGGGCTGGTTCCTCGACTACTCGAAGAACCGCGTCGACCGCAAGGCGATGAAGGCGCTCGTGAAGCTCGCCGAGGCGTCGAACCTCAAGGCCGAGATCGAGAAGATGTTCACCGGCAAGAAGATCAACGTGACCGAAGACCGCGCCGTGCTGCACACGGCGCTGCGCAACTGCGATCCGAAGGCGCGCGTCAACGTCGACGGCAAGAACGTGATGCCGGCCGTCCGCGCCGTCCTCCGGCAGATGGGCGACTTCTCCGATCTCGTCCGCCAGGGCAAGTGGAAGGGCTTCACCGGCAAGCGCATCAAGTACATCGTCAACATCGGCATCGGCGGGTCTGACCTCGGTCCCGTCATGGCGAACATCGCCCTCACGCCGTATGCGAAGCGTTACCTCAAGTTCTTCTTCGTCTCCAACGTCGACTCGACACATCTTGCCGAGACGCTGAAGGCCGTGAAGGCCGACCAGACACTTTTCATCGTCGCCTCCAAGACCTTCACCACGCAGGAGACGATGTCCAACGCGAACGCCGCGAAGGACTGGCTCGTGAAGAAGCTCGGCGACAAGAAGGCGGTCGCGAAGCACTTTGTCGCGCTTTCGACCGCGGCGAAGGAAGTGACGGACTTCGGCATCTCGCCCGCGAACATGTTCCCGTTCTGGGACTGGGTCGGGGGACGCTACTCGTTGCCGTCTGCAATCGGCCTCTCGCTGATGCTCGCAATCGGCCGGAACAACTATGCGCGATTCCTCCGCGGCTACTGGAAGATGGACCAGCACTTCCGTACCGCGAAGTTCGAGCGCAACATGCCGGTCGTGATGGCGCTTCTCGGCATTCTCTACTCGAACGGCTACGGGGCGGAGACCTACTGCTGCCTCCCCTACGACCAGTACCTCTCGCGTTTCCCGGCGTATCTCCAGCAGATGGACATGGAGTCGAACGGCAAGTCGACGGACAAGGACGGCAATCCCGTCGAGCACGTCACGGGTCCCATCGAGTGGGGCGAGCCCGGCACGAACGGACAGCACTCGTTCTACCAGCTCATCCACCAGGGCACGCACCTCATTCCGTGCGACTTCATCGGCTGCTGCAAGACGCACAACGAGATCGGCGACCTCCACGACAAGCTGATGGCGAACCTCTTCGCGCAGACCGAGGCTCTTGCGTTCGGCAAGACCGCCGATGATTGCCGCAAGGAGGGCGTGCCGGAGAACCTCGTTCCGTTCAAGACGTTCGAGGGGAACCGTCCGACGAACACGCTCCTCTGCGACCAGCTCAAGCCCGAGACGCTCGGCGCGCTCATCGCGCTCTACGAGCACAAGGTCTTCACCCAGGGCGTGATCCTCAACATCTACAGCTTCGACCAGTGGGGCGTCCAGCTCGGCAAGGTGCTCGCGAAGGGCGTGCTCAGCGACCTTACGGCGAAGAAGCCGTCCGGGAAGCACGACGCCTCCACGAACCAGCTCATCGCCCGCTATCGCAAGGCCGTCGGACGCTAAGGAGACGACATGTCCGAAGAGTGCACGCACGACTGCTCGACCTGCGGGAAGAACTGCGGGGAGCGCAAGGAGGAATTCAGTTTCGCCGCGCCGCTGAACGCGGCGTCGAAGGTCGGCAAGGTGATTGCCGTCGCGAGCGGCAAGGGTGGGGTCGGCAAGAGCTTCGTGACAACGATGCTCGCGGTCGCCGCGATGAAGCAGGGCCTCAAGGTCGGCATCCTTGATGCGGACATCACGGGTCCCTCGATTCCGAAGGCGTTCGGCCTCGGCAATGGCTGCATCCAGGGCGCGGACGGCATCGAGCCGATGGTCACGACGTCGGGCATCCGCGTCATCTCCCTCAACACACTCGTCGAGGATCCGACCGATCCGGTGGTCTGGCGCGGACCGGTCATCGCCGGTATGGTGAAGCAGTTCTGGTCCGACGTCCACTGGGGCGAGCTGGACGTGATGTTCGTCGATATGCCGCCCGGGACGGGTGACGTGCCGCTCACGGTCTTCCAGTCGCTGCCGGTCGAGGGCGTCGTCATCGTCACCTCGCCGCAGGACCTCGTCGAGCTCATCGTTTCGAAGTCCGTCAAGATGGCCGGGATGATGAAGAAGCCCGTCGTCGGTCTTGTCGAGAACATGAGCTACCTCAAGTGCCCTGACTGCGGCAAGGAGATCGCCGTCTTCGGCGAATCGAAGGCCGAGGCCCTCGCGAAGAAGTTCTCGATTCCCGAAACGGTGAAGCTCCCGATCAATCCGTCTTTTGCGTCCGCAATCGACGTCGGCGCCGCCGAGACGATCGAGATTCCCGAGTTTGACGCCTTTGCCGCTCGGGTCCTGGGTTGAGCAAATATGGTATAATACGCACATTATGGCAGGAGAAAACAAGTCGTCGTTGGATGCGCTGACCGCTTTGTGCAAGCGCCGTGGGTTCATTTACCACTCGTCCGAGATTTACGGGGGTATGCCGGGGTTCTGGGATTACGGTCCGCTTGGTTGCGAGCTGAAGAACAACGTCAAGCAGGCGTGGTGGCAGTTCACCGTCCGCGGCCGTCAGGACGTGGCGGGCCTCGATGCGACGATCATCATGCACCCGAAGATCTGGAAGGCGTCGGGCCATCTCGACACGTTCGCCGACCCGATGACGATGTGCAAGGACTGCAAGAAGCTGATGCGCGCCGACCAGGTGAAGGACATCTACGCCGAGCAGAAGAAAAAGCCGCAGCCGAAGGTGGCGGGCGCCGAGTTCTTCTGCCCCTACTGCGGCGGCGAGCTGACCGAGCCGAAGCCGTTCAACCTGATGTTCAAGACCGTGGTGGGCCCCATTGACGATCCGTCGAACGTCGCGTATCTCCGACCGGAGACGGCGCAGGCCATCTTCGCGCAGTTCACGAACGTGACGGCGACCTCGCGCATGACGGTGCCGTACGGCATCGCGCAGATGGGCAAGAGCTTCCGCAACGAGGTGACGCCGCGCAACTACACGTTCCGCAGCCGCGAGTTCGAGCAGATGGAGCTTGAGTTCTTCATCCGTCCGGACGAGGCGATCGAGCTGCAGTACGGCCATGTCGTGACGCTCAAGGACAATCCCGACATCACCGGTCCCGTGCAGGACGACTGGGGCTGGGAAGTCTGGCACAAGTATTGGGTCGAGCAGCGCAAGGCGTTTCTGAACGCGGTGGGGCTCCCGACCGAGCATTTCGTCGAGTACTGGCAGAAGCCGGACGAGTTGGCGCACTATGCGCGCGCGACGGTCGACATCGAGTACTCCTTCCCGTTCGGCGTGCAGGAGCTCGAGGGCATTGCGGCCCGCAGTGACTTTGACCTCACGCAGCATCAGATCCACTCGAAGGTGCCGCAGACGGTCTTTGACGATCCGCTCAAGCAGGCGTGCAAGAAGCTGACGGACGAGCAGAAGTCGGCTTTCATCGCGAAGACGCAGGCCGAGTGGCTCGACCGCAAGCAGAAGGCGGCGTCCGCCAAGGCCGGCAAGGAGATCGTCTTCACCGACGAGGAGAAGGCGACGATTGCCGCGAACGCGAAGACGTTCTGCGAGAACCTCTTCGACGGCAAGTACATCCCGCACGTGATCGAGCCGTCCGCCGGCGTCGACCGCCTGATGCTCGCGCTCCTCTGCGAAGCGTACGAGGAGCAGAAGCTCACGGACGACAAGGGCAAGGAGGACATTCGCACCGTCCTGCATTTCAGTCCGAAGGTGGCGCCGATCAAGGTCGCGATCTTCCCGCTCATCAAGAAGG
>JAEDMC010000004.1 GCA_016303225.1 Kiritimatiellia bacterium
CGCTTCTTGACGGACCCGCGCCGCGCAAGGGCTGGGAAGAGTATTTTAGATGTTAAAGGGCTATCTCTGGGCGATTTTCGTCTGGCCGCTCGGTGCAATTATAAAAAGGTTGAGCTGTAACTTTCGTTTATCTTATTGCCCCTTGCTTTGGCACGGCCGTTTTGGTATACTACGCGCCAATTCATTCGCTGAAAGGGAGTAAACAATAATGGTTAAGATCAGAATGCGTCGCACCGGTTGCACCAACCACGCGACTTATCGTATCGTCGCGGCCGACTCGCGTTCGCCCCGTGACGGCAAGTTCCTTGAGATCCTCGGGTGGTACGACACTCAGATCAAGGATGCCAATTTCAAGCTCGATCTCGAGCGCGTCGACTACTGGCTGAAGAACGGCGCCAAGCCGTCCACGACGGTCGCGTCGCTCATTCGTCGCGCGAAGAACCCCAATTTGAAGCCGCATCACGCGGTCAAGGCTCAGCCGAAGGCCGAAGCCCCGAAGGCCTAAGGAGGTAGATCATGGGTATCAAACTCATTGACAAGATCAACGCCGAGCAGACCGCGGGCGTCAAGGACAAGAACTATCCCGAGTTCCGCACGGGCGACATCGTCCGCGTCTCGATCAAGATCAAGGAAGGCGACAAGTTCCGCGTCCAGGATTTCGAGGGCAAGGTCCTCGCGATCGACAATGGCCGCAACAGCCTCACCGGCAACTTTACGGTCTCCCGTGACAGCTACGGGGTCCGCGTCGAGAAGCTCTTCCCGTTCGCGAGCCCGTGGATCCAGGCGATCAAGGTCGTCAAGAAGGGCAACGGCTGGCGCGCGAAGCTCTACACCGAGCGCACCTTCTGCTCGCACAAGGCGGTCCGCAAGATCGTCAAGAAATAAGCGACGGGATTTCGGTGAATGAAAGAGAAGGCCGCGGCATCCACCGCGGCCTTTTTTTGGTATAATATGCCCCAATGTCTGAAGAAGGTAATGACGTTCCGGTGAAGGTTCCGAAACTGGCGATGGTTTTGACGGCCATCGGGTGGTTTTGGACGGCTTATGAATGCGATACGATCGGGATTGACGTCTTTGACATGCTGCTGAAGCGGTTTCCCGGTCAGGTGTGGATCATGGCGGCGGTGCTCACATACTTGACGATCATCTGGATGCCGAAGAACCTGCTCACTCGCTCGATCATGGGCATTTTCATGCTGATTCCCGCCGAACTTTTCAAGATTACGCGTCCGTTGCTTCCGGATGGCGGTTTCGCGCCGGTGCAGATCGTGGTGGCGATCGCCTATGTGCTGGCGATCATCGGCATGTACGGGATGTTCTATCCCTGGCGCATTGAGACGGCGCTCAAATGGATTTTGCGTAAGCCGCAATGAAAGAGGCTTTGACGATACTTCTGACTGTGCTGGGGGGATTGGGAATCTTCCTGCTCGGGATGAAGCATTTGTCCGAAGGGCTGCAGGCGGCCGCGGGGAACGGGCTCCGCAAATTTATGAGCCGGGCGACGGGCCACCGCATCGTCGGCGTCATGAGCGGCATCGTCTCGACGATCATCGTGCAGTCCTCGTCCATCACCACGGTGATGCTCGTTGGGTTCGTCTCGACGGCTCTCATGACGCTGCCGCAGGCGTTCGCCGTTTTGATTGGCGCGAACATCGGTACGACCGCGACGGTGTGGATCATCGCGTATGCGCCGAATCCGCAGATGCTTGGTTTGGTGGGGCTCGCGCTTGGCGGGGCGATGTACTTCTTCTTCCGCGGCGAGCGCGTGCACAACCTGGGGCTGACGGTCATCGGGCTCGGGCTCGTCTTCCTCGGCCTCGCGTTCATGGCGCAGGGCGTGATGCCGATCCGTCAGAACCCAGAGATCGCGAAGATCTTCACGGCGATGTCCGCCGACTCCTACTGGAGTATTCTCAAGATCGCGTTCGCGTCGACTCTTCTCACGGCGGTCATCCAGAGTTCCGCGGCGACGATCGCGATCGCGATGGCGCTTGCGGCGCAGCAGCTCATCACCTACGAGGTGGCGATTGCGGTTCTCTTCGGCGCGAACATCGGCACGACCGCGACCGGCTGGCTGGCGGCGATCGGCGGGACGGCGGACGCGAAGCGGACGGCGCTTTCGCACACGCTCTCGAACCTGATCGGCTCGCTCGTCCTCGTGTGGTTCTTCCCTCTCTTCCTGAAGGTGCGCGACGTCATCCCCTCGCAGATGGGGGCGATCGCCATCACCGACACCGTCTTCGCGATCTGCCGCGGTTGCATCTTCTTCCCGCTCGTGAAGCCGTTCGTGAAGTTCATCGAACGCCTCGTGCCGCAGCCAGAGAACGAGAAGCCGCATCTTTCGGCGCTCAGGTTCGGCGTGCGGCTCTCGCCGGTCATTGCCTGCGACCAGGCGCTGATGGAGGTCGACTTCATGAAGGCCTCGAACCTCGAACTGCTCGACTGTGTGCGACAGGTGCTGTCCGGCACGGCGGGCGCGGACGTCGAAAAGCACATCGTCCACCGCGAGGACATTCTCGACAACGTACAGAAGGAAGTGACGGAGTTCCTCGGCTCAATCATGTCCAAGCGCCTGGTGCATGAGGTTTCCGAGCGGGCGCGGCGGCTTCTGCGCTTGACGGACGAACTGGAGTCTGTCTCGGACGAGTGTGCGACCATCCTGAAGGTTGTGAAGCGCTTTCGGCGGCAGAAGCAGCAGATTTCGGAGAAGTCGTTGAAGGTTATCCTCAACGTCCATGACCGCGTCTCGGCCTATGCCGCCGAGGTGACGCCGCTCATCCGTTCGCCGCGCGGGGTTATTCCGCTTGAGAAGCTGCAGGCCGAGTCGAAAGCCCTGCACGAGCACGTGCGCGAGTGCCGCAAAATCCAGCTCGGGCGGATCGGTCCGGAGGACCCCGGCTCGTCGATCCGCGTGCTGGGCGAACTGGACATCATCAACGCCTACGAGCGCATCCGCGCCTACTACCTGAACTGTGCCGAAACGCTCGCCGGCGGAAAGAGGTAGTTGGTTTATGGCGAAGCGACATCTGATTGGCATTGGTGGTGTGGGGATGAGTGCGCTCGCGACGGCGCTCGTGAAGCTCGGAGACGAGGTGACGGGCGCGGACCGTACGCTTGGAACCCCGAACATCAAATTTCTGGAATCGCTGGGCGTCCGGGTTTTCCCCGACGACGGCAGCGGCGTCGATGGGGCGACGGACGAGGTCATCGTCTCGACCGCGATCGAAGAGACGAACGCGGGCCTCAAGAAGGCGAAGGAGCTCGGCATTCCGGTGACGCATCGCGCGAAGGCATTGGCGCGGACGCTCGGCGCCTACAAGCTCGTTGCCGTCGTCGGCACCTGCGGGAAGTCGACCGTGACCGCGATGCTCGGACATGTCCTTGCGGAATGCGGACTCGATCCGATGTGCGTCAACGGCGCGAATGTGCTGGGCTGGGAGGGCGCGGTCCGTTTCGGCAAGGGACAGTATGCCGTCGCCGAGGTCGACGAGTCGGACAAGTCGCTCGTCGCATTCAAGCCGTACGCGACTGTCGTGACGAACGCCAGCGCCGACCATTATTCGAAAGAGGAGATGGACGAAGTCTTCGATGCGTTTGTGAAAGATCTTCCCGGCCCTCTGATCGATGGCCGGGAAGAGGGATCAGGGAAGAAGGATCAGGGATTAGTGATAAGAAATCAGGGATCAGGCGAGGAATGGGTGACGCCGCTCCCCGGCAAGCACAATTTGCAGAATGCCGCACTGGCGGCGAAAATGGCGCTGGCACTGGGATGCAAGTGTGATGACATCAAAAAGGCCCTTGCGACCTTCCGTGGCGTCGAACGCCGCCTTCAGCTGATCTCTCAACCTCTCAACCTCTCAACCGCACAACTTCCTTTCGTCTACGACGACTACGCGCACAACCCCGAGAAACTTCATGCGATGTGGACGACGCTCGCCGAGAAGCATCCGGAGGGCATTTGCGTCATCTGGCGTCCCCATGGTTATGCTCCGCTGAGGAAGATGATGGACGCGCTTGCGGCGATGTTCGTCGAGACGGTTCGTCCGCAGGATGCGCTTCTCCTGCTGCCCGTCTACGACGCCGGCGGCACGACCGACCGTTCGGTCAACAGCGATGCGCTGTTGTCTGAGGTGGAGAAAAGAGGTGGAGGTGGACAGCGGTGGGTTCTCATTCCTGATCTGGATGCGGCCTATCAGTGGTGCAGGGCGCACAAGGGCGAGTATGCGGCGTTCGTGACGTGTGGGGCGCGCGATCCGGGGTTGCCGGTCTTGGCGAAACGCCTGAGCGAGATGTGATATAATACAAGTATGATTCATTTCAACAGACCCCACATGACGGGCAAGGAGACGGAGTACATCCGTCAGGCCGTAGAAAGCGGGAAGATTTCTGGCAATGGCGAGTTCACGCATCGTTGCCAGGCGTTCTTCGAGCAGCGCTACGGATTCAAGAAGTGCCTGCTGACGACGTCGGGTACGGACGCTCTGGAGATGGCGGCGATCCTGACGGGGGTCGGTCCCGGAGATGAGGTGATCGTCCCGTCCTACACGTTCGTCTCGACGGCACTCGCGTTCATCCGCTGCGGGGCGAAGGTCGTCTTTGCGGACAGCCGGGCGGACGAGCCGAACATCGATGCGTCGAAGATCGAGTCTCTTATCACGCCTCGCACCAAGGTCATTGTGCCTGTCCATTACGCGGGCTGCGCCTGCGACATGGATGCGATTATGGCTATTGCGAACCGCCACAATCTTCTTGTGATCGAAGACGCCGCGCAGGCGGTGGACTCGTGGTATCTCGGTTTAGGTGGGAGGTGTAGGTGTACAAAGGAGTTGGCAGATTCTACTGTAGACCTAAACCTAAAACCTACGCCTAAACCGCTGGGGAGCATTGGCCATCTCGGGTGCTTCAGTTTCCATGAGACGAAGAACATCATCTCTGGCGAGGGCGGGATGCTCACAATCAATGACGAGAAATTCGTCCGTCGGGCGGAGATCATCTGGGAGAAGGGCACGAACCGTGCGGAGTTCTTCCGCGGCGAGGTGAACAAGTACGGGTGGGTCGACATTGGTTCGTCGTTTCTGCCGACGGAAATCGTCTCCGCGTTCCTCTGGGCGCAGCTTGAGAATCTGGACGAGATCCAGACCGAGCGCAAGCGGCTGTGGCAGAACTACTGGAATTTCTTGGCGGACAATTTCAAATTTCAGGTTTCAGTTTGCGGATTGCAGGGCGCGGACTCGGGGATTCGACTGCCGAAGGTCCCGGGCTACGCGACGAACAACGCGCATATGTTTTATCTGCTCTTTCCGGATTTGGCGAAGCGGAGCGACTTCATCGCTAAGATGAAGGCGCGGGACATTCTGACCGTGTTCCACTACTTGCCGCTCCACTCTTCTGAATATTACAAGGCGCAGCATGACGGACGGGAACTGCCGAATTGCGATCGCTATGCCGATACTCTCGTGAGGCTTCCGCTTTACTATGGACTTGGCTCCGACCAGGACAAGGTCTTCACGGCGATCAGGGAGTCCCTCGGTTGAAGGATGTTGCGTTCAGTTGCGATGACAACGGCGCGAAGTTCCTTCGCGTGACGGTCTGGTCGCTCCTAAAGCACTATGCCGGTTCGGAGCCGCTCCGGATCAATGTCTTCGAGGGGTTTGGTGGACATTCAGCGGATAGCAAGAACAAACTTCAGTTGATTATTGAAGAATTCAATGAATTGAGAAGAGAAGAGGTGGAGAAAAGAGGTGGACAGCGAAATGAGAACCGCCTTTGTCCACCTCCACCTACTTTCTTTTCTCTTCGTTACATCGATGTTGAATCGGCTGTCGTGCCGTATGCGGACCTGATCATGAACCGCGAAAAGTCGAGGTGGAACGTCTTCACCTGGACGCCGATCTTTACGCCGATGCTGCTCGCCGATGCGACCGGAAACGTCGCGCATTTCGACATCGACATGCTTTTCAATGACGATGTGTCGAAGATTCTCGACCTCGATCTTGGCGACAACCTGATTGCCGCGGTCGCGGAGTACGGCAAGGGTGACCCGGTCATTACAGAGGCGGTCTGGGGGAAGGGAATTCTGCCGCCGGTGGCGGAACGTTACTTTAATACGGGCACGATTGTCTTCAATGCGGAGAAGTGCCGCGAAGAGAAGACCTGGGAGAAGATTCTCGCGTGGTACCATGCGCACTACGACATCGCGGATCGGATCGAACAGGATGCGTGGAACGCGCTTTACTGGAAGCGGACGCGACTTCTGCCACTTCGGTGGAATTTCCATGATCGTCTCGTCAAGTGCTATCCGAAATGGGATGTGGGAGCGAAGTACTGGCAGGGAAATCCGCCGCAGGAGTGCCTCGAGGCGGCGCTCAAGCCGGCGATCCTGCATTTCTGGGGGCCAAAGAAGCCGTGGAAGACGAGTCATCGTCCCTATCGCAAGCTGTATCACGAGGCGATGCGCGCGGTTGGGCAAGTTCCGCCGAAGGAGTCGCTGTTGGCCCCGTATTACAATTTGGTCAATTGGCTGAACCGAAAGAAGATATCACGCAGAGACGCAGAGATAAGAGATAAGAGAATGTCACGCAAGACGAAGAGATTCAAGCGCAAGCTGCTGGTGCCGTTCGAGTGGTTCGGCATCGGCATCGCCCTGTGCGTCATTCCGTGGCTTCCGCGCCGCGGGCTCTTCTGCCTTTGCGATCTCCTGTCCGCGCTGATGTACTTCTTCGATCATCGCGGCAAGCGGCGGGCGCTCGAGACCCTTAGGATCATTCGTGGGACGTGCACGGGCTTGGAGGGCACGTTTGACTTTGACCCGGACAAGGCGGACTACCGGCCGACGCGTGTGGAGCGACTGATCATCCGCCGGTCCTATCGTAACAGTGCGCGCTCCGTCGGTTACGCGTTTTGGACGTGCTTGCGGGCGAAGGCGCGGTGCGCGGCGACAGGGGAGATGGATGCTCGGGCGAGGGAGTTTCTCGCTGCGCAGTGTCCGGCGATCACGGTGTCGGGACATCTCGGCTGCTGGGAGATACTTTCCCAGCTGGCGTTTCTTGAAGGGCATCGGATGATGTCCGTCGCCAAGGACATCGGCACGCACGGCATGACGGCGCTCCTCATGCGGGCGCGGCGGTCGATCGGTCAGGAAATTGTTCCGGCGGCAGGTGCGTTCAGACCGCTCATGCAGGGTTTGAAGGACGGGAAGTCGCTCGGATTGCTGGTTGACCAAAGCGTTTCGCTCAAGAAAGGCGGCATCTGGATTACGTTCTTCGGTCGACCGTTCGCCGCGTCTCCCGCGCCGGCGTTTTTTGCGGCGAAGGCGAAGGTTCCGGTCATCGTCGCCTGGTCGCGTCCCTTGAAGGACGGACGCTATCGTTGCGAGTTTCTTGCCGAGCATGCGCCCGAGGAGGCGCGGGACATCCGTGGGCTCACGCAGAAGATTGCGGATGAACTCGCCGCCGTCATTCGCCGTCATCCCTCCTGTTGGATCCTGAACTACAACTACTACAGCAACAAACCGGAAAAGGGTAAGACGAAATGAATCTGTTCACCTCGAAGAAATCGTGGCTGACGGCGCCAGTGCTGGCGCTTCTCGGTCTTTCGCTCATCCTGCTCCTCTGGAGCGTTACCGATCCGTGCGTGTACGTTGAGTGGTTTGATACGGAGAAGGCGCCGTTCTCGCCGGTGGAGTGGATGACCTTGCCGCTCTTTGGGCTCATCGTTCCGCTTGTGTGGCTATGTCCGCCGCAGTCGGGCCCGACGCGTCGGCAGTGCGCATGGTCGCTGCTCTGGTCGCTTTTGAGCGTGGTGGCGATCGTCCGCGAGACTGACCTCCACAAGATCGCCTTCGCACAGATCTGGCCGGACATCGCGAGCTCTTTCTCTGGGACAGTCTTCAAAATGCGCTTTCTGAAGGCGGGTGACATTCCGCTGATGCCGAAGCTGTTCGTGCTTGTGTTTTTCATCGTGTTCTTTGCCGTGGCGGCCATTCCGCTCATCCGCTATTTCATTCCGCTCGTGAAGGGCTTCTTCAAATTTGCGCCAGTCGCTTGGTCTGCGGCGACCTTCGGCGTCATTTCGGTCTTTGTGCTGACGATCGACCGTCTGCCGGCGAATCTCCGCGACTGGGGCATCGTCAATCTGAAGGCGCCGGGACACGAGGCGGGGCTTGCACTGTGCAAGTCCCTTGAGGAGGGCTCTGAAATGATCATGGCGCTTTTGGCTCTCCTGACGCTCCTGCAATCGTATCTCATCTTCGGTCAAAATGCGGATGTTAAGGAGTCCAAATAACTGGCGATGAAGGTCGTTCACCTCCTTCCGGCACTTGAGCAAGGCGGCGTTGAGAGCGTCGTCTGTGATCTTGTGCGGGGATTGGGGAACGGGGAACGGGAAACAGGGGACAGGTGGGAATCGGTTGTCATTTCAAAGGGCGGCAGGCTGGTGGAGCGAATCGAGGCGGCGGGTGGCCGGCATATTGCGCTTGATCTCAAGAGCAAGAATCCGCTGACGTACTTCAACCGCGTTTGGAAACTCCGTCGGATTCTGCGCCAGGAGAAGCCGGATCTCGTCTGCGTCCATTCGCGTGTCCCCGCGTGGCTGTTCGTCGGCGTCCGCGCCCTTGATTCGTTCCTCAAACCCTCAAACCTTCAAACCTTCAAGCCTTCAAACCTTCCCTGGATCACCTATGCGCATGGCGCAAATTCCGTTTCGCGCTATTCGGCGGTGATGACGAAGGGCGATCTCATCGTGACGCCGTCTCGATTCCTTGCCGATTACCTGAAGGCGAACTACGGGACTCCGGAAGCGAAGATTCGCGTGATTCCGAACTCTGTTGATTTCAGGCGATTCGATCCGGACAACCTCGATCAGGCGTTCATTGCTGAGAAGCGTCGCGAGTGGGGGATTCGCGAGGGTGATCATGTCGTTATGGCGATCGGACGCATCACGCCGGTGAAGGGACTGGACAAGCTGATCAGGGAATTCAAAGAAGGCAAGCTCGTCATCGTTGGGGGTGCCGACAAGCACCACCGGAAATATCTTGATTCGCTGAAGAAACTGGCGAAGGACTTGAGACGTGAGACAGGAGATGTGATTTTTGCGGGGGGACAGTCGAAGATCCCCGAATGCATTTCGATTGCGGACGAGGTGGTCTCGGCGAATACGGTGAAGCCGGAGACCTTTGGTCTCTCGGTCATTGAGGCGTACGCGATGAACAAGCCCGTGCACGCGAAACGATTCGGCGGGGTTGCGGAGGTCATGGAGGCAGTCGAGGAGGTGAACGCATCCTCCTTGCGCGAGGCCGTGAGAACACTCTACTCGTCCGAACTGCAGGCCGAACGGACATTGGCGCTTTATCGCGAGGTTGTTGGATGATTATTCTCGTCAAAACATTGACGATTCTTGTCGCGGCGACGAGCATGATGCTCGTGGGGCTTCGGCATCGCGAATGGCGCGGCGGGCTTCTTCTGCTGTCCTGTGTCTTTTTCGCGACCGGGATGAACGAATTCGAATGGCTGTTTCAGCCCTTGTTTTCGATAGACGAACCAGAGCTCCCAGCAATAATCTTTTTCTTGTTTTTGGGCGTGATTCTGGCCTGGCTCAATCGTGGGACAACGGGTGCGGCGTTCAGGACGATTCGCAAGAACAGGCGGCTTCCCCTGCTGGTTTGGGGGCTTTGTCTTGTTTCCTTCCTGCCGCAACTTGGAACGGATAAACATGTCTGGGAGGCCTTGCTCCGTCCCGGCTATTCAACGCATGAGTCCCGTAAACTCGTCGAGCATGGCATTGAGTTCCTCGGCTATCTCTTCCTGCTGAACTGGTCGATTCTTTTTTTGCGGGACAAGTGGAGGATTCTGATGCGGCGTGTTCCATCACCGCACGAGTATCTGCTCCAAAAAATGGAATGGGAGCGCGTTGGATGGGGAGGTACTCGACGGAACTGTTATAAACTAGGAGACAGCGGATTTTGCGTAAAGTTCTACAAGCCTCCGGAGGAGTGCGTTCCCGGAAGGATGAAGAAGTCCATTCGCCGGGACATCGGTTGGCGTCGCTTCAACAAATCGCGCAATTCGAGCTCGCGTGAAGTTCATCTCTACAACACGCTGCGGCATAAGATGCCGGAAACGATCCGGAAGTGCCTGCCGCCGGTGTGCGAGCGTGTTTTCCATCCAGAGTACGGCTGGGGCGTGCTGGAGACATACTACACGAATCCGGACGGGACAGCGATCATCCCGTATGAATTCGAGATTGCGCGTCAGCGGTCAATGGCGAACAGGGTTGAGATCTACCGACAGGCGAAGACGCTTCTTGAAATTCTCATTTCCTGTTCGGCGACATTTTACGAGCCGGGGAATTTTCACACGCTGATCCGTCCAGACGGCGGTATCGAGACGAAGATCATCGATTTCGAACCGGAGTCTAAGATGGCGATTCCGCTTGAGGCGATCTGGCCGTGGTTTCGTCGCATGAAGCTCCGTCGCAAGGCGAAACGCTATCTGAAGCACATTCGGGAGACCTATGGTATCACCACCGCTTAAAGGCAGTCCAGTTCCGGTTTACCTGTTCGTCATTTGGCATCGGGGGATGCCGGACGCGGAGCGGATACTTGGCGAGATCCGTGCGCGCTTCACGGTCCTGAAGCAGTTCGACGTGACCTGGCCCGCGAAAGACTATGTCCGGAACTTCGCTGCGTTCTATGGCTGGAAGTCGTACGGCATGTGGGTCGGGAAGAAGCACCGATCGGGGACGGGTCCGTTTCGCGTCGTCATCGTCAGGGACGATGAACCGGTATTCAGCGATCCGGAGCGCCGCAACGTTCCCGAAACGCTGCAGAACGACAACGTCTACGCTCTTAAGGTCGCCTGCCGCGGAATGATGGTGCGCTCGAACGTCGTCCATGCGTCCGTGAACGAGGCGGAGACGCGCCACAACCTGAGGGCCCTTACGGACGAGACGCTGGAGCAGTTCTTGGCGCGGTCCGATCTCGATGGCTCGGTCTCGGAGCTGAAGTTCACTGAACCGATCCCCTACGTTCCCTATCCGTACGCGGAGGAGAACGGAAAGGGGCCGCGGTTCTTCCAGGGGACGTTCCGCCTGAACCGCATCGACATCTTCCTCCTGCCGCGTTGCGGAATTTCGACCGTTTTCAGCTTCAGTTTTCGTCTGGGCGGCTTGTTCGGCTTTGCCTTCTGTATCGGCGCCATCAAGATTTGGATGCCGCCGAAGCGGAGGTGATTTTGATATAATCCCGAACATGGATTCCGTCAACATTCTGACATTGAAGTGGAGGACCACTGATTAAGGTTTCCAAAAAGGACACGAGTCCGTTTTGGTAAAGAAAATTACGGATAGGTGTCCGTTCTGGTATTGACGCGCAGGATGCTGAAATGATAGAATGTCGCCGATGAGAAACTACCCGAGGATTTACCGAACAATCGCGGACGATCATTTTGCCCGCTGCGGGCAGATGGCGTTTCTTTCCGGTCCGCGCCAAGTCGGCAAGACCACGGTCGGCGAGGGCATCGCCTCCCATTATCTCAGTTGGGATGACGATGACGTCCGCAAGACCATGCTCCTCGGACAGAAGGCCGTCGTCGATAAGTATGCGCTCGCAGCACTTTCGCGAACGGACAAGGTCGTTGTTTTCGATGAGATTCACAAGTTCAGCCGCTGGAAGCAGTTTCTGAAGGGATTTTACGATGTCTATGCCAGGGGTATGAAGATTATCGTCACCGGTTCGGCGAAAATGGATGTTTACAAAAAGGGCGGCGACAGCATGATGGGGCGGTATTTTTCATACCGTATGCATCCTTTCAGTGTCGCCGAACTGCTGGATGTTTCGTTGCCGCCTGATTCGCTGATACGGCCGCCTGCGAAACTGAAAGACGCGGACTGGGAGGCGTTGCTGCGCTTCGGCGGCTTCCCCGATCCGTTTATCCGCCGGGATCAGAGGTTTTCGCGGAGATGGAATGCGCTCAGGGTCGAACAGTTGATGCAGACGGATGTCAGAGACCTGACGCAAATCGTTGAACTTGATCAGTTCTCAATGTTGGTTGAGATCCTGAGTTATCGGTCCGGTGAACAGCTGGTGTACAAGAATCTTGCAGTCGAGGTTGGCGTCGACGAGAAGACAATCAAGAAATGGGTAAAAGCCCTGAAGTACCTCTATTATGGTTTCGAAGTCAGGCCGTGGTTTAAGAATATCGAGAATTCGATTCGGAAGACTCCGAAATGGTTCTTGCGGGACTGGTCACGAATTGAGGATGAGGGCAAACGGGCCGAAACGATCGTCGCTTGTCACCTGCTGAAGGCGGTCGAAGGGTGGACCGACCTTGGCTACGGGGAGTTTTCGCTGAATTACCTCAGGAACAAGCAGAAGAAAGAGGTTGATTTTCTCGTTGTGCGCGACAAGCGGCCCTGGTTTCTGGTTGAGGCCAAGAAAAGCGACACTTCGCTTTCAGATGCCCTGGGTTCGTATCAGCGGCAGACGGGTGCCGGCCACGCCTTTCAGGTCGTTCTCGACGGCGACTATGTCGATCGGGATTGCTTCGAATGTACGACGCCGACCGTCGTTCCAGCCCGTACCTTCTTAAGTCAGCTGTTTTGAAAAATGTAACCTGACCGCTGAAACTATGACAAACAATCAGCTTGTTCCAGTCAACATTCTGACTTTCAAATGGGGGACACTTTACTCCTCCGAGTACGTGAACCGCATCTACCGTGGTGTGAAGGAACATTTGAATCGTCCGTTCCGATTCGTCTGCGTGACGGATGACAAGGCGGGACTTTGCGAGGGAATCGACGCCGTTGATTTTCCACCGCGTCCGCCGGAGATGAAGAACCTCTACACCTACGCGAAGCACGGTTGGCCGAACATCTATGTGAAGCTTTGCGTCTTCAGGCCGGGCTTCGCGGACCTGAAGGGTCCCACGCTTTTCCTCGACATCGACCAGATCATCACGGGCGATCTCGACAGGTTCTTCGATTACAAGCCAGGCACGTTCTGCATCATCCGCAACTGGATGGAGTTTCGCAAGCGTCTCTTCCGCAAGGTTCCGTTCTGCGGCAATTCGTCCTGCTTCCGTTTTGACGCGGACGGCTCGATGGCCTATGTCTACGAGACGTTCATCCGCGAAATCGACGAGGCGCTCGACGACCGCGTCTGGTCGACCGAGCAGGAGTATATGACGCATGCCGTCGGCCGCGCGAAGATTAACTTCTGGCCAGAGAACTTCGTCCGTTCCTTCAAGCGCTCCTGCACGTGGCCCTGGCCGCTCAACCATTTTCTCGAGCCGCGGTTTAATCCCGACACTGGCATTCTCTGCTTCCACGGGAAGCCGAGCCCGGAGCAGGCAATCGCCGGTTATCGCGGCAAGCACCTTAACACCTGGACCAAGCCCTGCCCGTGGGTCAAGGAATTGTGGGAGAGATGATTGATTTGGGCGAACTGTCCGCGACCGTCGCCGCCGTCCTTGGCCGGCGCTATCGTCTGACGGCGCTCGCCGTGAAGTGCACCTATCCGGTTTTCCGCGGCGAAGCGGATGGCGTCGCGCCGATCTTCGTCAAGGTCGGGACGTGGGAGGAGTGGTCGCGGACGGCGAAGCTCCTGAAGGCGATTGGTGACTGCGGGCTGTTCTCGCGTTTCCTGACGGATTTGCCGATCGAGTACAACGGGTCGGCCGTCTTCGTGATGGAGTGGCGGGAGTCGAAGATCGTTTTTCCGGAGGATATGACGGAGCGGCAGATTGAGAGTTTCATCGCGGGGTGCGCGAGGATGTTTGCCGCACTGCAGCAGGCGCGCGGGGCATTAGGGATAACGCCCCCGACCTTAGGGACGCCGGAGGGACTTTACGGAGACCTATTGCAATATGCCTCCCGGCATTCGCTTGCGGGAAGATTGCTGAAGGGGTTGGTGGAGATTCCGGAGGCGAGGCGCACGTACGGCACGCATCCACGCGTGGTCTGTCACGGCGACTTCCACGCGAAGAACTTCGGATTCGTTGGCGGTGAATTCGCTGCGGTCTATGATTTTGATAAGCTGACGGAGGGGCTCGGGTGCAGCGATCTTGTCAACGCGCTTTGCGAGCGGTTCTCATGCTTTCATCTTTCCCGGGCGGCGCGGCGTCGGCTTTGTGACGTGACGCGGCGGATTGTCACGCGCGTGCCATGGCCGCGCGACGAGCTGGTGATTGCGTGCAACATCGTGCGGCTGCAGTTCGCGGTGCGGCGGATCCGCAAGCATCTGGATTCGGCCTGGGTCGCGCTCGACGTTCTCCGCCGCGACCGGGCGATCCGCGGGTTTCTCGCGTGTTGCGATGTGGTATAATGTCGTCGTTATGAAGCTTGATATGTCTGTTGTCCGCCGTATCGCACGAAAGTCAGTCTACGCACCGAATAAGGTTCGCGGCAAGGTCGGCAATTCGCTCCGGGGCTTCCGCGCCGTGCTGATGCATGAGAAGGCATTTCGCATCGATCTGATTGTTTTCGCGGTCTGCACGGTAATCGTCAGCCTGATCCCTGATCTGAGCTGGTGCGAGCGGGCGGTGATGATTTATGCAGCCTTCGTTCCGATTCTCGCAGAACTCGTCAACACTGCTGTCGAGACGACGGTGGATCGCATTTCGAAGGTCTATCATCATCTTTCGGGACGGGCGAAGGACATCGGAAGTGCCCTCGTGTGCGCTTCGTTCATCGGCGCGGGAATTTGTTGGTTCGTGATTCTGCTCGGCTGGTCGTTCAGGACCTTCCGGTGAAGATGCTTTTCGTCGGTTCGTAATCGGGACCGGTTAGCGAGGAGATGTCGATGATGGTGTGGATTGTGTCGATGAGACCGTAGCCAGCCTTTGGCGTTGTTGCGCGGATATCCGAGCGGAGCCGGTTCAGTTCGGGGGAGGTCCAGAGCATGAACGGGACGGACGTCATCGGCTCGTTGGCGAGGGGACCGTGCCCCAGGATTCGCGCGTCGGTCGAGTCGTAGATGTCCTCGCCGTGGTCGGCGAAGTAGAGCACGTACGAGACGCCGCCGAGGGCCTTGAGCTCCTTCGCGACTTCAGCGATGAACCAGTCGGTGTAGCGGATCGAATCGTCATAGGCATTGAGGAACTTGAGCTTTTCGGGCGGAAGGTTGCGCCCGGGGGCTTGTCCGTCGAAATGGTGAAATTCGTCCGGATAGCGGTTCACATAGGCGGAGTGCGATCCGATCAGGTGGAGGAATATGACCTTGCGTTCGTCGTCGTTGGCGAGGATCCTACGGACTTCCTGAAGCATGTCACCATCGAGCCCCGCCTTTTCAAAGCGTTTCATGCCGCTGAAGTTGAAGCATTTGGTGATGGCGGCGTGCGAGGTCATTGCGGTCAGCGCGGTGTCGTCCAGCGCGTACTGGTTGGAGAACCAGTAGGTCCTGAATCCGGCGTCGTTGAACCAGTCGATGATTGAGCCCTTGGAGTAGACGAGCTCGGCATGGTCGTTGTCCGCGAATGTAAGAACCTTTTCGAGCGAGGGTATGGTCTGGGCGAACGGGGAACGGACGCCGGCAACGCGAATCATCTCGTTGCCGAGGCGATCGGTGAACTCGGTCGTCGCACGGGCGTATCCGTAGCAGCCGAAGTGCCGAGCGTTCGCGCTTTCGCCGATGATGATCACGTAGGTCTGCCTCGTGTCTGGCGGCAGCTTCGACGTGATGCCCTTGAAGCGAGGCGCGGCGTGCTCTGCGATGAGGCGTTGGAGCTCGCGATAGTTGCGGCGGAAGAGAAGGTAGTGGTAGAGGACGTTCGTGAAGGGGTTCATCACGTAGCCGTCTTTCATGTCGCCTGGGGAGTGGATGAAGTTGACGAGAAGCGGCAGTGCGGCCAGGCCTGCGATGGCCACGGCCGCCCAGCGGCACCAAATTGGGTCGAAGGCGATTTCACCGGCCCTCGCCAGAAGGGGCAGTGGCGCGAGGTAGAGCGCGGCAAACAGGAGGAACTGACGCTTCGAAATGTTCTGCCCGATGAACTCCCGCGTTTCGCGCATGTTTGAGACGAACAGCGAGTAGAAGGTGTTGAGCCCGATTCGCGTCCGGAAGAGGTGGATGTGCCCGATCTCGAGGGCGAGGAGAGGTGCGAAGACGAGGTGCAGGAGCGTCAGGTAGAAGGCAACGGCCGACGGAAGGAGCAGGACCGGCAGGAGGACGAGGGCGCAGACGGGGAGAGTCCGCAGGTAGTCCTTCGTCAGCGTCCTCAGGAATGTGGGATCGTGGAGCTTGGTCGCACTGACAGTGCGGGCAGTCGTGTAGACAAGAGGGGCGAAGGCCACGAGGAGAATGTAAGCGAAGGGGAATAGGATGTTTTTCATGAGCCGTTGCCGTGCCTGAGCTTTTTGTAGTATAATACCATTAAATGTAAACAGAGGCAAGGAGGGCCGTATGATGAAGGGTGGAATGCACAATCTTATCGCGAAACTGCTGACATTCTGGCTGCCGATTCCAAGGGGGAGGCGCCGGTGTCTCAGGCATCGGCTGCGTTCGTTCTTCATCCGGATGACGATTGATAAGGGTGTGATGCTCGGGGAGGGTGTCCGCTTCCACGAGAAGAGCCATCTGACGTCCGGTTCGAGCGTCGGGGACCACACGGGGATCATCAATCTCGATGTGCAGGGCTCGGGGCACATCAGGATCGGACGCTACAGCATGATCGCCTGGGATGTGCTGGCGATGACCTCGAACCACGATTTCAACGGCGAAGGAATCCCCTTTGACGGC
Source organism: Kiritimatiellia bacterium (assembly GCA_016303225.1). Classification (GTDB taxonomy): domain Bacteria; phylum Verrucomicrobiota; class Kiritimatiellia; order RFP12; family UBA1067; genus UBA1067. The sequence goes on from JAEDMC010000004.1 coordinate 16,730, forward strand.
AATGACATCATCAAGAACGTGGAAATCGGTGACTACTGCTGGATCGGCGCGCGCACGATGCTCCTGCCGGGAACGCGTATCGGGGACGGCGCGATCATCCAGGGCGGTTCGGTTGTCCACGGTGTCATTCCGCCGCTAGCCATCGCCGGGGGCAATCCGGCCAAGGTCTTCGCTTATCGCGATGCTGCGAAATTCGAGCGGTTGAAGGCTGAAGGCAAGTTCTTCGATACGTTTGATCTCGGTTAAAGGCCATGAAGGTTTCAGTTCTGACGCCCATTTACCGGACTGACGAGCGCTATCTGCGGGAGGCAATCGAGAGTGTGCTCGGCCAGACATTCGCGGACTTCGAATTCCTGTTGCTCGATGACTGTCCCGAAGACAATCGGGAAGCGGTGGTGCGGAGCTACAACGACAGAAGGATCGTCTATCTGAAGAACGACCGAAACCTCGGCATCGCGGCATCGCGCAACCGGCTTATCGATCTGGCAAAGGGCGAGTACCTCGCGATCTTCGACCATGACGACATCTGTCGTCCCGAGCGACTGGCGAAGCAGGTTTCGTATCTTGATGCCAATCCGGAGTGCGGTGTCATTGGAGGGTGGACGAAGCCGAGTTGCGGAACGGTGAATTTCAATCCGGAGGGCGATCATGCGATTAAGCTCGCGATGATGGCGGGGAGCTCGGTTTGGCACCCCGCGTCCATGATTCGCAAGTCGCTTCTGGACGCCTGTCACGTTCGTTACGAGGCGGAGTACACACCGGTCGAAGATTACATGCTCTGGATGCGTCTCATTCCGTACGCGGTCTTCCACAACCTGCAGGAGGTTGTGCTGGACTACCGGTGGCACGAAGGCAACACGTCCGTGGTGCGCAAGCGTGAGCTCGAGGATCAGGTGCGCCGAGTGCAGGCCTGGGCCAAGGTCAACCTGCCCGAGCTCTACTCGGAGTTCGAGATGAGCCGGAAGGTCCAGCGTCGCGTTCGTCTGTTCGGCATCCCGGTCCTGAAGATCGAGACCGAAGGCCGAGAGACTTATGTCCGGCTCTTTGACAAGGTCCCGTTCCTTAGGATCAGCCGCAGGTACAGGGTATGAAGTTGCGGATCAAGGTTCTCGGGTCGATCTTCCGTGCTCTCAAGTCCTCCACATGCTTGGACGGGCGATACGAATTTGTCTACGATCCAGCTTGTCGTGACTATGACTGGCTCGTGGTCTTTGACGAGCTGCCGGTTGCCTGCGAGGAGCTGGCCTGTCCGCGGGAGCATACGATTCTCTGCACGTGGGAGCCAGTCAGCATCAAGAGTTATTCGTGTGCCTATACGCGCCAATTCGGACATCTCCTGACGAATCGCCCTCCCGAAGCCGAGAGACATCCGCATTATCATCTCGGACGCGGTTACTTCCTTTGGTTTGTGCGGAATTTTCCGGAGATCGGGATGGCGATTGACAAGCCGAAGGTGCTGTCAGCCGTCTGTTCGTCGAAGCAAATGAGGCATACAGCGCATCATGACCGGTTCCGGCTCGTCGACGAGCTGGCGAAGGCCGTTCCGGAAATGGACTGGTTTGGTCGGGGCGTGAGGCCCCTGGAGCGGAAAGAGGATGCGCTCGTTCCCTATCGCTATCACATTGCGGTCGAGAACCACATCGGCGTCCATCATTGGACGGAGAAGTTCTCGGACGCGATCCTCTGCGAGTGCCTGCCGTTCTATGCCGGCGATCCGGCGATTGGGGAAATCTTCCCGAAGGAGTGCTTCATACCGATTCCGATTGACGATCCTGCAGAGGCGGTGCAGATCGTGAGGGAGGCGATCGCGAACGGGGAATACGAGAAGCGCCGCGAGGCGATCCTTGAGGCGAAGCGGCTCATCCTCGGGAAGTACAACTTCTGGCACCAGGTGATCGGGGTGGTGGAGGGAAGCGGTGCGCGTCTGAAACGGCGAGACGCCGCGTCTATGGGTGGACGTATCTATGCGAGGAAAGAACTGCGGAAGCACAACCTGTCCGCGGCGCTTGAGGATGGTTGGGCGCATCTGCGGCGCTTTGTCGGAGCGCGATTTGGTATAATGACGGCATGAAGCGCGTACAGCAGAGAACGAGCCTCCGTTTTACGGACGCCGACCGGTGCGCAATTCGCGGCCATTGGAAGGTTCGGGTGCCCAAATGCGTGCGTCTTGCCGACGGACACCGCTTTGAAATCGGTCGGTTCTCGTGGCTGAACTGCGATGTGGACGCTTCGGAAAACGATGTCCGCATCGGTCATGCGAGCTATTGCCTGAGCGACATGTCCCATGCTTCCTGCGGCAACTACTGCTCAATCGGCATGGGCTCGGACATCGGCTTGAGCCAGCATCCGGTTGATCGGTTGACAACGCACCCGGCGACCTACATTCCGGATGCCCGGCCCTTTGCGGGCGCCTGGCCAGGCGAGGCCTTTCCCATTCGGAATCGGCCCTATGACGGCGTGTGGCGGCCCGTGTCAATCGGGCATGACTGCTGGATTGGTTCCGGAGCCCGGATCATGGGCGGCGTTTCGATTGGCACGGGCGCGGTCGTCGCCGCCGGCGCGGTTGTCACGCATGACGTGCCGCCTTATGCGATTGTCGCGGGCGTTCCTGCGAAAGTGATTCGCATCAGGTTCGATCCGGAGATGGTTCAGGAGCTGCTGGCCTCCCGCTGGTGGGAGTGCGATATCCTGAATTGGCCTGCGGATGTCGACTGGAACGACATTCCGGCGCTCCTGGCGCGGATGCGGTCGGCGCGTGCCGACGGCACGTTGCGCACCTGGCCCGGAAAATGGATTTCGGATGAGGATTTGCAGCCGCTCAACAGTCATTGCAAGTTCGTTTGCCGCCGGCACGGCCGCGGTTTGTTCGTCAAGGCGTTCGGCTTATGGTTGAAGCGGAACTGGGGGGACGTCCGCGCATGAGCCGGCCCGTTCTGTCCGTCTGCATCCCGACCTACAACCGCGGCGAGGAACTCGCCATGCGCGTGCGGGCGTGGCTTGCAGCGGCAGAGGGCGACGACCTGGAGATCGTCGTTTCGGACAACGCCTCGACGGACGGGACGGATGCGGCGTTCGCGGCAATCTCGGATCCGCGACTCGTTTATTGCCGAAACGAGAAGAACAGTGGGGCGTTTGAGAACCAGTTGAAGGCGTTCGCCGCCGCGCACGGAACATGGCTGATGCAGCTGACGGACAAGGATGAGATCATGCCCTCGGCGCTTCCCTCGGCGCTTGCGGCCCTCCGCGGGCTTACGGCGGTTTGCGGAGCGTTTCGTCTTGTCCGCAGTGCGGGCGACACGCTGGACGGATCGGTGCAAGTCTATTCGGGCGCAGCCGCCTACGCGCGTTTCGGCCTTGCCTATGCACATCCGAGCGGATGCTTCTTCCGCGCCGACGTTCTCTCCGACGGCACCGTGTTGAAGGAACTTCGCACATTGGGCGAGGTGATGCGTCCCTATTCCACGGACTATCTGACATCGCTCTGCCTACGTGCGGGCGGTTATGCGAGAATTGACGTGCCGTTCGTCCGCCACAATCTGCCGCCCTACGGCGCAGGGCGCAAGTCAGTCTCGTACGTTAGCCGCAAGGATTATTACTTCACGCCGGAGTTTGTCATCCGTGAGTTTGAGGCATACCTCCTCTTCCTGCACGATTCGATTCATCTCTCGCCTTGGGCGAGAGCACGTGCGGTCGCTGGGCTTGTTCGACGCTCGCTTTTCCCGCGGATGACGGAAATCTACCGCTGGATGCTGGCGGACGAGAATATCTGTGCGTGGTACGGAGTGCCGGAGGACATGCGGCGCAGTGAGATGTCCCGTGACCTTGAGCGCGATTTCCGAGCTGGCATCCGTGCATTGGCCAGATCCGCTGACGCCGTTGACGCGGTGGCGTTGCGGTTGGGGGCATTCGGCTGCCGTAAGGCGATTTCAAGGCAAAGGAGGAAATGTGAAGCGAAATGAGATGCCGCCGGTGATGATCCTCTGCGGCGGAAAGGGCACGAGGCTTCGGGAGGTCACGGAGCTTCTGCCAAAGCCGATGGTTCCGATCGGGGAGCAGCCGATCGTGTGGCATATCATGAAGACGTACGCGGCGTTCGGCTGTCGACGCTTCATCCTCTGCCTCGGCTACAAGCGCGAGGTGTTCGTCGACTACTTCATGAATTACCATCTGCGCACGAGCGACGCGACGATTACGCTTGGCCATAATCCGAAGGTAAAGTTCCATGAGGACGTTCCCGAGTCTGACTGGGAGGTGACGCTCGTCGGGACTGGACTTGAGACAATGACCGGCGGACGTGTCGCGCGCGCGGCGAAGTACCTGAAGCCGACGGACCGTGAGTTCTTCCTCACGTACGGCGACGGCGTCGCGGACGTTGACATCGCGGCGACGCTGAAACTGCACCGCAAGGCGAAGCGGCTCATTACCGTCTCGGCCGTCCATCCGTCTGCCCGCTTCGGCGAGATGGTGATGAAGGGTGACCAGGTCGTAAAGTTCGACGAGAAGCCGGTGAAGTCGATCAAGTACATCAACGGCGGTTACATGGTCGTCGACCGCCGGTTCGTGAAAAAGTACCTCACGACGGACAAGGATCTCTTCTTCGAGCAGGCGCCGATGCAGCGGTCGGCCTTGAATGGCGACATGACCGTCTACCGCCATGAGGGGTTCTGGCAGTGCATGGACACGGGCCGAGAGTACGAGCTCCTGAACAGGCTGTGGAAAGACGGGATGGCGCCATGGACGAGGTTCTGGAAATGATTTTCGATTGCTATCGCGGACGGTGTGTCCTCGTGACGGGGCACACGGGCTTCAAGGGATCGTGGCTTTGCGAGTGGCTGCTCTCGCTCGGGGCGGAAGTCCACGGGTTTGCGCAGGAGCCGCCAACGGAGCCTGCGATCTTCGATCAGCTCGGGCTTGCGAAACGCATCGCCTCGCACACCATCGGCGACATCCGTGACCGCGGGACACTTGCGAAGGCGGTCGCTTCGGTGGATCCGGATTTCGTCTTCCACCTGGCGGCGCAGCCGCTCGTCCGCCTTTCCTATCGCGAACCAGTGGAGACGTTCGACACCAACGTGATGGGAACCGTCAACCTGCTGGAGGCGGTTCGCCAGCAGGCGAGGACATTAGACGAGAGACGGAAGACGTGTTCTGTGGTGTGCATCACGACGGACAAGGTCTACGAGAACAACGAGAGCGGGCAGGCGTACAAGGAGTCCGACCCCTTTGGCGGATACGATCCGTACAGCGCCTCGAAGGGTGCGTGCGAAATCGCGATTGCGAGCTACCGGCGCAGCTTCTTCAATGACCCGGCGAATCCGGTCTGGGTGGCGTCTGCCCGAGCGGGCAATGTGATTGGCGGCGGCGACTGGGCCCTGGACCGCATCGTCCCCGACTGCATGCGCGCCCTGGATCGAGGCGAGACGATTCCGGTCCGGAACAAGGTCTCGACACGTCCGTGGCAGCACGTCCTCGAGCCGCTCTCCGGCTATCTTGCGCTCGGCGCGGCGCTGGCGACGCGCACGCGGTTCGCCGATTACGCGTCCGGCTTCAACTTCGGACCCGATCCGTCCGCGAACCGCACGGTGAAGGACCTTGTCACTGAGATCCTCAGGCACCGCGAAGGGCAGTGGGAGGACCGCAGCGATCCGAAGGCCGTCCATGAGGCAGGGCTTCTCAATCTCGACATCACGAAAGCACGCGAAGTGCTCGGATGGACGCCGCGTTGGGATTTCGAGACGACGATCGCGAAGACCGTGGAATGGTATGCTGAGGTTGGCGCGGGCGAGGATGCCGCCGCGGCAACGAGGCGGCAAATCCGAGGGTATGAACATGCGTGAACTAAGGAACCTGCTGCCGGTGACGTATGATTTCGTCTGCAGCATTGGCTGCGATTGCGGTTGTGCGTGGCATCTGATAAAGAACCGGCTGCGCATGGCATCCTATCCGCTTGACTGGGTCGGGACCTGGTATGTCGGGATTGCGGGCGTCGCCGAACTCGTGGCGCAGGATTTTGATGGGTTTCTCAAGTTGGAGAATCTGCGAAAGGAGCCGAATCCGCCGCGAGGGCCGAAAGATGACCATGAGCACGACTATTATCATGATCCGGTCGTCGGCGTGGACTTCGCGCATGATTTTCCGATCGGCATGCCGCTCGAGGAGGCGTATCCTGCGGTTCGTGAAAAGTATCGTCGGCGCATCGACCGGTTCTACCGGTCGGTGCGCGAATCCCGCCGGACCTTGCTTGTCTATTGGACCTGGCGGGATCATCCGGAACGCGATGTCATCATGAAGGCGGCCGAGACATTCCGGACGAAGTTTCCGGAGGTCAGGATTGACTTGTTGGTGATGCGGCACGTTGACGGGCAGGGCATCCGTCCGGAGATCGTGGGCGACGGTGTTTTCTTGGTTGACGGGCCTTTTCATCCGGAAGGCGGACATCCGGCCTTCGGCGACGCCGAAATCAACCGCAAAGTGTTCTCCTTTATCCGATTACGGGGCAAACGCAGGAGACTTTGGTCAGGGAAACTGAACCGCATCCGGCTGCGGATCGTCTCGGCGTTCATTCTTGATCGTGTGAAGCGGCATGCCTATCGCGAGCGGCATTCGCAGAAGCAAGACGTCTTCTAGGGGGCTTGTTCATGCGGATCTTCGTCACAGGCGGCACGGGGTTCTTTGGGAAGTCTATTCTCGACTACCTGAAGCGGCATCCCGATTTCCGCGCGGGTGACGAGTGGATGATCCTGTCGCGCGATCCCGAACGGTTCCAGTCGCGGAACGCCGCCCTTCTCGACCAGGGGCGAAAAATCGGTTTCGTCACGGGCGATGTCCGGGACTTCTGCGCGGAGGGCCGTTACGACGAGATCATTCATGCGGCGACGGCTGCGGTGACGACGATGGCGGACGATGAAATGACCTCCACAATCGTGGAGGGGACGCGGCATGTGCTGGACTTCGCGAAGTCCAGCGGGGCGAAGAAGATTCTGCTGACGAGTTCGGGCGCGGTATATGGTCCGCAAACCGCGCCAGTCGGCGAGGATGCACCGTGCAATCCGGTGACGGCGTACGGCAAGGGCAAGCTCGAGGCCGAACGGATGTGCGTCGAATCTGGGCTGGACGCGAAGATTGTCCGTTGTTTCGCCTTCACGGGGCCGTACCTCAACCGTGACATCCATTACGCAATCGGGAACTTCATCCGCGACTGTCTCGCGGGCGAACCGATCATCATCAAGGGCGACGGTACGCCGCAACGGAGCTACCTGTACGCCGATGACTTGGTGGAGTGGCTCTTTGCTGTCCTTGACCGTGGCGTTTCCGGATGTCCCTACAACGTGGGCTCGCCGGAAGGCCTTTCGATCCGCGAAGTCGCCGAGCGGGTGCGTGCGGCGCTGGGTACGAAGAACGACATCCGCGTCCTGGGCGTTTCCGTTTCCAGCACGCCTCCGTCCGTCTATGTTCCAGATGTCTCCCGCGCCGTCCGCGAACTCGGTCTCCGCGACACCGTCGATCTGACCACCGCCGTGCGCCATTCGGCGGGGATATGATATAATAGCGGACAATATGAAAGCGAAAGAGCTCAAGCAGGAGATCCTCGACAAGGTTGCGGAATACTATCGTCTTGTTCATGCACCCGCGCAGGCGGGGGAATTCGTGCCCGGGAAGTCGCGGGTGAATTACGCCGGTCGCGTTTTCGACGAGCGGGAGATGGAGAATCTCGCGGATTCGGTGCTTGAGTTCTGGCTCACGTACGGCCGCTGGTCCAAGCAGTTCGAGAAAGGTCTTGCCGACTACCTCGGCATCCGTTTCGCGCTCCTCGTCAACTCCGGGTCGTCGGCGAATCTCCTCGCGTTCATGACGCTCACCTCACCGCTCCTTGGAGAGCGTCGGGTGAAGCGCGGGGACGAGGTGATTACGGTCGCTGCGGGATTTCCGACCACGATCGCGCCAATCGTCCAGTACGGGGCCGTGCCGGTGTTCGTCGACATGGAGCTCGACACCGTGAACATCGACGTCTCGAAGCTCGAGGCGGCGGTCTCGCCGAAAACGAAGGCCGTGATGCTCGCGCACACGCTCGGCAATCCCTTCGACGTGAAGGCGGTGAAGGCGTTCTGCGAGAAGCACAACCTCTGGCTCGTCGAGGACAACTGCGATGCGCTGGGCTCGAAGTTCGACGGAAAGTTCACGGGGACGTGGGGCGACATCGGGACCTCAAGCTTCTATCCGCCGCACCACATGACGATGGGCGAGGGCGGTGCGGTGTACACAAACGATCCGCTCTTCAAGAAGATCGCGCTCTCGATCCGCGACTGGGGACGCGACTGCTGGTGCGAGAGCGGCGTCGACAACACGTGCGGCTGCCGCTTCACAAAGCAATTCGGCAAGCTCCCTCTCGGCTACGACCACAAGTACGTCTACTCGCACTTCGGCTACAACCTCAAGGCGAGCGACATGCAGGCGGCGATCGGCTGTGCGCAGCTTGAGAAGTTCCCGTCCTTCGTCGAGAAGCGGAAGGCCAACTTCAGCCGGCTTTACGAAGGCCTCAAGGACCTGCCGCAGCTCCGGCTTTTCGGGAAGAACCCCGCGGCGGATCCGTCGTGGTTCGGATTCCTGATGACGGTGAAGCCAGATGCGGGCTTTACGCGCACGGACCTCACGCGGCATCTCGAGTCGAAGAACATCCAGACGCGCAATCTCTTCGCCGGAAACATCCTGCGGCATCCGTGCTTTGACTCGCTCGTCGAGGGGGCCGACTACCGCGTTGCGGGAACGCTCGACAACACCGAGACAATCATGAATGCGACGTTCTGGATCGGCTTGTACCCGGGAATGGGCGAGGCGAAGATCGAATATATGATCAAGACCATCCGGGAGTTCTGCGGAAAATGAGGGTTGCCGACTACATCTGGAAAACGTTGGCGGACAAGGGGGTTCGGCACGTCTTCCTTGTGACGGGCGGCGGGGCGATGCACCTGAACGATGCGCTTGGGCTTGAGAGGCGCATCAAGTACGTCTGCAACCTGCACGAGCAGGCCTGTGCGATGGCGGCGGAGGGTTACGCCCGCGCGTCCGGCACGCCGGGTGTCATCAACGTGACGACGGGTCCTGGAGGCACGAATGCGCTCACGGGCGTCATGGGCGCATGGCTTGACTCGGTGCCGATGGTGATTGTCTCTGGGCAGATCAAGCGCGCGACGATGATCACGGCGTGCCCGAACCTTAAACTCCGCCAACTCGGCGACCAGGAGTACAACATCGTCGATGCGGTGAAGCCGATGACCAAGTTCGCGAAGACCGTGATGAGCGTCGAGGAGGTGCCGCAGGTCCTTGAGGACGCGTGGCGCATCTGCCAGGAGGGGCGCCCGGGCCCGGTGTGGATCGACGTGCCGCTCGACATCCAGGCGGCGGAGATGGTTCCGCGTGCGAAGTGCGAAGTGCGAAGTGCCGAAGGACGCGAGACGGGAGACGTAGGACGCGAGGCCGTGCAGATTGCGGAGGCGCTGAAGGCGGCGAAGAGGCCGGCGATCATCGTCGGGAGCGGCGTGCACAATGCGCATTGCGAGGAATTGTTCCTCAAGGTCGCGGAATCGCTGAACATCCCCGTGCTGACGTCCATCTCCGGCATCGACCTCATCCCGTCCGACCATCCGCTCTTCTTCGGACGTCCGGGTATCCTCGGGGAGCGTCCGGCGAACCTGATCATGCAGAACAGCGACCTCTTCATTGTGCTGGGGACGCGCATGGGCATCCGTATCTGCGGTTATGCCTACGAGACGGTGGCTCGGGCGGCGAAGAAGGTGATGGTCGACATCGACCCGAACGAGCTCGAGAAGCCGACGTTCCGACCGGATGTGAAGATTTGCGCTGATGCGGGTGATTTCCTGCGGGCGCTTGCGGTGGAGCTGCCGTCGCTCGGACCGAAGGCGGAGTGGCTCGACTACTGTCGGCGGATGAAGGCGAAGTATCCGGTGATCCTGCCGGAACACCGGGCGCGGACGGACTATGTCTCGAGTTATGTGCTCCCTGAGGCGATCATGCGGCACGCGCCGGATCCGCTGACGGTCGTTACCTCGAACGGCATCGCCTACACCTCGACGTTCCAGGCGATTCCGATACGGAAAGGGATGCGGATGTTCTCCAACGAGGCGTGCGCCTCGATGGGTTACGGACTCCCTGCGGCGATTGGCGCGGCATTCGCCGACGCCGGTCGCACGGTCGTCTGCTTCGAGGGCGACGGGTCGATCCAGATGAACATCCAGGAGCTGCAGACGCTCCTCAACTACAAGTTGCCGGTGAAGCTCTTCGTTTACAACAACGGAGGATATCTCTCGATCAAGACGACGCAGCGCGCGTTCTTCAATGGTCGCTTCATGGGATCCGAGGCGGGCTCGGGCGTGATCCTGCCGTCGTTCGAGAAGATTGCCGCGGCGTACGGGTTGCCGTATTTCCGGCTCAAGAACAACCAGGTGCTGGATGCGAAGCTTCCCGAGATCTTCGCGACGGAGGGCCCGGCGCTCGTCGAGGTGATGCTCGATCCATTCGAGAAGCTGGGGCCGAAGGCGGCGTCGAAGAAGCTGCCGGATGGTACGATGGTGTCCGCGCCACTCGAGGACATGGCGCCGTTTCTGCCGCGCGAGGAGTTTGCGGCGAACATGCTGATTCCGGTGATTGGAGGGTTCTGATTCCATGAAGGTCTCCGTCCTCATCCCGTACTACAACGACGAGCGGTTCCTGCGGCAGGCGATCGAGTCCGTGCTGGCTCAGACGTTTCGCGACTTTGAGCTGGTGCTCGTGAATCACGCTTCCACCGACGGCAGCCGGGTGATTGCGCGGTCCTTCGGCGATCCGCGCATCGTCCATGTCGATATGCCGGTCAACCATGGTGCGGGCGGCGGGTTGGTGATGGCGGAGTTCCTGAAGGTCGCGCAGGGTGAGTACGTGAAGTTCTTCTGTGCGGACGATATCATGTGTCCGGACTGTCTTGCAACGCTTGTCGGCTACATGGAGTCGCATCGCGAGCTGTCGTTCGCATTCGGCGATTTGGCGTATGTGAATGTCTTAGGGGAAGATCTTGGCGAGCACTGGTTCGAGGCGCGTCCGAAGTTCTCCGTCGACCTGACGGAAGTCGATTGCCTTCGCCTGTTCTCCATCGGTCACAGCTTCCTGCCGTGGATCGGCAGCATCGTACGACGAGAGGCCCTGTCTGGAATCGAGCTGGATGCGACATTGGTGATGATGTTTGATATGTCGGTCTGGGTCCAGCTGTTGCTGAAGGGCTGCAGACTCGCTTTCGTCAAATCTGTGGTCGCATCCTACCGGATTCATGGCGACCAGGTCTCGGGGCTTGCGCACAAGTCGTCGGCGATACGCTTGTCCATCTGCGAACGGCAGGTCTTCTTCCGGTTCTTCCAGAATTGCCGCGATGTTGCTTTGGTGAAAGGGATTTTCGCCGGAGACGGTTTTGTCCAGCGTCTCGAGACCATCGATGACATTCCGCTGGCAGTGGCGTTGCATTACCTTTCATGCGATAAGCGCGCAACGTGGGCCTATCAGTATGTCCACGACTGTCTGCAGGATCCCGTGAGGAGGGAAGCGGCGGAATCCAGGATGGGGATTACCGTGGCGGGGTTTCGCGACCTGGTCCGCAGTCTTGCGGACGCGTCTCGGCCGCGGAGCATGTGGGTGAGATTTCGTGACAAGTGGTTGCGCCGACGGCCTCAGCGCCAGAATGCGTTTGGGAAATACAGCCTTTAACGAAATCCGTCGGAGGGGAACAGTGTCATGGCAATGAATTACACGAAGGAGTTTTTTGATCGAGAGTATCCAACGAAGGAGGCGTACGGTCGGCTGTGGGGGTATGCGCGGAAGTACTGGCCTCGCCTGGCAATCGGCGTTCTCTGCGGCATGCTGACCGCTGGCACGCTGGTTCCGATGTACGGCATCATCCAGCCGGCGCTTGCCAAGGTGGAGCAGCGGCAGGAGGTAGAGGGCGTTATCCCTAACGCCCCGCAACCGCAAACCAACGGTGTTTCGTTTTGCGAAGGTTGCGGGCCGTTGAGGACAACGGCCCCTACCGCCGCAACCGATAAGAAGTCCAAGGGCCTTCTCAAGGACTATGGTAAACTGAGGAAATATGCCGCGAAATTTGGTTTCGAGCTACAGGGCGATGACGAGACAATGGGCCTGCCACTCCTCTTCATCATCATCATCGGGTTGCCGCTCATCGCGCTTCTCCGGTGCGGGCTCATCTTCCTGAACCACTACTGCCTCGCGTGGGCGGGCATGAAGACGGTGAGGGACATCCGCTGCGAGATGCTGCACCACGTGCTCCGGCAGTCGATGCAGTTCCACGGGCGCATCAACGTCGGGCAGTTGATGTCCCGCTGCGCGGGCGACCCGCAGCAGGTGCAGATGATCATCCAGACGGTCCTGCAGGAAATCGCTCAGGCGCCGTTTGAAATTGCCATTTCCGTCGGGTTCATCGTCTGGACGGCCGCGGCGAACGGAATGCTCTCGACGCTTGTGGTTCTGGTCGTGGGTTTTCCGCTCTTCATGCTGCCGGTCATCTGCCTTTCAAAGGTAATCCGCAAGTGGTCGCGCAAGGCCCTCGAGCGATTCTCCCTGGTCGGTAGCCGTATCCATGAGATACTCACCTGCATCCGCGCGGTCAAGGCCTACAATACGGAGGGATTCGAGGACCGGCGCTACCGCGAGGCGAACGACCAGACGCTGAAGGCGACGATGAAGACGCTCCGCTGGGGGCTTCTCGTCGGTCCAGCCGTTGAAACGGTCGGCATCATTCTCCTCTGCGCTTTTCTCGTTTGGTGCTTTGCGACGAACGTGAAGCTTTCGGCGGTCGTGCCGATGATTGCGCCGTTGCTGATCATCTACAAGCCAGTCAAACAGCTTTCAAAGCTGCAGGTGCAGGTCGAGCAGGGCCGCGCGGCGCTCGCGCGCCTGTGGTCGCTGATGGACGTGCACATGGAATTGCCCGAGGACGGGGCGGTAGGGGGCGTTGGCCCCAACACCCCGCAACGCCAGCAAAACGAAAGGGCGTTTGAATGTGGTTGCGGCGGCTTAGGGATAAGCCGCCCTACCGTGTTCACTGACCGCATCGTCTTCGAAGATGTGAGTTTCCGCTATGACACGGCGGAAACGGACGCCGTGAGCCATGCCTCCTTCGAGATTCCGTGTGGGAAGATGGTCGCCGTCGTCGGCGGCACGGGAAGCGGCAAGACGACGATGTCCGGGCTTCTCTCGCGCTTCTACGATCCGACATCTGGGCGCGTGACGCTGGACGGTGTCGATCTCAGGGATTTCAGAATCTCAGATCTCAGAATGCTCATCGGCGCGGTGCAGCAGGAGACCCTGCTCTTCAACGACACGATCGAGGAGAACATCAAGTACGGTTCGCCAGACGCGACGCATGACGAGGTGGTCGCTGCCGCCAAGATGGCGAATGCGCACGATTTCATCGTGTCGCAGTCGGAGGGTTATGCGCGGATGTGCGGCGAGAAGGGTTTCGCGCTTTCCGGGGGCGAACGCCAGCGCATCGCAATCGCGCGCGCAATCCTCCGCAACCCCCCGATCCTCATCCTTGACGAGGCGACGAGCGCACTCGACACGGTGACGGAGAAGCTCGTGCAGGACGCGCTCGAGAACCTGATGCAGAACCGCACGGTCTTTGCGATCGCCCACCGGCTTTCGACGATCCGCAACGCCGACCTCATCCTCGTGATGGACAAGGGTATTATCGTCGAGCGCGGTACGCATGACGAGCTGTACGCGAAGAACGGGGCCTATCGCAAACTCTGCGACATGCAACGGACGAACTAGCGAATGGATAAACGTTATTATGACAAACTCCAGTTTGGGCTCCCTTGATAGGGCGAAGATTTTTTGATATAATATCACCTAATCTCTCATTAGGGGATAAATATTCAAGGAGAAAACCAAATGGTCAGCTATAAGAAGCTTGGTCTTGTCAATACCAAGAAGATGTTTGCCAAGGCGGTGAAGGGCGGTTATGCCATCCCGGCGTTCAATTTCAACACGATGGAGCAGATGCAGGCCATCGTCCAGGCTGCGGTCGAGACCAAGTCTCCCGTGATCATGCAGGTGTCGAAGGGCGCGCGCAAGTATGCGAACCCGACGATTCTCCGCTACATGGCCGAGGGTGCCGTGCAGTACGCCAAGGAGCTCGGCTGCAAGAAGCCTCAGATCGTTCTTCACCTCGACCACGGCGACAGCTACGAGACCTGCAAGAGCTGCATCGACAGCGGTTTCTCGTCCGTCATGATCGACGGCTCGTCCCTTCCGTTCAAGGACAACATCAAGCTCACCAAGAAGGTCGTCGCCTATGCGCACAAGCATGACGTCACCGTCGAGGCCGAGCTCGGCGTTCTCGCGGGCGTCGAAGACGAGGTCCAGGCTGAGGAGAGCCACTACACGAAGCCCGAGGAAGTGGTCGAGTTCGCGACCAAGACGGGCTGCGACTCGCTCGCCATCTCGATCGGCACCTCCCACGGCGCCTACAAGTTCAAGCCCGAGCAGTGCACGCGCGACGAGAAGACGGGCAAGCTCGTCCCGCCGCCGCTGGCGTTCGACGTCCTCAAGGCCATCGAGAAGAAGCTCCCGGGCTTCCCGATCGTCCTCCACGGCTCGTCCAGCGTTCCGCAGGAACACGTTGACACGATCAACAAGTTCGGCGGCAAGCTTCCTGACGCCGTCGGCATTCCGGAGGAGCAGCTCCGCAAGGCCGCGAAGAGTGCGGTGTGCAAGATCAACATCGACTCTGACTCGCGTCTCGCGATGACCGCGGCGATCCGCAAGCATCTCGCGGAGAACCCGGGCCACTTCGATCCGCGCCAGTACCTGACGCCGGCGCGTGAGGCGATGAAGGCGCTCTACATACACAAGATCTGCAAGGTGTTGGGCTCCAACGACAAGCTTTGAGAGATCAGGTGAAGTCGTGAGGTGAAGGTGAACAGAGGAGGTTAAATTCCATTGTTCACCTTCGCCTTTAGTCTTCACCGCTGAATTTTCAAGCCGCCATCAGTCATTTCGCAACGAGGAAAGAATATCATGGTCGAGAAGAAAAAATCCGCATATGCCGCATCCGGCGTTGACATTGACGTGAAGATGGGGGCAGTCGGCGCCATCAAGCAAATGGTCGCTGCGACGAAGACGCCGAACGTCATCGGCAACATCGGCGCGTTCGGGGGGCTCCACAAGGTCCCGAAGGGCAAGGACATGATTCTCGTTGCCTCGTCCGACGGCGTCGGCACGAAGCTGAAGGTGGCCGCGATGATGAACAAGCACGACACGGTCGGGCAGGACATCGTCAACCACTGCGTGAACGACATCCTCGTGCAGGGCGCCCAGCCGCTTTTCTTCATGGACTACGTCGGCACGTCGAAAGTCGACCCCGAGCAGTTCAAGGCGGTCGTTTCCGGCCTCTGCAAGGCCTGCAAGGAGAACAAGATGGCGCTCCTCGGCGGCGAGACCGCCGAAATGCCGGGCCTCTATCCGGCGGGCGAGTACGATCTCGTCGGTACGATCGTCGGCTGCGTCTCCAAGTCAAAGCTCATCACGGGCAAGTCGATCCGCGCCGGGGACGTGATTCTCGGCTTCCCCTCGGGCGGACTCCAGACGAACGGCTTTTCGCTTGCTCGCCGTGTGGTCTTCGACCTCTGCCAGTATTCGTGGAAGGACAAGCTCCCCGGGACGAACCAGACGTTCGGCGACGCGCTTCTCGCCGTGCACAAGAGCTTCTTGAAGCCCGTCACCAAGCTGATGGACCGCAAGGTCAAGATCAACGGCATGGCGCACATCACGGGCGGCGGTTTCCTGGACAACATTCCGCGCGTTCTCCCCAAGTGCGTGAACGCCGAGATTGACCGCTCGACTTGGGAAGTCCCGACGATCTTCAAGTTCATTCAGAACCAGGGCAAGGTCGACGTCGAGGAGATGTACCGCGTGTTCAATATGGGCATCGGCTTCGTGCTGATCATCGCCAAGAAGGACCTCAAGAAGGCCGAGCAGGCCCTCAAGTCGATCCATCAGCCCTACAACGTCATCGGCGTCATCCGCAAGGGCAAGGGCGTTGTCACGTACAAGAACTGAGACAGGCTTTTAGCTTCTGGCTTTTAGCGGTTAGCTTTCAAGGAGGGAACTCCAAGGCTAACCGCTAACTGCTAATCGTCAACGGCTAATTTTGATATAATACAACATTATGAAGATTACAGAAGACATCAAGTATGTGGGCGTGAACGACCACGAGGTCGATTTGTTCGAGGGACAGTACGTCGTGCCGCTCGGGATGGCGTATAACTCCTATCTCGTGAAGGACGAGAAAACCGTCGTGTTCGATACGGTCGACGAGCGCTTCGGCGAGGAATGGCTGAAGAACATCCGGGAAGAGATCGGCGATGCGTCGATCGACTATCTGGTCGTCCAGCACATGGAGCCGGACCACTCCGCGAACGTCGCGAAATTCGCCGCGGCGTATCCGACGGCGACGATCGTCGCGAGCGCGCAGGCGTTCGTGATGATGAAGAGCTATTTCGGCGACGACTTCGCGAGCCGCCGGCTTGTCGTGAAGGAAGGCGACACCCTCAAGACCGGCAAGCACGTCTTCGCGTTTGTCGCGGCCCCGATGGTCCATTGGCCCGAGGTGATCGTCACCTATGACACGACGGATAAGATCCTCTTCTCCGCGGACGGTTTCGGCAAGTTCGGCGCGCTCGACCGCGAGGACCCCGAGGGCTGGGACTGCGAGGCGCGCCGCTACTACATCGGCATCGTCGGCAAGTACGGTCCGCAGGTGCAGGCGCTCCTCAAGAAGGCGTCCGGGCTCGAGATCAAGAAGATTCTGCCGCTGCACGGCCCCATCCACGATACGCCCGAGATGATCGCGCACGTCGTCAAGCAGTACGACACGTGGTCGTCCTACGCGGTCGAGTCGCCCGGCATCTGCGTCGCCTACACGTCCGTCTACGGACACACCAAGGCCGCGGCCTTGAAGCTTGCGGAGCTCCTGAAGGCGAAGGGATGTCCCAAGGTCGCGGTGAGCGACCTTGCGCGCGACGACCAGCCGGAGACCGTCGAGGACGCGTTCCGCTACGGCAAGCTCGTCCTCGCGACGACGACGTACAACAACGACATCTTCCCGTGGATGCGTCACTTCATCGACCACCTCACTGAGCGCAACTACCAGAAGCGCACGATCGGCCTCATCGAGAACGGTTCGTGGGCGCCGATGGCGGCGAAAGTGATGAAGGGCATGTTCGAGAAGTCCAAGGACATCGCGTTCTGCGACACGGTCGTCACGATCAAGGGCGCGCTCAACGCCGAGAGCGAGGCGCAGCTCGAGAAGCTCGCGGACGAGCTGATGAAATAAGGTGTAGGAGTAGGTTTGAGGTGTAGGCATGAGGTGTAGGATAGAATGGGCTTGAAATCCAGAGTCGCGCCGCATGTCGCGGAATTGCCGAAGAGCGGAATTAGGAAGTTCTTCGACATCGTCGCGCAGTCGAAGGACATCGTGTCCCTCGGCGTGGGCGAGCCCGACTTCGACACGCCCTGGCACATCTCCCGCGCGGCGGTGACCTGTCTGGAGGACGGCGGCACGCACTACACCTCGAATCTCGGTACGCCTGCGCTTCGGCAGGCGATCGACCGCTATCTCTCGCGGCGCTTCGCCGCGCACTTCGACTGGCAGAAGGAGATCCTTGTCACGGTCGGCGTCTCCGAGGCGATCGACCTTGCGATCCGCGCGCTCTGCTCGCCGGGCGACGAGGTGCTCTACCACGAGCCGTGCTTCGTCTCCTACGCGCCGACGATCCGGCTCACGCACGCGGTTCCGGTCTGCGTCGAGACACGCGTCGAGGACGAGTTCCGGCTGACGGTCGCCGCGCTGGAGAAGAAGGTGACGCCGAAGACGAAGGCGATGCTCCTAAACTTCCCGTGCAATCCGACGGGCGCGACGCTGAACCGCGAAGAGATTCTGGAGATCCTGGAGTTCGCGAAGAAGCATGATCTC
>JAEDMC010000148.1 GCA_016303225.1 Kiritimatiellia bacterium
TTTTCGCGCTGCTTGCCTGCTGTGCGGCCTGCATCGTGCTCGGCCTGTACATCGGCGTCGGCCAGGGCTTTTTCTATCAAGACCTGAAAGACGGTCAGACAACGGAACACAACGAAAGGAACTAAAGAAATGAACTGGTATCTCGGTTGCTGGAAAAAGTACGCGGAATTCTCCGGACGCGCTCGTCGCAAGGAGTTCTGGATGTTCTTCCTTTTCAACTCCCTTGCTTTCTTTGCACTTGCCATCGTTGATGTCGTTCTTGGGACGTCATCTGCGCTTTGCGGGCTTTACAGCCTGGCGACGATAATTCCTGGGCTGGCGGTGATCGTGCGTCGTCTGCACGATACGGATCACAGCGGCTGGTGGTATTGGATCGGCCTTATCCCCCTGATCGGCTCCATTGTTCTTCTCGTCTTCCTTTGCAGCGATTCCAAGCCGGGCGAGAACCGCTTCGGGCCGAACCCGAAGGGGGTGTGATTTGCCGCCGGTAGGGTTGACGAATCAACCCTACCCTTGCTGCGCCACCTGGAAAATGCTATACTACACAATGTAGGCATTAAGAAAGGCGGTGTAGGCATGGAGTGTATGCAGTATACGATTCGGGGCATTCCCGGGTATCTTGATTCGGGCATTCGGATGTATGCGGAAAAAGAGTCGAAGAGCTTGAATCAGGCTCTTCTTGACATGCTGTCCGCAGGGCTTGGGTTCTTTGGCAAGCATGAGCGGAACGAGCCGCTGATGGAGTTGGCCGGAACCTGGCGGGAGGATCAGGAAGCAGACAAGGCGCTTGCTGAGATGCGGACGATAGATGAGGACCTCTGGAAATGAAGTTCCTGATCGACACGAACCGCTATTCTGATTTTGCGAAGGGGCACAAGGAGATCGTAGACCTCTTTGCCTCGGCCGATGGCATTTGCGTTCCGTATGTGGTCCTTGCCGAACTGCGAGCCGGATTCCGCTGCGGGACAGTTGCGCGGCAGAACGAACAGGTGCTCACGAAGTTCCTAGAGAATAAGCGCGTCAAGGTCCTTTACGCCGATGACATGACGACGCAATGTTACGCGGACATCTATTCGCAGCTCCGCGCACAGGGGACGCCGATTCCGACGAACGACATCTGGATCGCCGCGCTTGCCGTGCAGCATTCGCTGCCGCTCTGTTCGCGTGAAGAGCATTTCAATCATCTCAAGCAGATTGCCCGCATATGAACGCGAAGCGCATCACTTTGGTTGCCGGGCACTACGGCAGCGGCAAGACCAACATCGCGCTCAACTACGCGCGGATGCTGAAGCGTGCGGGTTCGCCGGTGACGGTCGCCGACCTTGACATTGTGAATCCCTATTTCCGCACGAAGGATTCCGCGGCGGATTTGCAGGCGGAGGGCATCGATCTCGTCGTCTCCGATTTTGCGAACTCCAACGTCGACTTCCCGGCGCTCCCCAAGGAAATCTACGCGCTCGTCGCCGATCGGGAAACGAAGATTGTCATGGACATCGGCGGTGACGACCGCGGCGCTTTGGCGCTCGGACGGTATGTTCCCGACATCAAGGCTGAGGGCGACTACGAGATGCTCGCCGTCGTGAACGCGGCGCGTCCGCTGACGCGGACGCCGCAGGAGGCTGTGGAGGTCCTTCGGGAGATCGAGGCGGCTTGCCGACTGCCGTTCACGGGGATCGTCAACAACACGAACGTGGGGGCGGAGACAACGGTCGAGACCGTTTTGGGGTCGATTCCCTATGCTGACGAGATCGCTGCGCTGATGGGCGTTCCGGTGCGGTTCACTTGCGCGATTGGGGCGATTGCCGCGGAGCTAAAGGGCAAGGTCGAGAACCTTCTGCCGCTTGAGATTCAGAAGCTGTACTACCAACTGGAGAAATGACGGCGCTTGACAAGGCGCTGGTGGCGCCGAAGAACCTTAACGAGGACGAGCTTGCCAAGATGCTGGCGAGCACGGATGAGGGGCTTTGGCGTGAGATCTTTGCCGCGGCACGGGAGGTGAAGGCGAAGTGCGGGAAAACGGAGGTGTTGCCGCGCGGGCTTATCGAGTGCTCCAATGTCTGCGCGAAGAACTGCCTTTACTGCGGCATCCGCAAGGGAAATGACAAGACCGTTCGGTACCGGATGCCCGAGGAGGATGTCCTCGG
Organism: Kiritimatiellia bacterium; assembly: GCA_016303225.1. GTDB lineage: Bacteria > Verrucomicrobiota > Kiritimatiellia > RFP12 > UBA1067 > UBA1067. The sequence goes on from JAEDMC010000148.1 coordinate 2,145, forward strand.
GTGCATTAACGAGGTCCGTCGGAGGGGCTATCCGGCCGTCGCGTTTCAGGCGGGCGAGATCGAGGGCGAGGCGAATACGGCGTATTACGAGCGACATATTGCAATGTGTCGCGGACTCGAGGTGACGCTTTCCTTGGGCGAGCAGACGGAGGAGGTGTACAGGCGCTGGAAGGATGCGGGGGCAATGCGGTATTTGATTCGCATCGAGACCTCGAACCGCGAGCTGTACGCGAAGATTCATCCGGCGGAGTGCTCGTTCGAGCGGCGGCTCGGGTGCATTCGGATGTTGAAGCGGCTTGGCTACGTGACTGGCTCCGGCGTGATGATCGGCCTCCCGGGACAGACGATTGATGATTTGGCGCACGACATTGTCTTTTACGGCGACGAAAACCTGGACATGGTCGGTATGGGGCCGTATGTTGCTCATCCCGATTCTCTGATGCCGGATTCCCGCTACCAGCTGCCAACGACCAACTACCAACTCTCGCTTCGCATGATTGCGCTCACGCGACTGTATCTGTGGAACGTCAACATCGTGGCGGCAACGGCGCTGGAGGCGCTTGATCCGGAGAACGGACGGCGGCGTGGCATCGACGCCGGCGCCAACGTCATCATGCCGAACCTGACGCCGGAGAAGTTCCGCGTGGAATATGACCTCTATCCTGGGAAGGTGAAAACTTGAAGCCTTATCTGGAGATCTTGAAGCTGGTCTGGCCGCTGGCGCTCGGCATGATCAACAATGCGGTCATGCAGTTCGCGGACCGGGCGTATCTGGCGCACGATTCGATGGCGTCGCTGGAGGCGGTGCTGCCGGCGGGCATGCTCGCCTGGGTGTTCATGGGCTTCTTCCAGTCCGTCGTCGGCTATGCGGGCGTGTTTGTCGCGCAGTATCACGGTGCGAAGGACTTCGGCATGTGCAGGGCCTGCTATCGTGCGGCGGTTGCGCTTGCACTGGTTGCGGGCGCGCTGATGCTGCCGATGTTCCTGCTGGGTGACTGGATTCTCGGGCTGACCGCTCCGTCGGCGGAGGTCCTTGCGCTGGAGCGGACCTATTTCGGTCCACTCATCCTCGGCGGCATCTTCGTCTACGGACAGATGGCGGCGACGGCGTACTTCACGGGACGGGGCCTCACGCGGATCGTCTTCTGGGTGAATCTCTTCGGAAATCTCCTCAACATCGCGCTCGATCCGATTCTGATCTTCGGCTGGGGTTTCGTGCCGCGGATGGGCATCGCCGGCGCGGCCTATGCCACTGTCTTTTCGGCGGCGGTCCAGTGGGTGGCGCTGGCCGTGGCGGTTCGCCGCCATTTCGCGCACGACAAGGCGGTTGGTTGTTCGGTTGTTGGATGGTTCAATGGTTCGATTGTCGCGCAGATTCTCCGATTCGGGATGCCGTCCGGACTCTACGAGCTCCTGAACATGATTTCCTTTTCGGTGTTCGTCTTCGTGACGGGCGGGGTCGGTGACGTGGCGCTGGCGGCGTCCAACGCCTGCTTTTCGGTGAACTATCTCGTATTTGCGCCGATGATGGGCTTTGCGCTGGGGGCGCAGACGCTGGTCGGACAGGCCCGCGGACGCGGTGACAACGCGGCGGCGAGCGTCGCGTTCTGGCGGACGCTCGCGCTGGCGCTCGGGTTTGTCGCGCTCGTCGGCGGACTGACGCTCGTCTTCCACCGTCCGATTCTCTCGCTCTTCGCGCCGGCGGACGTGGCGCAGTCCGCCGAGTTCCATTCGCTTGGCGTGACGCTTTTCTGGCTGATGTCCGGCTGGATGTTCTTCGATGCGGCGGACATCGTCGTCTCGGGCGCGCTGAAGGGGGCGGGGGACACGCGGTTCGTGATGGTGTGGATGCTCGTCTGCTCGTTTGTTCTCTGGCTGCCGCTTGTCTTTGTCGTCCGTCATTTCCACAACACGATGCCGGCCCTGTGGTCGACGATGATCGTCTATGTCGTCGTCATCTGCATCGGCTCCCTCGTCCGCTGGCGCCGCGGCAAATGGAAGGACATCCGGCTCGTCTAAGCCAGCGGGATATCTGATATAATCAGAACAAGAACGGGCGGCGGTTTAGTTGAATTTTGGCCTAAATCCGCGGCGCGGCATTTACAAGGCGCCCGATTATTGGTATCATAACCAATATGCAAGACGTATTTGCCTATCTCATCGGCCTCGGTGCCGCGGTCATGATGCCGGTCGTATTCACGCGATAGTCCAGAGGGCGTTTCATGTTGCAGCACGTCATGTTGGAAGTCGGCGGAAAGTTCGGTGACCTTCGGGTCATAAAGGAACTGGGGCGCGGAGGTATGGGCGCGGTTTACCTCGTTCACAACGAGGCGACGGGCGCTGATTTCGCTGCTAAGATCCTTTTCCCCGAAGCCGAAATCAAGAACCATGACGATGCGGTCGGACGCTTTCTCCGCGAGGCGGAGATCGCCATGACGGTTGACCATCCGAACGTGGTCAAGGTCTACGAGGTCGGACGCGACCCCGAGACCCGGCTCGGATTCATGCTGATGGACTACTTGCCCGGCGGCAGCCTGCACGACCGTCTCATGGAGCGCCTCTGGCTCAAGAAGGGCCCGTTTCGGGTGGACGAGGCCGTCAGACTGGTCCGTCAGATCGCGGACGCCCTGGTGGAGGCTGAGCGCCATGGTGTCGTCCATCGCGACATCAAGCCGCATAACATTCTCTTTGGCGCGGATGGACTTCCGCGGCTTTCTGATTTGGGCATTGCCAAGCAGGCTAAGCTCGAGAAGAAGGCGCTGACGATGACCAACATGGTCGTCGGTACGCCGGCGTACATGTCGCCGGAGCAGATGATGGACTCGAAGCACGTCGACATCCGCAGCGACATCTACAGTCTGGGCATCGTTCTCTGGCAGATGCTGGCGGGCGAGCTTCCGAATGCGGACGCGTCGGTTGCCGAAATGCTGCGACACGCCTGTCAGAAGGATCCGATACCGGACATCCTCCTGAAGCGTCCGAAACTGCCGCGCGCCATCGTCCTCCTGCTGCGCAAGATGACCTCGCCGAGCGTCGAGACACGTTTTCAGCATCCGCAGGATATCTTGGATTTCCTCGACAACTACGCCTCGCGCAAACGCATCAACTGGCAGGTGTGCGTCGCTGGAGGTGCGTTGGCGTTGGCGGTTGTCGCGTTGGCAACGGCGCTTGCATTGCGCCGGCCTTCTTCTCAGGACCAGAATCCAAAGGAACCGGATCAGATCCGTCCGCTGACCCTGAAGAGATGCTCGACCAAGTGACGGTCGAGCGTCTTTTCCAGGAAGGGGATGATTTCGTGACGAACGCGGTTCCGCTCGATTGAGGTGTCGTCGTTCGAGACGTCCTCGCGCCACTCCTCGCCGTATTTGCGAAGATAGTCCTTGAGTTCCGCGTCACGGCAGCCGAGCAGGGGGCGGACGAACCGGATGACGCCAACTGCGCTCTTTTCGCGAATGCCGCACAGCGACGCGCGGCGGAGCTTCATGAGAAAGGTCTCGGCGACGTCGTCCATGTGATGCCCGGTCGCGATTGCGTCCAACTTCAGCTCCTTTACGCACTTCGCGAAGAAGGCGAGGCGGACGCGCCGCGCCGCCATTTCCAGCGATTCGCCCGTGTGTTTGACGACTTTCGCGTGCGTGCCCTTGAAGGGGATGCCGAGGCGTTTTGCAAGCGTGCGGACAAAACGGTACTCTTCCTTCGATTCCTTGCGCAGGCCGTGGTCGACATGCAGGATGACGAAGCGCTTCGCAACGTTTTTCTTCTTGCCGCCCTTGGTGAGCAGAAAGGCAAGGGCCACGGAATCCGACCCGCCAGAGACGGCGAGACCGATGCGACCGGACGGGAGAATGGACCGATTGACCTTCATCGAACGTATTATAACAAAATTCGCCATTGAACCGTGAAACGAATTATGATATACTTCTTCCCGTTCGTTTGGAAAAGCGGGCGTAGCTCAATGGCAGAGCTCCAGCCTTCCAAGCTGGCTACGAGGGTTCGATTCCCTTCGCCCGCTCCAAGGTGAAAGCCGCCAGAGTGGCGTAATGGCAGCCGCAGCAGACTCAAAATCTGCCGTACGCAAGTACGTGAGGGTTCGAGTCCCTCCTCTGGCACCCTTCTGCGCCACGGCTGAGGAGGGCGCGCCAGCCTAACCGAGCGAACAGGCAATAAGCCTATGCGGAGAGGTGTCCGAGTGGTTTAAAGTACCGCCTTGGAAAGGCGGCGTGGGCGCAAGTCCACCGGGGGTTCGAATCCCCCCCTCTCCGCCAATTTCATCGGTGAATTTGATATAATTCTCGTATGAATCTTCCTCTTGAACTGAAGGGCGCGTTTTTGAAGCGTCCCGTTGACGCCAACAAGTATTCCGTCGGGACGGTTTCCGTGGTCGGCGGTTCGGGCCATTACATCCATGCTCCGGTCATCGCGGGCTTGGGCGCGCGCGCGGCCGGCGCCGGACTGGTGCAGCTGGTCGTACCAGATGCTTCGCGCATTGCCGCGGGATCGCTCGTGCCGGAGGCGACGTTCACGAAGCTGATCGCCACTTGCGTGCCGCCCAAGGCTGACGTCACCGTGATCGGCATGGGTCTGGGCGTCTCGGTGTCGTCCGAGGTCATCGTCTCGCGTCTTCTCTCGGGATCGAAGGGCCGCTTTGTCATCGACGCCGATGCGCTTGCGATTCTTTCGGGCTGGTACGGGCGTACGGACGGCTACGATCCCGCGAAGGGCCAGGAACTCATTCTGACGCCGCACGAGGGCGAGGCGGCGAAGCTTCTGGGCTGGAAGCGTGAGGACGTTTCCCGTGACCGCCTGGTGACGGCAAGGGAAATCGCCGACCGCTACGGCGCGACGGTGATTCTGAAGGGTGCGAAGACCCTGGTCGTTTCGGCGGACGGCTCGCGCGTCTACGAGAACCAGACGGGCAATCCGTTCATGGCGCTGGGCGGCATGGGCGATCTTCTTGCCGGCGTCATCGGTGCGCGCTGGGCGTATCTGAAGGGTGACCCGTTTCTTGCTGCAGCCTCGAGCGTCTGGCTGCATGGCGCGGCGTCCGATTCGGTCGTCGCCGCCGCGCAGGACCCCTCAATCGTCAACACCGCCGCTGCAGTCGGCTCGATGCGCGTCCGACTGGACGTCTAAGACGTAAAACGGGGACATAATATGCAATCGCGACCGAGTACTGGCTGTTGACACAACATCTAAATAAATGCTATAATTATCTACAGTTGAACCCCAACAAGGAATACGCATGTTATCGATACGCGATTT
>JAEDMC010000149.1 GCA_016303225.1 Kiritimatiellia bacterium
AAAACTGCACGTACGGTTCGATGAGGGGGCGGGCGTACCCGATAACAAGGGGCGTTCCGCTCTACTCTACTTGCTGGGCGAATGTCGCGGATGGTTCGGCGGCTGGTGAACTCATGGAGAGGCCGGTAATGGGGAAGCGAAAAATGGGGAAGCGGTCTGCAGACCGCTTGTAAGAGGAGGTAGAATTCCCATCAAGCGACCTGGAGGTCGCTTCCCCGGACTGAGGGTGCGAAGGGTCGGACTTGACTGCCACAGTGAAATGCCACAGTAGCGCAGAGTTATGATATAATATGCGGACAGAAAGGATTTTGCGATGAGCGCAAGCAGTGATGACTTCATGGTATTCTCAGGTACGGCCAATCTGCCTCTGGCGGAGAAGGTCGCGGCCTATCTCGGCAAGCCCATCAACCAGATCAACATACCGCACTTTCCCGACGGCGAGACGTTCTGTCAGGTGATGGACGGCGTCCGCGGCAAGGACGTGTTCGTGATCCAGTCCGGGAGCCCGGCGCCGAACGAAGCCTACATGGAGCTCTTCATCATCATGGACGCGCTGAAGCGCGGCAGTGCCCGTCGCATCACGGCGATTCTTCCGTATTACGGCTATGCCCGTCAGGACCGCAAGGACCAGCCGCGCGTGCCGATCACGGCGCGTCTCATCGCGAACCTGCTCGAGGCCGCCGGCGCCGACCGCGTGATGACGCTCGACCTGCACGCGAACCAGATCCAGGGCTTCTTCGACATTCCGCTCGACCACCTCAAGGCGGAGCCGATCATCCTCAAGTACATCCGCGACCAGCACTGGGCGAATCCGATCGTTGTCGCGCCGGACACGGGCGGGGCGAAGACGGCCTACGGCTACAGCCGCAAGCTCGGCTGCGGGCTCGCGATCGTCGCAAAGCAGCGTACGGGCGGCGACACGGTCGAGTCGTTCTCGCTCGTCGGCGACGTGAAGGACCACGACGTCATCATGATCGACGACATGACCGCGACGGGCGGTACGCTCTCCGCTGCGGCGAAGATGTGCCGCGAGAACGGCGCGAAGTCGGTGCATGCGTTCGTCACCCACTTCCCGCTGACGCCGAAGGGGGCCGACCGCCTCATGACCGAGGGGTATCTCGACGAGCTCGTCGTCACCGACTCGATCAAGATGCGCGAGGGGTTCGATCCGTCGAAGTTGCCGTTCCAGCTGACGCAGCTCTCGGTTGCGCCGCTCATCGGCGAGGCGATCCGGCGCACGCACAACGACGAGTCGATCAACGACCTGTTCAATCACGAGTGAGAGGCTTTTAGCTGTTAGCTTTTAGCACCAGCCACTAATAGCTAACCGCTAACCGTTAATAGCTATAATGCGAATCATTGTCGGTCTAGGGAATCCCGGCGTCCAATACGCCAATACGCCGCACTCGGTTGGTTTTGAGGCTGTCGATGCGATCGCCGCGGAGATTGGCGCGAACTGGGAGGAGAAGCGTCAGTTCAAGTGTCTGTGGGCGAAGGGGACGTTTGCCGGGCAGTCCGTCATCCTCTGCAAGCCGCAGACCTACATGAACCTTTCGGGCGAGTCCGTCGCGCCGCTCGTTAAGTATTCGAACGCGACCGCGGCGGATTTGCTCGTCATTCAGGATGACATCGATCTCCCGGTCGGCCGGATGCGCGTCCGGAAGAACGGATCCTGCGGCGGTCACAACGGCATCCGCAACATCATCGAGCGCCTTGGCACTCAGGATTTTGCTCGTCTCAAGCTCGGCGTCGGCAAAGACCGGTCAAACGTGATTGGGCATGTCCTCGGCAAGTTCGATCCGACGACTCGCAAGACGATGGACCTCGTCGTCGCCGAGGCCGTGAAGGCGTCCGCGGCGATTCTCCGCGACGGCCCCGATCGCGCAATGAACGCCTATAACGGATTTGAAGCCAATGGCGGAGCTCAATGAGACACCGCGGGGAAGCCGCATCCACATCGCGTTCTTCGGACTGAGGAACGCGGGGAAGTCGACGTTGGTCAATGCGTTCACGGGACAGCAGATCGCCATTGTGAGCGATGTTCCGGGAACGACGACGGATCCTGTCTCGAAGGCTATGGAGATTTTGCCGCTCGGGCCGTGTTTGATTACGGACACGGCAGGGTTGGACGATGTCGGCGAGCTGGGGACGATGCGCGTCGAGAAGACGCTGAAGGTGCTGGAGAAGACCGACATTGCGGTCTGGGTCTGGGGCGAAGGGCTTTTAAACGCGGATTCAACGGATTTCCACGAATTGTTTTTGACGGAGTGTCAGAAGCGTGGTGTCGTTGTCATTGAGTATCATCGTGGCGACTCGGTTGAGGAACTGAAGAAGAAGATCGCCGCGGTGAAGCTCGAGGACAAGGTGCCGGGACTGTTGGACGGATTGGTGGAGAAGGGCGATCGGGTCGTGTGTGTGTGTCCGATCGACGAGTCTGCGCCGAAGGGACGGCTGATTCTGCCGCAAGTGCAGGTCATAAGAGAATGTCTGGACAGGCATGCGATTTGCACTGTTTGTCAGGTCGATGGTTTGGAACGTTTGGGCGGTTTGGAAAATGTTAAGCTGGTGATTACCGACTCGCAGGCGTTTAGAGAGGTCGCCCAGATGCTTCAAACCTTCCAAACCTCCAAGTCTTCCGAACTCACCTCCTTTTCGGTTTTGTTTGCACGGCAGAAAGGCGACCTGGCCGAATTCGTTAAGGGGCTGGAGGCGATCAAGTCTTTGAAGGACGGCGACACGGTGCTCGTCGCCGAGGGTTGCACGCATCACCGGCAGTGCAATGACATCGGCAGCGTGAAGATACCCAAGGCTCTGGCGAAGCTGTCGGGAAAGAAGCTGAAGTTCGAGTTTGCGAGCGGGAGCGGGTTTGACTTGGATTGCGGGGGTGCGCCGCTCCTTGGTGAAGGCGTTTCGAACATTTCCCTTGTCGTTCACTGCGGGGGATGCATGCTGACGCGGCGCGAGGTCTTGCGTCGAATCGCTCTCGCGAAGGAGTTCGGCATTCCGATCGTCAACTATGGGCTTGTCTTGGCCATGGCGAGCGGAATTGAGATTGAGAACTTGTGCATCTGAGAAGTCTGCCAACTACCAACTTCCTCAATGATCAAAGCTAACTATCATACGCATTCGACCTGGTGCGACGGCAAGGAGTCGCCGCGGAAGATGATTCAGGCGGCGGTGGCGAAGGGATTCGAGGTCATTGGCTTTTCCTCGCATGCGATGCTGCCGGAGAGCGATACGGACTGGGTGCTGACGCCCGAGAAGGCTCCGCGGTACATGACGGAGATTCGCTCGCTTGCGGAAGACTTCAAGGATCAGATCAGGGTTCTTGGCGGCGTCGAGGCCGATTATGTGCCGGGCGGAGCGACTCCCGATCGGTCGACGTATGCGGCGATCTCGCCTGACTACATCATCGGCTCGATTCACTGGGTCGTGGCACCTGATGGCACGCGCGTGCCGGTCGATCATACGCCGGAACTGCTGGCGGACGGGATCCGCGATCATTTCAGCGGCAGCGCCGAGGCGTTCGTTCGTGCGTATTACCAGCAGCAGCGCGATATGGTCGCAAACTTCGACTTCGACGTCATCGGACATCTTGACCTCGTGCGGAAGTTCAACGTGAAGCATCCGTACTTCGACGAGAAGGCGGACTGGTATCGAGAAGAGATCGGGAAGACTGCCGCGGAGGTTGCGAAAAGCGGCAAGATCGCAGAGGTCAACACCGGCGCGATTGCGCGTGGCTGGCTTGACGACGCTTATCCGTCAAAGGAGTTTCGCCAGATGCTCCGCGAGAGGGGCGTGAAGTTCATCTTGAGTTCAGACGCACATACGGCCGAGGGAATCGACTGTGCGTTCGACCGTTTCGGCGAAGCCGAAGAGTATGTTCAATTGGTTTAGCCCCAAAGAACGCAAAGAGGCGCAAAGATGAGAGAGTTTAGCGAGGTCTTGGGCGAAGTCGAGGAAAGGATCGCGGCAGCCTGTGCACGGGTTGGGCGCGATCCGTCCGCAGTCGAGATCGTTGCCGTTACGAAGACACACGGTGCCGAGGTCGTGAAGGAGGCGTGGGATGCCGGGCTCAGAATCGTTGGCGAGAACAAGGTGCAGGAGGCGGCGTGGAAGAAGCCGGCGAGCGTGACGGGCCCCATGTGGCACCTCATTGGACATCTCCAGTCCAACAAGGTCCGGAAGGCGCTGGAACTCTTTGACTTCTTCCACAGCGTGGACACGGCGGCTCTGGCCGATCGCATGAATGCAATTGCCGAAAACATGGGGGCGTCTCCGCACGTCTTGCTCGAAGTCAACGTTTCGGGCGAGAAGTCGAAGAGCGGAATGAAGCCCGACGAGGTGCGCGCCGTGCTGGAGCACATTGCGCGGGAGTGTCCGAGGATCACCGTCGAGGGACTCATGACGATGGCTCCGTTCAGCGAGAATCCAGAAGATGCGCGTCCGTACTTCCGGCGGCTTCGCGAACTCCGCGACCAGCTGGAGCAAGAGCTCGGCATCGGGCTGCCGCGGCTCTCGATGGGCATGAGCGGCGACTACGAGGTGGCGGTCGAGGAGGGCGCGACCTGGGTGCGGCTGGGGACGGTGCTCTTCGGGGAGAGGCCGAAGGTGAAGGCGGGGAGAGTCGCGGACGAGGGACAACAAGCGTACGACAACAAGGATGGCGGGCTCGACTCGTATTCTGACGAAGGTCCGACGGTGCGAATATTGGATTGAATTTCGAATTCTCTGCGTATCTTTGCGTTCTTTGTTTTTCCCGTAAGATAATATGTTTCCTGTCGAAGAGAAAACAGGAGAGATCGCCGCGGCGCTGGCGAAGAACCGCGACGTCGTGCTGACGGCTCCGCCCGGAAGCGGCAAGACGACGTGCGTGCCGCCGGCGCTTCTTGATGCGCCATGGCTCAAGGGCAAGAAGATCGTGATGCTCGAGCCGCGGCGGATTGCCGCGCGCACGTGCGCGCAGTACATCGCGAAGAAACGGGGCGAATCGGTTGGCGAGACGGTCGGCTACTCGGTGCGGCTTGAGCGCAAGGTTTCGGCGAAGACGCGGCTCGAGATTGTGACGGAGGGACTGCTCACCAACCGGATTATGGCGGACCCGGAGCTGGGCGACGTCGGGCTCGTCATCTTCGACGAGTTTCACGAACGGTCGCTGCAGTGCGATTTGGCGTTCGCGTTGGCGCTTGAGGTGCGGCGGGCGCTCAGGCCCGACCTGCGGCTCCTTGTCATGTCCGCGACTTTGGACGCGGACGAGATTGCCGCGCATCTCGGCGATGCGGACATCGTAAGGGCCGAGGGGCGAATGTTCCCCGTGGAGACGGTCTATCTCGGAGACCAGTCGGTGCCGGCGGCGGTGGCAAAGGCGCTCAAGGAGACGGATGGGGACGTCTTGTGCTTTTTGCCGGGAGAAGGTGAGATCAGAAAGACGCTGGCGCGTCTTTCTGAATTTCAGACTTCAGGTCTCGGATCTCGGATTGGCGGGACAGAGCAGGTTCGCATTCTGCCACTTTACGGGAGCTTGCCGAAGGAGGAGCAGGATCGGGTTTTCGAGCCTGTCAATCAATCGAACGATCCGAACCATCGAATTGTCCGCAAGGTTGTCTTGGCCACCTCCATTGCCGAGACTTCCGTGACGATTGAAGGCGTGACGGCGGTCGTCGACTCAGGTCTGATGCGCGTGCCGCGGTTCTCGCCGTCGACGGGGATGTCGGGACTGGTGACGTTGCCCTTGACGCAGGACCGCGCTGAGCAACGGCGGGGGCGTGCGGGACGCGTGAGGGCGGGCGTCTGCTATCGGCTTTGGACGGAAGGGCAGCAGCAGTCTCGTCCAAAGAAGATGATGCCGGAGATTCTTGAGGCCGATCTCTGTTCGCTGGTGTTGACGAGCATTGCGTGGGGGGCGCTCGGATGTTGCGATTTGCCGTGGCTGACGCCGCCTGCGGCGAGCGCCTGGGAGCAGGCCGTGGGGCTTTTGAAGCTTCTGGGTGCGTTGGATGCGGACGGACGCCTGACGCCGAAGGGCGAACGAATGGCGAAGCTGCCCATGCATCCGCGGCTTGCAAACATGATGTGCTATTGTTTCAACACTGAGACACAGAGGCACAGAGAAGTGACCTGTTCTGTTTTAGCGGCCATTCTGGAGGAGGGCGGTCGCAGTCGGGAGACAGACGTCCGGAAGATATTTGATCGGGTGGTTGAAACTCCAGACAACCCCATTCACCGTCGGATTTTTCAGCTCTCCAAGAGATTTCTGTCCTCGGCCAAGTCTCTGTGCCTCCGTGACTCGGTGTTTGATCTTTCGGAAGGAGGGCTGCTCGCCCTCGCCTATCCCGATCGGATAGCCAAGAATCGCGGGAACGGGACGTTTCGGATGGTGAACGGACGCGGGGCGTTTTTGCCGGAGGACGATCCGATGGCGAAGGAACAGTACGTCGTCTGTTGCGAGCTCGACGACCGGATGGGAGACGCAAAAGTGTTTCTGGGTTGTCCGATAGCGGAAGAGGAAGTGGTCGAGCTGTTCGGTGGCAAGATCGTCGAGGAGCCGTATTGTGCGTGGGACAGGCAGAACGACTGCGTCAAATGCGTCATGCGGCGGAAACTGGGCGAGATGGTGGTGGGGGAGAAGCCTCAGAACGCGAATCTTCGCGAATCGGGCGAATTGACGCGAAGCTTTTTAGGTGGCGTGAAGCTGAAGGGGATCGAGAACCTGCCGTGTTGGGGCAAAGAGTCGCTGCAGTTGCGGGCAAGAATCAACTTTCTCAATCGAACAATCGAACATTCCGAACATTCGAACACATCCCCTTGGCCACGGATTGACGAGGCGACCCTGCTGTCGGCCTTGGAGGGGTTTGTCGGCGGGATGACGAAGTGGAAAGACTTGGAGAAGCTTGACATCGCTGCGGTGATGGACTTCATCTTGTCCGAGGCGGGGCACGACCGTCGTGAGCTTGACCGGCTCGCCCCGACGCGGATGGAAGTGCCGAGCGGCAGTCACATGACGATTCATTACGAAGGCGACGAGCCGACGGTGGAGGTGCGGCTGCAGGAGTGTTTCGGACTGATGGAGACGCCTAAGGTTGCCGGAGGAACGGTTCCCGTTGTGATGACGCTTTTGTCGCCGGCGCAGCGTCCGATTCAGATCACGAAGGATCTGGCAGGCTTTTGGAAAGGGGCGTATCAGCTCGTCCGTAAGGACATGCGGGGACGCTATCCGAAGCATTATTGGCCAGAAGATCCCTTTACGGCCGTGGCGACGCGGCGGGTGCGTCCGAGGTGATGCGGCAACGGTGAATTGCAAGCATTTGTAGTAGTCGGTCACTCAACACCGCTTCGCGGCATTGAGCGCCCGACTACAGCATTTG
>JAEDMC010000150.1 GCA_016303225.1 Kiritimatiellia bacterium
GCCGTATCCTCGCTCGAACGATAGACTATTCCGTCTTCACTCATGCCGCACAGTAAATCACATTTGCGGAATAATAGCAAGGGAGACTTTCAAGAATCATCGCAAAATATCGTTCCGAAAAGAAGAGGTATCCAGAGGGCGGCCTATGAGAAGTTGGGGAGTGGGGATTTATCTCACACGGAGGCGCGAGTATGTATCTCGTCAACGGGGGAAGCCAAAAAACTTTGTCTAGCCACTCATGCGGACACTGTCATGCCGCTTTCTCTCCGCCGTCGGGACTGGCTGGCGGCAGGTGTCCGAAGACCTTCGCCGCCATCGCCTCCGCGAACTCGGTGCGGCTTCCAGGACCGGGCTCCCTCATGCGCTTCGCTCCGACCTCGCTGTAGAAACTGAACATCTTTCGCTTGAAGGAAACTGCGGTGGGGACAGACCCCAAACTGCGGCGGGGACAGACCCCAAAAACTGCGCATTGAGGAAATCGCCGAGGTGTCCAGACGCGGAACGCGTGCAGGCACGTAAAGCCCTCCATCTGCCGCCAGGCCACGGAGAACCGTGTGCAGCGAATCGACCTCGACATCAGACCTTGTGCTTGTGAATTTTATCTCACATCGCTTTGATTACTTGAGAAGTTCCGGCCAGTCGTAATGCAGAAGGCCATTGACTACTATGTACGTGTAGCGGAAGCAATCCGCATTTTCCCTTGTGATCTTTTCGGACTCTATCATCTCCGTCCAGGACTTTGGCGCGTCCGCAACGGCAACCTTCGCGAATGCGCCCGCATTCGCGGCACGGGCATGCGCGGCGGCAATCGCGGCCGAGCCGCGGGCGGACAGCGCGGGGGCCATCCCCGTCTTGCCCTTCATCCAGTCGGCAAGAACGAGCATGTCCGTCGCCCGGCGCCCCGTGATCGACTCGCCCATCAGGTAGAGCATCACCGCGACGCCCTCCTCGGGACAATCCTCGACTCCGTAGAACATCTTGTTCGCCTTTCCTATCTCGCCATAGCCAGTCACATCCGCGACAAGAACGGACGCTCCGGACGCAAGCGCCGCCTCGGCCTCCCTCGCCCAGCCCGCGCGCCCCTTGGCCCCGACCATGAGAACCGGGGCGACGGGCTTTTTCGCAGATTCAGCCGGCTCTATCCAGCAGGCCGGAAGCGTGAGTCCATCGGGATACGCGAACGCCACGCGGGTGAGCTTCGCCTCTCCGACATTGATTGGCGCGAGCTCCTTGACGACAACATTCACGTCCTTTGGATCGCGCACTCCGGCCAGCCTGCTCGCAATTGAATTTCGCTCAGATGCGCTGTACGCAGGACGGTTCTTCGCCGCGCCAAGCATGCGGTCACGAAGTATCATGTGGATGTCCCGCGCGCCAGGGATATCCATCGTGCGCCCGGTCGCCGTCACCCCGCGTTCACCCTCCGCGAGCCCCACATCGACATTCTTCACGCTGAAGCCGATGTCGAGAGGACGGTACTTCGTGCAGTCGAGGGGAAGGATGCCTTTCTCGCCCTTCAGCCATGCGCGCATCCAGTCCACGGACGCCGTCTCGGTCGATTCAGTCCAGCCATGCGGCCCGGGGGCGGAATTGAGCGCGTAGCCATCCGAAGTGCCGACCTTGGCGGACACGGCCTTGACCGTACGGAACAGGTCGAGTGTGCCGTATATGGAGAACATATCCTGGAAACGGCACGTCACCGCAACCTTCGTGTCCGGCAAGAGGACATATCCGGTATGGTTCAGTCCAAAGCGGAGCTGCCCGAAAATGTTTTGCTCGGCATCCTGCGGCCCCATGCTTTCGCAAAGATGGCGCAACGACGTGAGGTAGCAGCTCGGAGCCGTAGCCTTGAGGCGCCAGTCCGCCGCAGTCATCAGGGCCGTCATCGTACCGCCGCCGCTCTGGCCCATGAAGCCGATCTTGGAAGAATCGACCTCAGGACGGGATTCGGCATAATCGACCGCGCGCATCCCGTCCCAGATGCGGAGCATCGGCATCGACCAGCCGAGCAGCGACGCCTTTATCCCTATGATGTTGTGGTGCGTCGTGGAGCCTTTGCAGGCGAATTCGCGGCGTTCTCCCTGTTCGTACGGATCATACATCAACGCGACAAAGCCCTGCTTGACGGCGATGACGCAAGCCCGCAGGTAGATGTCGCAGTCCTTGCCTTCGTCCGCATGCCCGCAGCTCATCACCACGGCGGGATACGGAGCCTTGAATGCATCCGATTCGGGGATGAAGAGGTTTGCGGTCACGAACAGGTTCGGCATTGACTCGAAAACGACCTTCTCGATGCGGTAGTCGTCCCGCTTCACTGTCGCGACCGTACGCGCGTTCAGCGGAGTGCGTTCCGGGAAGCCCCCTATCGCGGAAATCATCTTCCTGTGCATTTCCGTGCGATATGCATCATACTCATCCCTGCCGGAGAGCTTCAGCCATGCCTCGTCGGCATCGACATCCATCTCATGGAGCTTTTGCGAAACCGTGTTGAACGTCAGCAGATCCGAAGCGGGTGGGAGGAACCTCCTGCCAAGCTCCGAACCCACGTCGGCAAACAACGATACGGACGCGGCACAGCAAAGCGTCAAAACCAGGTTGGAACCCATTCGGGCAAAAGCGCTCATCGCAATCTCTCCATAGATACTGAGTTGAAAAGTTAATGGGATAGGTTACGGATGGACTCTCCGATATCTTGGGTGGTGGTTGGTCGGGAAGAGTTAATTCTAAACGATTTAAAAGCAAAGCCACTTCTTCTTTCAGTTCAACTGCGTTTTTTAGGATTAATCCTTTTTCCCGGCAAAATCTGATGTCATTCTCCGAGCGATATCCGAAAATGCCGGCAAAGCGACCCGACCTGCAGAACAATCGGGATACGGTTTGCCGAACCCGATCACCAAAACCCACTTCGGGGTCGCAACCGGGAAGAATCCGGCGGCGGACACGTTGTAATCCGTGTCTGAATACACTCCCTTGACCGGGATTCTCGTTTCTGAAATCATCCCCGCGACATCAAGACCTTCCAAGTCAACCGAGAACTCCTTCCCGGCGGCAATCATTGCATCCTTCATCATCGATGCGATTGTTTTGGAAGTCTTATCGGAAATAACCTTCTTAAACGGCTCCTTCGCCTTATAGACGGAAGCGACACCATTCGTTGAAACAATCTTCATGACAAGATGCGGATCAACTGTCTTTCCTCCGTTTGCAAGTGCCGCATAAGCGTTTGCGATCTGAAGGCCCGTCACGGCCAGTCCGCGTCCGAGACCGAGGCGGGTCAGCGTCACGGAATCATATCGGTTCGATGCCCAGACGATTCCCGCCTCCTCGCCGTAAACCGTGCCGCCGCCGACCTTGCGCCCGAATCCCCAGCGGGAGAGATTTTCGAGGTTCCGGTCCTTCCACATCATAAGCCCCACCTTGCCGGCTCCAATCTCCGTGCGCATGGTAAGCGCCTTGGCGACCGACAAAACGCCGGTCGCTCCGGGAACATCATACAGCTTCGTGCCGTTGTACGCCCACACGCCGTTTCCGTGGTCGATTTCCGTATCTGACGTCACAAGCCCTTCATCCAAGGCCATTGCGTACGTGAGCGGTTTCATGAGACCGCCGGGCTCGAAAATCATCATCGCCGCATTGTTTCTGAAATAATCTACACCCCTCTTGAGGTCACGGGAGGTCGCCGGATCATACGTCGGCCATGACGCCATCGCCGCAATCGCGCCGTTCGTCGCGTTCATCACGATCCCCCACGCCGTTTCCGCGCGGCTGGCGGAAGCCGCTTTCGTCAGCACATCCGCGAGAATATTCTGAATCGACGGTACAACGGTCGTCGTCACGCTTCCGCCGTGTACCGGCGTCGCGCGGGCGATCTGCTCAGTGCGCCCTGCGTCTCTGACAATCTCCCCGTCCCGGCCCGCAAGAACTTTATTGCACGTATATTCGACGCCGGACGCGCCCTGCGTCGTTTTCCCCGACCAACGGTGAATACACCCGGTTACGTGCACCGCATTGCCGCCGAGCGGATACTCGCGCTTCTGAAGAGGTTCAATAATAAAGCCTCTGGACAGTCTGCGTCCTTCATCCGAAAGAAACCACTTGGCGACAGATTCATCGACATTCGACCGGACGAGAACAAAGCGGGATTTATCGATAGCGCAAAGATCAAGCAATTCCCCAGGCGTCAATTTGAGCCGCGAACAGATATTGGTCAAACTGTCTCGATTGAACGAAATGTTGTACTCCCTTGCCACCTTCGGATCAAGGCGCACGTCATAACGTTTCACCGATTTTGCAAGCACCGAGCCGTCGGCGGCATAAATCTCGCCGCGCTTTGCCGCGATTCCGAATTCGCCCAGATGCCCGGTCCTGACAAGCGGGGCATGGAATTTGAGTCCCGACGCTTCTTGAACCGCCATTCCCAAAATAATGAACATGATCAATGCGCAACCTGCGCCGCAGACAGCGATCATCTTTTTACCAGGCACCTTCTCGTATTCCTGCGCATCCGAAAGAAGCGCAAGAAGAATACCCAAGCCCGCCCAGAAGATCACGCACAAGGCGCCGCCGTATCCGACAAGCGCTGGGGCGAGGCCGAGGACTGGAAGCGCCCACACGCTTTGGCAGATCGAATAGAGCGCCGCTGCGACAATCGCACCGCCCCAGAAGAAAATAAACATCCGTTTTGCAGGATCCTTGAATGCCAGCCACAACAGCGCGAAAATACCGCCCAGCGCGGCATAGAGACCCGCAACCGCGAGCGTAAAGCACTTGCCGAAAAGAAGCGCGGCGGCGCTCGGCATCGCATCTGCATACGCGACAGGCAGATAGCGAAGGCTGCGATCGGCGTCCCCGAACCAATTGGCCGCCGCATATGCAGCCTTCATTTGATCTTGCACATAGTTATGCACATTCCAATCTTGACCGCCGAAATAAACGGCCAGGCGCGCCAGTCGGTTGGGGTTGCCGAAAATCTGAATCGCAGCAAAAATGAGCAAACCGCCAATAGCGGCAAAAATCATCCATGGCTTTATGCACTTCTTCGAGTACAACCATGCCGTGAAAAGCGCCCACGCCAGAACCAGAACGAGGTGAATATTGACGCACACAACGCCGAAATCGGCCCAGCGATGCGAACCGTGACGAGCCGGAGAGAACCCGAGCGCCCAAACCGCAAGTGCGAACCACGCAAGCATCCCCCACGGTGCAAGCTTAAGCCACTTCCGCCACGGAATCAATGCTGCACCAGCGCAGGCGGCAATGCCGACAGCATTCCACAACAGCTGCTTTTTGAAAAAGAAGATGCCGCTATCGACACCGAAAATACAGTCTATAGGACATTTCCATGTGAATAGAAGCCCCATCGCCGCCAGAAGTGCGGCAATCCCCAGAACCATCCATTTGAGTATACGCGTGTTCATTTGTTTTCTTCTTTCTCAACCTTTGAGATTATACAACGGAACAAGCCGATCTGCAACCTCCGCCGTCGGTGTGATATGTTCGCGGATGAAATCGAAACTCTTGTACGCATCCGGCGCTTCATCGAGCGATGAACCCACCGTTGTGGTGAAAAGTTCGCCCAATGTCGCACGGACGCTTTCGAGATCAAGCAATTCCTTGGCATCGGCACGAGACATAAGACGCCCCGCACCGTGCGGAGCGGACTGATTCCAGTCTTCGTTCCCTTTACCCTTGCAGACAAACGTTCCATCACGCATATTGATCGGACAAAGAAAAAGCTCATCTTTCTTCGCCGACACCGCGCCTTTGCACATGCTCCATTTATTGTATACATTTCATTTCGTCCTTTCTATCTTGCCCTGTCTTTTTTCAAATACTCTTTCTCAGGACATCGCCAAACCGAGTGAATCGACGCTCTCCGCCTCGCGGCCTACGGCCCGTCAGTCGTGGCAGAGATAGACGCGGTAGCGCGGATCGGAGTAGGTCTCGACAAAGGCGCGGCTTTCGTCGGCATTGACGGTGGTTGGCGTGGGCAGACGCTGCTCCAGATTGCGCCGCGAATAGACTGCGTCGCCGGCGATCACCGCCGTGCGGCCGTCGGCCATGCCCGGCACGAGCACGATTGAATGCCCCGCCGTCCATCGAACTCCAGCAGATGGAAGCCAAGGACGATCGGGCAGCGCTTCTGCGGCGATCCGCCCGGCACGACCCAGCTCTCCGCCAGGTCGAAGTCGCCATAGACGACCCGGACGATCCGTACCTTGTCTCCGGCGGCGGACTCGACCGACGGCGCCGACCCGACCGCCGCTCCGGTCCGGGGAGCTGCCGCTCGGTTTCGTCGCTCGGGTGTGCGCTTCTCCGTCAAGACAAGACTCCGTCTTCAGCCTGCCCTGCTGCCGCGCACGCGAGAACGAGAAGGATCGCTGCTGTGAGTCTTTTGAACATCAGTTTAAAAAAATCTTTTCGTAAAAGACGATGCTTAGTGTCCCACATGATTAGTTCGGACGCAACGATATAATGATACTCTTTTCACAGATCTGGAGTTGTTGATTTTTGCCCGCATAAACACGTTTTTCAAGCAAGTAAAACGCAAGGGATCAAGTCTCCGTGTTTGGTCCCCTGCGTGTAAAACCGCTCAGTGTCTTGAACAGGAAAGATAGGCGCGGAAAGCTTCAGTCATCCGCGCCTGTCCTGCGACCATACGCCCTGCTACGCCTATTCGGACCGCCGACTCCACTTGATCTTCATCGGCGTCTTGCCGCGGCGGTCGTACCAGAAGCCCAGGCCCGCCGGCACGCGGATGTCCTTGATGTAGGTCGTCTTGCGCGTCTCCGGGTCCATGCGGCTGTAGCACCAGCACCCCTTCTTCTCCAGGTACATCTTATTCTCCAGGTACATCACGTAGAGCGGCGTCTTCGTCCCGTTCGGGATCCAGATGCGGTCGTTCCTGTCGATCGTGCCCTCGAACTTGAGCTTGTTGATCTCCGTCTCCTGCGCGTAGGGGTTGCCCAAGATGTTCGAGACCACGTTCGTCGTGCCCGTGCCCGTCTCCGGCGGCGCGACGATCTCCGTCTCGACGTCCGTCGTCACGCTCTGGCCGTAGATCCAGAACGGCTTCGGCGTGCCGTCCGCGTTGAGCGGGTTCTTCCGGCAGAGCCAGAGTCCCTTGCCGCGGGCGATGCTGAGCTGGCTCGTGATCGGCTTCGAGGCGTCGTCGGAGACGATCGCCATCTTGCCGGTCGCGGACTTGGGATCGCTAATCTCGAGGCTGCTGGCCGCCGCCTCGACGTTGACCGTCTCGAGAGGGACCCACTCGCCCTCCTGGTCGACCTGGTCGACCGTCCACGCCGCGTAGGTGCCGTTCGCCACGTAGGCGAGCAGCGTGTCGTCCTCGGAGAGGT
>JAEDMC010000151.1 GCA_016303225.1 Kiritimatiellia bacterium
CGCGCATGTCGTCGCCCGTCAGGGAGTCGAACTCCTTCTCCTTGATGAGCTTGTTGTCGACGCCGTACTTCTTAATCGTCGCCGTGAGCGCGCGACGGAAGCCCGAAAGATGCGTGCCGCCTTCGATCGTGTGGATGTTGTTGCAGTACGTCTGCTCCAGCGTCGAATAGCCGTCGGTGTACTGCATCGACACCTCGGCCTGGATGACGTAGTGCGAACCATCGAGGCGCACGGAGTCCTTCTCGCCCTCGAAGTGGATGACCGGCGAAAGCGGATGCTTGTTCGTGTTAAGCCAGTCGACGAACTGGTTGAGGCCGCCCTCGAAATGGAATGTCTCCTCGTGATGCGCCTCGCCCTCGTCGTCTCGGAAATGAATCGTCACGCCCTTGTTGAGAAACGCAAGCTCCCTGAGGCGGTTGCACAGCGTCTCCCACTTGAACGCCCGGCAGGTGAAGATCGTGTGGTCGGGGAAGAACGTCACCTTCGTGCCCGTCTCCTCGCCACAGTCGCCGACGACCTCCAGCGGCTTCGTCACGTGCCCGCGCGAGAACTCGATGTGATGGAGCTTCCCGCCGCGCTTCACGTCGACCTTCATCCAGTCGGAAAGTGCGTTGACGCAAGAGACGCCGACGCCGTGCAGGCCGCCAGACACCTTGTAGTTCGAGCCGTCGAACTTGCCGCCAGCGTGCAGGATCGTCAAGACCACCTCAATCGCGGGCTTGTGCTGCGTCGGATGCATGTCGACCGGAATGCCGCGCCCGTTGTCCTGAACCGTCAGGGACCCGTCCTTGTTGATGATCACGTCAATCATCGAGCAATAGCCCGCGAGCGCCTCGTCAATCGAGTTGTCGACCACCTCGTAGACCAAGTGGTGATACCCGCGCTCTCCAGTGTCGCCGATATACATCGCGGGGCGCTTGCGCACCGCCTCCATGCCCTCCAGCACCTGGATGTTTTCAGCGTTGTAGTTGCCGTTCTCTGCTTCTGCCATAGCTCCCCTGCGGTAAAGACGTTTAAGATAGGGATATTATACCAAAATATGGGGGATGGAGGGGTTGCTTTCTACAACAAATTGTGGATTTCTTTTGGTATAATACGCGCTGCAAAACAACATGGTCAAGAGCGGAATCACACGTGAGGAACTGATTGACTGGGGAGGACTCGAGGTCTTCAACCAGGCGGTCGCCCTGTGCAATTCAGGCGACGTTTCCGACGTGCAATATGACGACGACGCGCTCATGGTCTCCGGCAAGATCGAACAGCCGAGCGGATGGGCCATGCCCGTCAAGTTCAAACTCGATGCCGGCGGCCGCATCAAATCCGAATGCCCCTGCATCACCAACCAGAAATACGGACAGGTCTGCGCCCATGTCGTCGCCATCGGATTGGCGCTCTCCATTATGGAACTCGACGAGCCTGAAGTCTCCCGTCTCCCGTCTCAAGTCCTCGACGGCGAAGGACACGAGACGGAAGACGGAAGACGTGAAGAAAAGGAAACGAACTTCATCGAAGTGCCGATCTCCCCGAAATTCTACGCCCTCGTCTCCGGCTCGCGCGCGGCCCTGTCGATCGAACTCGACGCCTATTACGAGGACATCGACTTTCCCGCCTGCTCGACGCAGCCGGAGCGGACGGTCTACCTCGAAGACCCCGACGACGATCTCGTCCGCCGCGTCCGTTCGATGAAGGCCGAAAGGGACGCGGTCAAGTCGCTTGAGCGCTGGGGCTTTGAGCCCGGCTACAAGGACGGCGACTTCAAGCTCTACATGACCGATCCGCAGCGGGTGCTGAACTTTCTCGGCGCCGGGCTCCCCGCGATCCGCCGCAAGGGCTGGCGCGTCGACCTCTCCGAGCGGCTGATGGCACTGACGGAGACGATGCCGTCTCTCGTCCCGGTCGTGGAAATCAAGGACGCGCCACGCGGGGACTTCGACGTGAAGATCTCGTTCGACGCGATGGGACACGAGGTCTCACCCGCCGAAGTGCAGGCCGCCATCAACCGCGGCGACGGCTACATCATGAAGGACGGCGCGGTCGTCCTCCTCGACAACACTGCCATCGACGCAATGCGCGGCGTCTTCAGCGACTGCACGCTCGCGCAGTCTGACGCGGAGGAAGGCTGGTTCCGCGTCAAGGGCATCTACGGCTCCTACGTCAAGTCTTCCCTCGATCTTCTTGACTGCATCGATCTCGACGATTCCTCGGCGAAACGCTGGCGCGAGGAGGCGGCGCTCCGCAACGACCGCAATCCCGACGCGCGATTCGAGCCCGTGGCGCTCGGTCCGCTCGACAAGGTGCTCCGTCCCTACCAGAAGCAGGGCGTCTACTGGATGCGCTTCCTCGAGGAGGCCGGACTCTGCGGGCTCCTCGCGGACGAAATGGGCCTCGGCAAGACGCTCCAGACCCTCACCTGGCTCAGCCTGCCCCGCGTGGGGCAAGAAGTGAAGGTGAAAGGTGTAGGTGTACACCTTCCATCTACACCTACACCCAAACGCACGGCGTTAATCGTCTGTCCGACCTCGCTCGTTCGCAACTGGGAGGCGGAAGCGCTGAAGTTCACGCCGTGGCTGAAGGTGCTCGTCGTCTCCGGTCCCGAGCGGGCGAAGAGCTTTGATCAAATTCCCGACGCCGACATCGTCGTCACCTCCTATGCCCTGCTGCAGCGCGACTTCGAGGCCGCCTATTACGACAAGGAATTCTCGGCGCTCGTCATCGACGAGGCGCAGCACATCAAGAACCGGGACACGAAGAACGCGAAGGCCGTGAAGATGATCAACGCACGTCGTCGTCTCGCCCTCACCGGCACGCCGATCGAGAACTCGGTGGCGGACGCCTGGTCGATCTTCGACTTCCTGATGCCGGACTACCTCGGCGACTACGAGTCATTCAAGCTCAACTACGAGGACAAGATCTCGCCGCGAGGCGACCCCGAAGACCGCGACCTGCAGGAGACGACCGAGGCCCTCTCGCGCCTCAAGCGGAAGATCCATCCCTTCATCATGCGCCGCGTGAAAAAGACCGTCGCGAAAGACCTGCCGGACAAAATCGTTAAGGTCTCGTACTGTCCGCTCTCCGACGACGCCCAGCGTGACTACCTCGCCGCCCTTCAGAAGACCCGCCGCGATGCGGGCGGACTCGTCAAGACGAAAGGCTTCGCCAAGTCGAAGTTCGAGATTCTCGCGATGCTGATGAAGCTCCGCCAGATTGCGTCCAAGGGCAAGAAAGACGCCTTCCTCGAGCAACTCGCCTCCGCGATCGAAGGCGGACACAAGATTCTCGTCTTCTCGCAATTCGTCACCCAGCTCAAAGCCCTGAAAGACGAGCTGAACGCATCCCACATCCCCTGCTGCTATCTCGACGGCTCGACCAAGGATCGCCTCGGCGAATGCAACCGCTTCAACCGCGATCCGAAGATTCCGGTCTTTCTGATCTCGCTTATGGCCGGCGGCACGGGCCTCAACCTCACCGGCGCGGACATGGTGATGCACTACGATCCGTGGTGGAACCCCGCCGTCGAAGACCAGGCGACGGACCGCGCCCACCGCATCGGACAGAAGAAGACCGTCTATGTCATGAAGATGATCGCCTCGAACACCATCGAGGAGAAGGTCCTCGCCCTTCAGCGCCGCAAGCAGGCCATCATCGCCGCCACAGTCGACACGACCGACGCCGCGGTGATGGAATCACTGACGGCCCAGGACCTTGCAGAACTACTTTCCTGACAACGCGAGCCGGATCCGCTCGTCGAGATCATTTTCGTGGAGCGCCGAAAGAAGCTGCCCCAGGTCGCCGTCGACGATGCGGTCGAGGGCGTAGAGCGTGAGGCCGATGCGATGGTCGGTCATGCGGTTCTGGGGAAAATTGTACGTGCGGATCTTTTCGGAACGGTCTCCGCTGCCGCGCAAGGTCAGACGGTCAGCACCAAGCTTCGCCTCTTCCTCGCGACGCTTGAAGTCGAGGATGCGAGCCTTCAGGGTCGCCAGGCACTTTTCTCGGTTGCGAATCTGGCTGCGCTCGTCCTGGCAGACCGCGACAAGACCCGTCGGCAAGTGGGTCATGCGGACCGCACTCTCCGTCTTGTTGACATGCTGGCCGCCCGCACCACCAGCACAGAAGAGGTCGATGCGAATGTCCTTCTCGGGAATCTCCAGCTCGTCATCCTCGTCCGCCTCGGGGAAGACGACGACCGTCGCCGCTGAAGTGTGAATGCGCCCCTGCGCCTCGGTCTCGGGAACGCGCTGGACACGATGCGCGCCCGACTCGAATCGAAAAGTTCCGTAGGCCCCTTCGCCGATCACCGTGAAGACGATTTCCTTGTAGCCGTCGAGCGAGGTCTGGTTCGAATGCATGACCGAAACCTTCCAGCCCTTAGTCTCGCAGAAACGCGAATACATGCGGAAGAGGTCGCCGGCAAAAAGCGCCGCCTCCTCGCCACCTGTCCCGGCACGAATCTCCAGGACGGCATTGCGCGCCTCAAACGGATCCGGCTTCAGCAAAGCCGCCGTGACATCGCGTTCGCTTGTGCGGATGAGCTCCTGATCCTGTCCGTCGTCGACCGCGAGCTGGTACATCGTCCACGCGCTATCAAGCTTCTTCAGAAACGAATAGTCGGCAAGAACCGCACGATAGCGCTTGCGGTCCTGCAAAACAACCGGGTCGCCCAATTCCGCTTCGACGGAACTCAGACGACCCAAGACGTTTTCGATCTGGTCTTTGTCGACCAAAACTTACTTCTTCGCGAACTTCGCGTAGCGCTTCTTGAACGAATCGACGCGGCCCTCGGTGTCAACCATGGTCTTCGCGCCGGTGAAGTACGGATGACACGCGGAGCAGGTGTTGACCGTCATTTCCTTCTTCGTGGAACGGGTATGGATGACGTTGCCGCACGCGCAGGTGATGGTGGCGTCCTCGTACTTCGGATGAATGTCGCTCTTCATGATTCTTCTTTCCCTTTCGAAATTGAGTAGATATTATATCATAACTGATCGCTTCCGCGCAAGTACCGCCAGTTCCCTTTCATGACAAGGCTTTTGAGCGCAGCAAATCCAGCAATTGTTGCTCATT
Organism: Kiritimatiellia bacterium; assembly: GCA_016303225.1. GTDB lineage: Bacteria > Verrucomicrobiota > Kiritimatiellia > RFP12 > UBA1067 > UBA1067. Next base: position 5,065 of record JAEDMC010000151.1, read on the forward strand.
TATCACTTCCGTACCGAGTTTTCGCGCTTTTTCAGTCTTGGTGGCCCCCGTGTTCTCACCAGCGATCAGGTATCGCGTCTTTGACGTAACGGCGTTTTGGACGATTCCCCCCGCCTCCTCGATGAGCTTCGCGTATTCGCCGCGGGGACGGCTCAGCGTGCCCGTGAGAACGCAGCCCATACCGACGAGCGGCCCCTCCGCCTTCACCGGAGTCTTCTTCTCGGACGCGGGATCGATCCCGAACATCGCCAACCGCGCCAGAAAGCGTTGCCCGTAATCGCTCGCGAAGAATCCGAGCACGGCCTTCGCCGCCTCAACCTTGATCGGCAGGATCTGCCGCTCCTTGCCCTTCTTCTCGTCATTGGCAATGACGTCTAAGAGCACACGCGAATTCGCGAGCTCGCTCAACTTCCCGTGCTCGGCCGCAATGTCCTTCGCGACCGTGACGCCCACGTTCGGAATGCCCATCGCAAAGAGCCACCGGTGTAACGGCAATGCTTTCGCCGCTTCCAATGCGTCCATCACCGTAAGGGCGTTCTTGCCGAAACGGTGTCCAGAGATCTCCACTGCGTAGAGGTCGACGGCTCGGAGAGAAAAGAGGTCCAGCGGATCCGTCACCAGCTTCTGTCCGACGAGTTCGTCGACGACCGTCTCGCCAAGCGCGCGAATGTCGAGCGCGTTGCGGCTGGCGAAATGCTCGATGCGCCGCGAGAGCTGCGCCGGACACACCGGGTTGACACAACGGACGGCAACCTCACCTTCCGCCCGCACGACGGCGCCGCCGCAGACAGGACACGCCGTCGGCATGGTAAAGGCTTGCTCCGAGCCCGTGCGCTTCTCGGGAATGACGGAATCAATCGCCGGAATGACATCCCCCGCCTTCACCAGCCACACGTGGTCTCCGATCCGGATGTCCTGCCGCGCGATCTGGTCCGCATTGTGCAGCGTCGCACGAGAGATCACGGACCCCGCCAGCTCCGTCGGCTTCAGTTCCGCGACTGGCGTCAGAATGCCCGTCCGCCCCACCTGCACGGTGATCGACTCGACGATCGTCTCCGCCCGCTCGGGCGCATACTTGTAGGCGCGCGCCCATCGAGGGCCGTGTGCCGTTGCGCCGAGAATGTCGTAGAACTTCCGCTCGTCAATCTTGATGACAGCGCCGTCGATTTCAAACTGGAACGAATGCCGCCGCTCCTGCAGCTCGTCAATTGCCGAAAAGACCTCGTCCATCGTCTTGCATGACTTCGACCACGGCGCGACCGGAAAGCCCCACTCGCGGAACGCCGCAATCATCTCCGAATGTGACGCGAACCCGTCGCAGCCGACGCCGCCCGCGTTGTAGATAACGACATCCAGGGGACGCTCCGCCGTCACCTTCGCATCCAGCTGCTTCAAGGACCCCGCACAGGCGTTCCGCGGATTCGCGAACTCCTCAAGTCCCGCGGCGGCCTGCCGCTTGTTGAGCTCGACAAATCCCTCGCGCGTCATATACGCCTCGCCGCGCACTTCGAGCGTCCGCGGCGCGGTGTCGGGCAACACCTGCGGAATCGTCTTGATGGTCCGCGCATTCGCCGTGATGTCGTCTCCCACGCGTCCGTTCCCGCGCGTCGCCGCCCTGACGAGAATCCCGTTCTCATAGCGGAGCGAGAGCGAAACACCATCGATTTTCGGCTCGACAAGGTAGGTGTAGGTGTCAGGTGTAGAATGGAGTTGTGCACGAACATAAGAGTCGAAGTCGGAGAGCTCCTCCTTCGAGTGCGTCTTGTCGAGGGACTGCATCGGCGGCTCATGCGTCACCTTGGCGAAGCCCTCGCTTACGCCGCCCGCGACGTTCCTGACAGGCGAGTCGTCCGTCGCGAACTCGGGATTCTCCTTCTCAAGCCGAAGGAGCTCCGCCTCCCACAGGTCGTAGTCGCGGTCGCCAACCGTCGGCTGGTGCAAGTCGTAGTAGTCGCGGTTGGCCTTCTCTATCAGCCCCCGCAGCTCCGCAATGCGCTTCTCGATCTCGCTTTTGGTCATCTTCTCACCACTGAACACCTTCACTCGTTCGCCTTCTTGTAGCGGATGCCGCCTTTTCTTGGAGCAGCCGTTCTCCCAGCGGGTTTGGCAACCGCCTGTTGGCCAGGCTTCAGCCAGAAGCGCTTCACATTGACGTATCCGGCTTTGC
>JAEDMC010000005.1 GCA_016303225.1 Kiritimatiellia bacterium
TGGGCCTTCAGGAGATCGGGCGGCATGTAGAGCGGATCGTACAAATCGGCGAGCGTCTGGCCGGGATGCGCCGCCCTTGCGTCCAGCACACCTTGCGCGGCAGTTTCAATCGTCTTCCTCGCTTCGTCGCTCACGGTCGGCCAAATGAAGTTGTTGTAAACGAGATCCTTTGAATACTGAAGGTCGGACTTCATTCGCCCGCCGACCGCCCTGAGCCACGCCATGTGAAACGCCGACGAGAGGACGCCGAACATGTAGGGCGTCCCGTTCGGCACAATGAGAACCGTCCCCGTCGTCACGGTTGACTTGTCGATGAACCCAAGCGGCACGTATTTGCGCCGTTCCGATGAGACCTTGGGGATCACAATCGCCGTGTCGGGGTTGTTGAGGTCGCGGAACTGGTAGGGTCGCTCCTCGCCAAGTTTCCGCGCGCCCGCATCCTTGCTCGCAAGCCGCTTTTCGCGGCAAGCTTCCACGCGAGCCGACACAAGCGGCAACGACTTGAGAAGCGACGGAGCGAAATCGACCAGCCAAAGGCAATAGCGTTCACCGCCGTTGAGAAGTTCATCGCCGCCGAGACAATGCTTGATGAGCGGTTCGCTGCGGCTGTCCGACGCAATGAACTGAGCGCGTTCCTCCGCCGTGAGCATTAACGTCCCCCAGTCGAGGGGAATGTTGCCATAGCACATCGGCAAGGGCGCGTTCACGGGCTTGTCGCGCCGTTCCGTATAGGGATCTGCCGCGTCGTAGAGATAAGGGTTAATCCGCTTGACATGCGTTTCCTTCGGCTGTCCGTCAGGCTTGTCATAGACGAACAGCCGCTTGTCCTTGCGATTCACGAAAGCGAAGCCGACGATCACGCAATGCACCGCCGCCTTGCCCTTCGCCTCGTTCGACCACTTGAAGGTCTGATGGGCGAAGTTGATATGGATGTTTCGCGGCAGAATGTAGGGGTTCCAAAAGGCGGGGATGTGTTCGCCCTGACAAATGGAATTAGTCGAGACGAACGCGCACTCGGTCGGTGTCCCCTCCGTGAAATCAACAGCCTTCTTGTACCACGCCGTCACGAAGTCAAGCACGGACGACGGCTTCTTCAGGGCAAATACCTTCTGCATGTCGGCCTTCTGCCCCACGCCCTGTTCCTTCTTGCCCAAGAACGGCGGATTGCCGAAGATGTAGTCGAACGGCTTCGAGCCCCCCTTGACCGCTTCGACGAATTTTAGTATCCTATTTTCATCGCTCGGGTCGAGATGCTGTTTCTTCGAGATGGCATCAGCTATTCCCCGAGCGAAATTCTTTTCCACGGAAATCGCCTCAACGGAATACGTCGCCAAAGAATCTTCTGACGGATAGGCCTTCGAGGTGATCTTGGCGACATATGTAACGCCTCCGAGCACAAAGGGGCAACCATGCTTGGCATAATGGTCGATGTCCTCTGAACCGTTGCGCGGTTTCTCGTTCCAGAGCGAAACGGACTTTTCGCACAATTGCTCAATGTTCGCAACAGCCGCCCAATGAACCTTCCGATCAACGGATTGGTCTCGGGCTTTGTCGCTGAGCGCCTTCATAACCTGATTCGTAAAGCGAAAGCGCGTTCCCTCGCCGTTTTGGACAAAAGCATGTCCCCGTTTCAGCTCCTGCAAATGCGATTTCGCCTTCTTGAAGTCAAAATCGGCGGCGATCTTGACGAATTCAACACCTGACTTGCCACGCTCGCCGTTCAGCAGCTCGCCCCAGTCCGTCGTGAGCGCGTTGGCGCAGACGATGTGCGGGCTCGCCTTGATCGGGATGCGGGCGAAATACTGTCCGAAGCGGTCGGCGACTTCGAGGTTGCAGAGGTGATCCATCAGCCACAGCGCGACCTTGGCGATCTCGGCGGGGAACTGCTCGATCTCGATTCCGTAGAACTGCGAGACGTTGACCTTGCAGAGCGTCGAGACGTCCAGCACCATGCCGGGATCGTCCTTGTGCAGCTCTTCGAGGACGTCCATTTCAAGACGGCGAAGTTCGCGGTAGGCGATGAGCAGGAAGTTGCCGCATCCGCAAGCGGGGTCGAGGAACTTCAGCGCGGCGATTCGCGAATGGAACGCCTCAAGCTTCACGCGCTTGGAGGGCCCGGTCAAAAGGCAGATTGTGTCGAATTCCTCGCGCAAGCGGTCAAGGAAGAGCGGACGAATCACCTTCAGGATGTTCTCTTCGCTCGTGTAGTGCGCCCCGAGGTCGTGCCGCTTCGTCTCGTCCATCACGCCCTGGAACATCGCGCCGAAGATCGCGGGCGAAATCTTCGACCAGTCGAGCGCTCCGCATTCGAGGAGAGCCGTGCGCATCGCGGCGGAAAACGCCGGTATCTGCAACTGCTCGCCGAAGAGATTGCCGTTCACGTAGGGGAACGCGGCAACTGCCTCGTCACGGGTCGCCAGCCGCTTCTCAGGTGCCGTGTTCAGCACCTGAAACAGCTCGGCAATGCGGATCGCAAGGTCGCTGCCGTCCGGCGCGGTCTTCTCCCGGATGAAGTTGGAGAACTGCTCGGCCTTGAAGATGGACGTATCTTCCGCGAAGAGGCAGAAGAGGAGTCGGACGAGATAGACCTCCAGCTCGCGCCCCTGATAGCCGATGGCCTTCAGCGCATCATGGAGCTTCGCCATCTTCTCGGCGGCCTTGCGGTTCACGGGATCCTGTTCGCGGATTTCCTCCGACTCGCCGCCGATCATGTAACCGAAGAGCGTCACGTACTTGCGAAGGTCGGCGAGCTTGAAGGTCGTAAGCTGCGCGTCCTTTGTGAGATCGTAGAAGCGGAACGTCTGGAAGTCGGAAACGACAATGGCCCGCGGCAAGGTCGATTGGTCGGGCAGGGCTCGGACATAATCCATCGCCTGACCAAAGGCCGCGTCGAGGTCCTTGCCCTTCGACTTCATTTCAACGAGGATCGTACTCGGCCAGAAGCAATCGACAAAGCCCTGCGAGCCGTCCGAGAACTTCACGCGATGCTCAAAGGTCGCCTGTGTGACGGTATCGACGCCGAAGACCTCGAAGAATTCCTTCAGGAACGACTGGGCCTGAGACTTCTCGTCATACGCGCCCTTCCACCGCTTGGAGAAAACGGTAGCCGCCTTGCGAATCTCGTTCCATGACTTCATGGGGGTATTATACCACAACCTCACACTCAAAAATCGTATCGAAAAGCACTCGTTTCACCCTTTAGACGGCGGCCTCACGAACTTGACCTTGAAGCGGCTGCCGTGGGCGGCTTGGCGGTTGCGGCGGCGGGGATCGTGGAGGTAGAGGACGATTTCACCGGTGAGACCGATTGCCGATTCGCGCATGTACTTCGTCTCGAAGCGCTTCGGAGACTCCACCACGATCTTCTCGGGCGTCGCGGACACGATCTCGCAGGCGTACATCATCGCCTCGACCGGATAGTTCACCTTGAGCGCGACCTGGCTGTTGGGGCAGTTTTCTTCTTGAGACGCGACTTCTCCCAGTGAAACCTAATTATCGGTTTTAGTGATTCAATCGGTGCTTCCAAGCGTTTAGACATTGTAAAATCCTCCTCCTTTAACCTCTCCTAGAGCGAGTATAGCATACTCACTTTTCCTTTGGCAAGAGAGTTCGGGTTAGTAGAATATCAAGAAAAGGTTATATGATTACTTTGATTAGGTTCAAACTTACAGGCAAAAGGTTGCAAGAACATCTTTGAGGGGCTTAGGCGAAAACCGAATCGGGCAGATGAGAAATCGCGGAGGGACAGCGGAGAAATCGCGGGTGGCCTGTAGAGAAATCGCGGAGGGACTGTTGAGACTCTCGTTCTCCCCTGTACGCGAAAACCGTTTGCCCTCTTGAGGCAACCCGAAGAGTCTGTACGCAGAAGCGGGAAGGTCTGTCGAGCTCCAATATCTTCGATGAACCCGACTTTTACACCTCGTGAAAAACAGACTCGATTTCATTTCAAGCCTTGTACAATATTCAAACGTTTTACTCTGTCTCTTCCGCTTGGCACGGAGTTTGCATATCTGTGTACGAAGGAGATTCATTATGCACCAGAACGGACAGATCGGAATGTACGACCGGAACTTCGAACACGACGCCTGCGGCGTCGGCCTCGTCGCGAACCTTGACAATGTCGCCTCCCATGACATCGTCACTCGCGGCCTGACGGTTCTGAAGCGGCTCATGCATCGCGGCGCAACGGGGAACGACCCCGAGACTGGCGACGGCGCCGGCCTCCTCCTGCAGATTCCCGACGCCTTCTTTCGCAAGACCGTCCCCGCCCTTCCCCCGAAAGGCGAATACGGCGTCGCCATGGTCTTCGGAGCCGTCGGCGAGGAGCCGACCTTCGAGGCGGCTGTCCGAGAGAACGGGGCGAACGTCATCTCGTGGCGTGACGTTCCAGTCGTTCCAGAAGCCGTCGGCCCGGTTGCGCGCAGCGTCCTGCCGAGGATCCGCCAGCTGTTCGTCAGCGGTGCGGACGAGCATCGGCTCTTCGTCATCCGGCGCACGATTGAGAAGCAACTGAAGGACGGGTACATCTGCTCGTTCTCCTCGCGCACGATCGTCTACAAGGGGCTTCTTCTCGCCCCACAGGTCGAGAGGTTCTATCCCGACCTCACGGACGCCGACTTCGTTTCGGCCCTGGCGCTCGTCCACCAGCGCTATTCGACGAACACCTTCCCGACCTGGGAACTCGCCCATCCCTTCCGGATGCTCGCGCACAACGGCGAGATCAACACGATCCGCGGCAACCTCAACCAGCTGAGGTCACGCGAGAAGAACTTCGCCTCGCCGCTCTTCGGGGACGACCTCCGGAAGATCCTCCCGCTTGTCAAGGACGGTCAGTCCGACTCGGCGTCGCTCGACAACATGTTCGAGCTTCTCGTCGCAGCCGGCCGCGATCCCGCCCACGCGATGCTCATGCTGATGCCGCAGGCCTGGGGCACCAAGTACCACATGGGCCATGACGTGCGCGGCTTCTACGAGTACCACTCCGCGCTCATGGAGCCGTGGGACGGCCCCGCCGCCGTGGCCTTCACGGACGGCATCACGGCGGGCGCGGCCCTCGACCGGAACGGCCTCCGTCCCGCCCGCTGGACGCTCACCAGGGACCACCTCTTCGTGCTCGCCTCGGAGACCGGCGTCCTGGACATCGACCCGAAGGACGTCGTCCGGCACGGCCGCGTCAAGCCAGGCTCGATGATCTATCTCGACCTTCCCGCGCACCGGCTTCTCGAGGACGCCGAAATCAAGACCCGCTACGCCCGTCGACGTCCCTACCGCCGCTGGGTCGAGGAGAACCGCATCGCGATCCAGGGTCTGTTCTCGGAGATCGTCCCCTCGAAGGTCCCGGGCGACCTGACGAGCCGACAGCAGCGGTTCGGCTATACGCAGGAGGATCTCGAGCTCATTCTCGAGCCGATGGCCCGGGACGGCAAGGAACCCGTCGGCTCGATGGGCAACGACGCCGCACTCGCCTGCCGCTCGCACGTGCGCCGCTCGCTCTTCGACTGCTTCCACCAGCTCTTCGCGCAGGTGACCAATCCGCCGATCGACCCGATCCGCGAGGAGCTCGTGATGTCGCTGATGACCTACATCGGCAACCGCGGGAACATTCTGGAGGAGACGCCGGAACACGCTCGTTTGATCAAGCTCCGTCGCCCGGTCCTGACGGACGACGAGCTTGACCGCCTTTCCAAGGTCGCCGACCGCGGCTATCCCGTCGCGACCCTGTCGACGGGATTCTCCGAGCCGTTGGACGTCGCCCTCGAGAACCTCGGCAGGCGCGCCGTCGAGGCCGTCGGATCCGGCGCGCGGATTATCGTCCTGTCGGACAGGGACACGGCCGCCGCGCCGATCCCGATCGTCCTCGCTCTGGCGGCCGTCAACCGCGCGCTGGTCTCGACGGGACTTCGCAGTTCGGTCGGCCTGATCGTCCAGTCGGGCGAGGTCCGTGAAGTCCACCATTTCGCCGTCCTGCTCGGCTACGGCGCGACGGCGATCAATCCCTACCTCGCCCTCGAGACGGTCTCCTCGATGTTCTCCGCAGACCCCGTTAGCGCCGCCTCGAACTATATCCAGGCCGTGGACAAAGGTCTCCTGAAGATCATGTCGAAAATGGGCATCTCAACCCTACGGAGCTACCGATCGGCGCAGATCTTCGAGATCGTCGGGCTCGCCGCGGACATCGTAGACCGCTATTTCTCTGGGACCCCCTCCCGCATCGGCGGCCTCGGGTTCAGGGAGATCGAACAGAAGTTCCTCAGCGCAGCGGCCTCGGCGCCTCTCCCCGTCCTTCTTTCCCCGGGCGGACAGTACCGCTACCGTAAGGACTCCGAGGAGCATCTCTGGACGCCGCAGACAGTCGCCGCGTTCCGACAGGCCGTCCGCACAGGAGACTACGCGAAGTTCAAGGAGTACTCGACCGCCGTGGACGCAGCGGAGAAGCGCAGCTGCACGTTGCGCGGCCTCTTCGGTTTTGCTCCGGCGAAGGCCATCCCGCTTGACGAAGTCGAACCCGTCGAGCAGATCATGAAGCACTTCGTCGGCGGTGCGATGTCCCTCGGCTCGCTTTCGCCCGAAGCCCACGAGTCAATCGCCCGCGCGTTCAACTCGATCGGCTCAATGTCGAACTCCGGCGAAGGCGGGCTCAACGCCGAGCGCTTCGGCACGGACGCGGACTGCGGCATCAAGCAGGTCGCCTCCGGACGCTTCGGCGTGACGCTCGACTACCTCCGGAACGCCAGGGACCTGCAAATCAAGCTCGCCCAGGGCGCAAAGCCCGGCGAGGGCGGCCAGCTTCCCGCGCACAAGGTGAACGAATTCGTCGCCAAGCTCCGGCACGCCCGGCCTGGGACAACGCTCATCTCGCCGCCGCCCCATCACGACATCTATTCGATCGAAGACCTCGCACAGCTGATCTACGACCTCCGCTGCGCCAACCCCAAGGCTCGCATCAGCGTCAAGCTCGTTTCCGAAGCCGGTGTCGGTACGATCGCCGCGGGCGTCGCCAAGGCCCACGCCGACGTCGTCCTCGTCTCCGGCTTCGACGGCGGCACCGGCGCCGCACCGCTCACTTCGATGAAGCATGCCGGCCTCCCGTGGGAGCTCGGACTCGCCGAGACCCAGCAGACCCTCGTCAAGAACGGACTGCGCGGGCGCGTGAAGGTCCAGGTCGACGGACAGCTCAAGACCGGACGCGACATCGTGATCGGCGCCCTTCTCGGCGCCGAGGAATTCGGGTTCGGCACGACGCTCCTGGTCGCCCTCGGCTGCATCCAGGACCGCCGCTGCCACTGCGACACCTGCCCTGTCGGCATTGCCACCCAGTGCGCCGAGAGGCGCAAGCTCTTCGCCGGCGGCCCCGTCCACATCGTCAACTTCCTCCGCTTCCTTGCGGAGGAAACGCGCGAGCTCCTCGCCGCTCTCGGGCTCCGCTCACTCGACGAGGCCGTCGGACGCACCGACCTTCTGAAGAATGAGGAGTGCCAGACAGGCTTCGACTTCTCCCGCCTCTTCGTCAAGGAGACGGGCGACGAACCGAAGTTCACCCCAGGCTCCAACCCCTACGTGTTCGACTCCTACGACCGGCATCACCTCATTCCCGAGCTTGGCAATTCCTCCATTCCCCATACGCCGTTCCTCATTCAGCGGTGTATCCACAACACCGATCGGACGGTCGGCACGGAATTCGCGAGCGAAATCGCCGCACGCTACGGCGCCCTCGCCGACGACTCGGTCACCGTGAACTTCAACGGTGTAGCCGGACAGTCCTTCGGCGCATTCCTCGCCTCCGGCGTGACGTTTTCGCTCACCGGCGAAGCCAATGACTTCGTCGGCAAGGGCCTTTCCGGCGGCATCATCGCCATCCGTCCGCCGGCAGATGCAGCGCTCAGCCCTGAGGAGAACGTCATCGCAGGCAATGTGATCGCCTACGGCGCAACGAGCGGAAGGATCTTCCTCAACGGACAGGCGGGCGAACGTTTCGCCATCCGCAACTCCGGCGTAACCCTGGTGGCGGAAGGTATCGGTGACCACGGCTGCGAATACATGACGGGCGGTGAAGTCGTGATCCTCGGCCCGACCGGCGTCAACTTCGGCGCGGGCATGACCGGCGGCATCGCGTATGTCCTCGACGAAGCCGGCGACTTCGACCTCCGCTGCAACCTGGCCTCCATCGACCTGACAACCGTCGAGGCCGGCTCTGACGACGAACAGCACCTGCTTGACCTCATCCGCGAACACATCCGCCGCACGGATTCGCCCTTAGGCAAGCGGATGCTCGAGAGCTGGGAGAGCTACCGCCCGAAGTTCGTCAAGGTAATCCCCGTCAAGGAGAACTGAATCATGGAACGCATTCACGACTACTACCGTCCCGCCGAAGAGCGGAAGATCGATTTCAACGAAGTCGAGCGCCGGCTGTCCGCTGACGAGCTCCGTCCCCAGGTCGAGCGCTGCCTCGCCTGTGGCGTTCCCTTCTGCCACGGCTACGGCTGTCCGCTCGGAAACCTCGTGCCGGACCAGAACCGCGCCGTCGCCCACGGCGACTTCCGCAAGGCCTACGAGATTCTGTCCGTCAACAGCGACTTCCCGGAGTTCACCGCGCGCATCTGCCCGGCGCTCTGCGAATCCTGCTGCGTCCACCAGCTCGACGAGGAGTCGGTGATGATCCGGCAGAGCGAGAAGCTGATCATCGAGACGGCCTTCGCAAACGGCTGGGTTGTCCCGCGTCCGCCCGCCAAGGAGAACGGCAAGCGCGCCGCCGTCATCGGCGCGGGTCCGGCCGGGCTCTCCGCCGCGGTCACGCTGCGGCGCAAGGGCTGGGCGGTCACCGTCTACGAGAAGAACCACGACATCGGCGGACTCCTCCGCTACGGCATCCCCTGCTTCAAGCTCGACAAGGCAGTCATCGACCGCCGCCGGAAGATCCTCGAGGCGGAGGGCATCGTGTTCAAGACCGACACCGAAGTCGGAACTGACGTCTCGGCCGAGTACCTGAAGCGCACGAACGACGCGATCGTCGTCGCGATCGGCACGCCTGCCGCACGCGACCTGACGATTCCCGGTCGTGAACTCGCCGGCATTCACCTCGCCCTTGAGTTCCTCGGCGGACAGAACCGCTTCCTGACGGGAGAGACGTCCACGAATCCCATCAGCGCCAAGGACAAGCGCGTTCTCGTCATCGGCGGCGGCGACACGGGCTCGGACTGCGTGGGCACCGCCATCCGCCATGGGGCGAAGTCGGTCACGCAGATCGAGATCATGCCCAAGCCGCCGACGACCCGCAGTCCGTCCACGCCCTGGCCGCTATGGCCCTATGAGCTCCGCACGAGCTCCAGCCACCTCGAGGGCTGCGAACGCCGCTGGAACCTGAACTCGCTCAAGTTCCTCGGCAAGGGAACTGTCACAGGAGTGGAGGTTGAGACCGTCGACTGGGACTTCACCCTCGAGGGCAAGCCTGTCAAGTTCACTCCGCGGCACGGCTCGAAGGAAACAATCGAGGCGGATCTCGTCCTCCTCGCGATGGGCTTCACGGGCGTCCCGACCGACCACCCGATCATCCGTCAGCTCGGCCTTGCGCAGACGCCGCGCACCGCGCTCATCGGCCAGCCCGAGGCGAACCTCTACTGTGTCGGCGACTGTGCGAGCGGCGCCTCACTCGTCGTGCGCGCCCTCGCCAGCGGCAAGGCCCTGCCATCCCTTTAGCTTTCAGACTTATGCCCGTAGCCTGAAAAGGCTCATATTTGCGCATGGTCGTCTTGACCGCGTTAAGTTGCTCAGGACGCATCTTGACATGCTACACCCCTTACGTCAAAGATAAAATTATGATAAAATAGTTCCGCAACTACAAAAGGAACCAAGCCATGCTTGCAACACGTATTCGCCCTGTCTCCGACCTTCGAAACAAATATCCCGAGGTTGAGTCTGAAATTGAGAAAGGTCCCGTCTATCTGACCAAGAACGGCTACGGATCGTCCGTCATCGTCAGCACAACGTTCTTCGACGAAACGCTTGCCAAGCTCGCCCTTTACGAAAAGATCGTGACTTCCGAACGGCAGATTGCCGCAGGCCTCGGGAAAAACGCCCGTGCCTCCCTGGCAGCCATTCGGGAAAAGTATCATGTATGAGGTCATCGTCTCTCCGGAGGCCGACTCCGACCTCGACCGGACCATTCGATACATCGCCGTCGAGCTCGGCCGCCCGCCGGCTGCAGCCGCGTTGGCGGACAAGATCGACGCTCGGCTCATCGAATTAGAGACCAAGCCGGACAAGTTCTCCTTTTGCAAAGACACCTTTCTTCGCAAGTTGGGCTATCATCGCGTCACCGCCGGCGGCTACCTGATCATCTGCCGCATTGACGAAGAGTCTAAGCGCGTGATTGTCGTGCATTACTACCATACGCTTCAGGACTACGAGCGTGACCTTCTTCATTTCATCAGCCACTAAACTAACCACTCCGCCTCCACGGTTCATCCCCCAGAGGGAAATGTGTGTCATCTGAAAACGAGAAACACGGCGCTCTCGCTTCTAATGTCGCATGCTCCCGTGTTGCGTTGAAATTCGCGAGGTTGCGGCATCTGCCGCCTGGATGCCGTTTTCAAGCGCGGACTTCATCAACGCCTCGTAGTCACCGCGACTCGGTGTCGCCCGAAACTTCTGCTGGGCGATATAGGCGTCCTCAACCTTCAGCAGGATGGCATCGACAATCCGATCAAGCTCGTCCGCCTCTCGGACAAGATTCTAAAAGTCGAGGTCTGTCTCTGGCGAACGCCCGAAGTCTCGCAACTCGCGGTCAAGTCGTTGTATTCCCGCACGGCGCTGGGTCTGCTCGACCTTCAGATCTTGAACCGTCTGCCAAAGCTTCGGGGCTTCGGACAAGGCGAACTGTTGCAACACCTCAATTCGCTATTGCATGACGGCTACGATTTCAAAACGTCCACCAATTCAAGGGTTGAATCCGGCGTGAATGACGCAAGGCTTTTGTCTTCGTGAGCAGACAGTAAAAGTCGAGGCCCCTCGCAGACCATGTACAACGGCAATGACAGAAATCTGAATTCGCATTCCCGGCCAAGCACGTCCTTCGCGTGCGCATTCGCAAGATAGGACGGTTTATCGGCGTTAAACCTCAGTGCGAAGTCGGCATGTTTCTCGTTCAAGTACAAGTGCAGTCCCTTCATTGACCCAGTCGTTCCGCCTTTCACTTCAACCGGAACAATCTTCGCACCGAGCTGAACGACATAATCAACCTCGGCCTGACTCTTCGCCGCCTCTCGCATCCAACAGTACGCAATCGGCTCCTCGTATTCCGCACCGGCATAGAGAAGATGCTGTCCGACGAACTGCTCGCAGATCGGACCTTGATTCGACAAAAGGGCGTCACCATCTGCGAGAAAGTCCGTAAGTTTCAACCCGAGCGCCCGACAGCAAAGCCCGACATCAAGGAATAGCGGCTTGAATAGATTCGCAGTCACACCATCTCCAATCGGCGGCGCGTCTGCCGATGTATGGGCGACTTTCGCCATGACCCGCGCCAGGCAAAGCAAGCGCACGGCCTCGGCCAGATCGCGCGAGCGCTCTTCGGAATCAATTCGCGCATACACGAACTTCCGCCCAATCTGAGCTGGAACCGCCTTGAACACCTTCTGCAACCGTGCGGACGGAACTTTGTTTGAATACTTGGGAAAGTCATCATGATATGTCGAAAGCAGGAGTTGTTGCTCGCGCTCGGCGGCAAGCACTCCCTCGTTCGCATAAGCTCTGACAACCGCCGGCATCCCACCGATCACGAGATACTTTCGGAGGAACGCACACAGGTCCAGATGGAACGCCTCGGGAATACCATCTCCGAGGCGGTAATTTTGGAGATAGGACACAAGCCCCTTTTTGCCGACAGCCAAAAGAAACTCCTCAAAATCCATCGGCCCGACATACATGTATTCGATGCGCCCAACGGGCATGCTGAAATTTTCCTTGCGTCCCTTGCGCTCTTCAGCGTCCAGAAGAAACTCAAGTAACGAACCAGCCGCCACGACATGAAGTTCCGGACGCTGCTCGTAGAAATAGCGAAGGGACTCTATCACATGCGGCTTGGCGTCCTGCAATTCGTCCAGAAAGAGAAGACTCCGCCCATCTTGCAACGGAATATCAAACCTAGACTCCAGCAATTCGCAGATCACCCGAGGGTTCTTCGAGGCGAAGAGTTCGCTGAGGGTGTCATCCGCCTCGAAATTCAACTCGAGATAGTGTTCAAAACGTTTGGCCAGTTCGCGAACAAGGAAGGTCTTGCCGACCTGACGAGCGCCACGCAAGATCAACGGGTGGCGATGCGACCGAGAACGCCATTCTTCGATTTTCTTCGATATCTTCCTAATCATGAACAGCATTATACCACAACTTGGCGATTCTTCGGGGTTGTTTTGGAAATTATTTGGCTTTTATTCCGGGTTGTTTCAGCATCAACTTGGCTATTCTTCGCAGTACCAACGACAATCAGCACCCCTTTCCCAAGGCCGCTTGGACACAACCGCAGGCATAACCAACAATCCACCGCATGCCCCGTCCTTCTTCACTTTTCCTTTCCCATCTTGCGAAAGCGCGAGGTTGCGGCATCTGCCGCCTGGATGCCGTTTTCAAGCGCGGACTTCATCAACGCCTCGTAGTCACCGCGACTCGGTGTCGCCCGAAACTTCTGCTGGGCGATATAGGCGTCCTCAACCTTCAGCAGGATGGCATCGACAATCCGATCAAGCTCGTCCGCCTCTCGGACAAGATTCTAAAAGTCGAGGTCTGTCTCTGGCGAACGCCCGAAGTCTCGCAACTCGCGGTCAAGTCGTTGTATTCCCGCACGGCGCTGGGCCTGCTCGGCCTTCAGATCTTGAACCGTCTGCCAGAGTTTCGGGGCTTCGGACAAGGCGAATTGCTGCAACACCTCCATTTGCCGCGGCGTCCAGACTCGCCGCGGTACCCTGCCCGGGCACTCGGCATTCGACACGACAGCATTCGTCGGTGGCACCGATGAGACGCTGCCATTCTGTGATTGTGTATTCGTACCCAATCTCCACGAGCTTATCGGCCTTATGGAAATCCAGGATGCTGATGTCCCCCACCGATAGTTTTACCATGTCGGTCAGTCGTTGATGTACCTTGGATTCGACCTTGCACATCACGGTAGGGGAGGGGCTTCCTATACTTGTCGGCCTGCACCCGCCCTAAGGAAATACCACCAAGTGGTCTTGCCGTACTGCTCCGCTTCTTATGCTCTACCCCTTCTCAGGATCAGCCCTCTTCCGTTCTCCCGTCAGCGAGGGGACCGAATTGTCCTCGTAGCCACAAGTCATGCCATCGTCGCGCACCAGGAGTCGTCCTCTCGGGCGATTTCGCGGTAAGCCTCGAACACGCAAGCTGTCTTGTCGCAGGACTGATGCTTCAGATACGCCGAGAATATCGCAAGGTCTATAGACGAACGACCGGCCGCGGGTTGCCCCAGCCCTGCACGGGCTAAATCCACCTCGGGCATTTCTGTTTCCAATACGCAGCACCAGCCTTTCTCCATGTTAGACACCAGCGCCGAATCCCGCCAATAGACACTGACGTTCTTCCTATCGGGATGCTTAGAGACATTCGGCGGCCGAACATGACAGGAAATCGGCTCGACGATGCCGTCCCGCAACCACTCGCGCTCTTCCTGTTCGAAGACAATCAGCTTCAGCGCCTGAATCGCCTTATTAATCGGACTGATATTCTGCTGGTATATCCGCAAGTCAATGAGCCCCTGTTTCAACTTCCGTCTCCAGTCCGCACGTTCACCGGTCAGCGCCTTGATATACTTTTGCGCAATTCCGATTCGACGCTTGCCTTCTCGGCGGCGCTCACTGACGGCATTCGGATGCGCGTCGGCCCAGCGTCCGCGCGCCACTAGCGTCTCCACCATCCCGAGGGCCCGTGTCTTCCAGAGGTCATTGTCCGTGAAACGCCTCGGAATCATGTACATCATGTGAAGCCCCGTACGCAGTCCGGGATACGGCGAAATCATCTCAACGATGATATCCTTCGCCCAGCGCCTGCACACCGCCTTGACTGGCGTCCCATCCGGAAGCACGTCCTCAATCTGTTCTTCCAGCCAATGTTGCTTATCAACGCTCATTTCGCGATATGACGTCATCGACTTTACGATTCAGTCCGGCAACAGCCTCCCCACTCGCCGCCTCGCCACCCAAGATCAGGTCATTTGCGATCTGATCCGAGTAAAGGTCGTTCTCGGCGATACGCTCAAGAACATATCGATTGTTACGAACAAAATTGCGCAGCTGAGTCAGGTCACTCTCCTCCAACCCGCCGATGTCCGGGTCACAAAGCGTGCCGTCCAGCCCCATGGCATTCCAGTTGTCCATGTTCCCACGATCGTCCGTATCCATCTGAAACGCAATCTGCTTGAACGCCAGCTGCTGGATGTCATAGGCATATCCGTCATCAATGGCAACATTCATCGGAAGCCCCGTACGACCCTTCCACATCATCCGCGTCTCAAAGTCCGGGTGCAGTCTCTTCATCACCGATCCTTCTCACATCCGCAGGTCAAACGATCTCGGCAACACATTTGTGTTTTGCAAACCTATTGACAATCTTGTCAGCCTCTTCGCGCGAGACATTCTCCGCAACAGTCCTGCGGAACTCGCGTCCCGCATTCAGCGCAGAATTTCATGCCGTCAATATTCGCACCGCAATTTGAACACTTAACCATGTTTAAACCTCCTTAGCTTGTTAAAGTTGAGGGGTCCCCACATGCATAGCATCCACATGCACCAAGGGACGAACAAGCAAAACGAACACTCCTCCTGTCAACAGAAGCGAAGACATCATGCTCCCAAACGACTCGCGCCGGTCTTTATTCTTCCGGCTCCATTGGCCCAACAGATTCAATACAGACAAGACAACAATAAACGACGCCAGCAGACGCGTACTCACCGCGAGGAAAATGCTCCATGGATGGAACCAGTTATTCTTGACAGCAAAGAAGAACAACCACAAAAAGCTCACGACACCTCCGGCCAAGATCGTCGCGCCGAATATCCTCCACATCGTAACCTTTGAGCCAAACTCAGCAAACTCATAGGCCGACATCAACAAACCCAACGGCAAAAGCGGAATCCAAAGCGAAGACACACACAAATCCGACCATCCACGATAGGTTATCATCACCCCCCTCTTTGATCGCGAGAGCGTAATGGCATAAATTACCGCCTTCAACAACACGCACGCCAGGGCAATCAGCCAAAAGACGGTTGAGGAATCCATTTCAGCATAAATTTCTTTCATGAATTTTCTCCATTGGCAAACTCGACAGCACCATCCCGACATGAAACATGAATCGCCTTCGTCCTGTCGATTTCACCGGAAAGCAACTTCATGCTGAGGGCATTGACAATGCAATCATCAATGGCCCGCTTGACCGGCCTCGCACCATATTCCGGGATGTAGCTCTTGTCCGTGAGTGCCGCGACCAGTTCTTCCGAAAACTCTATATCCACATTCTTCTTCAGCATCTTTCCCCTAAACGAATTGAGCTGAAGACGAACAACACGGGAAATCTCCTCCCTGCTCAGCGGCAGGAACATCACAACTTCGTCAATGCGATTCACGAACTCAGGCGCAACGCGGCTTTTCATCTGGTCCATGACCGCATCTGTTGTCGTCTTCACAATCTCCTCCGTGACATTGCCCACGAGTAGATTCTCACGAATCACGTCTTGCCCCAAATTCGAAGTCATGACAATGATCGTGTTCTTGAAGTTGACCGTCCGCCCCTGTCCGTCCGTCATACGTCCGTCATCCAAGACCTGAAGCAGGGTTTCGAAGACCTTTGGATGTGCCTTCTCGATCTCATCAAAGAGAACGACACTATAAGGCTTGCGCCGGGCAGCCTCCGTCAACTGCCCTCCCTGGTCATACCCGACATATCCTGGAGGTGCACCGAAAAGCCGCGAAACCGAATACTCCTGCTGATATTCGCTCATGTCGATGCGAACCATCGCATCGCGGCTGTTGAAAAGATACTCGCTCAACGCCTTTACGAGTTCCGTTTTGCCGACACCCGTCGAACCCAGAAACATGAACGAGCCAATCGGACGCCCCTCATCGTTCAGCCCGGCACGATTCCGACGGATGACCTCGGCCACCGCCGCAATCGCCCGCCTTTGTCCAATGACCTTTTCGCCGAGCAGCTCTTCGAGCCGGAGCAAGTTCTGCGCCTCGTCCGCCCGAAGTTTCGACACCGGAATGCCCGTCCAGGCTGTCACAACATCCATGATATCGGCCGCATCCAGCGCCATTTTCAAAATGCGACCTTGTCCTTCATCATCCATCTCGGCCGTCAGCGTCGCAACCGAACTCTCAAGGTTCCTGATCTCACGATCGATTTCAACCACCTCCGAGAAGCGCTGATTCTGTTCGGCGATCTCCCGATTCGCCTTCTGCTTCTCTACTTCGTCACGCAACCCTTGAAGGCGTTCGAACTGCGAACGCTCATTCTGCCATTTGGCATTAAGCACGTTCTCCCGCTCCCGCAGATTGCCCAGCTCCATCTCCAGCCGTTCGCACCCCCGAACATCCTTTCCATCCTGACGAATGCTCGCGAGTTCGACCTCTCGGTAACGGATTTGACGCGTCAAGGCGTCCAGCTCCTTCGGCACCGACGACCGTTCGATCCGCATCCGGGACGCTGCCTCGTCAAGAAGGTCGATGGCCTTGTCCGGCAGAAACCGGTCAGCGACGTAACGCGCAGACAACTTCACTGCGGCAACCGCGGCCTCGTCAAGGATTTTTATGCGATGATGATTCTCGAATCGGTTCTTGATGCCGCGGAGAATCGTAATGGCCGACTCCACATCCGGCTCGTTGACCGTCACTTTCTGAAACCGGCGTTCAAACGCCTTGTCTGTCTCAATGTGCTTGCGATATTCATCCGGCGTCGTTGCCCCAATGACCTTCAACTTGCCGCGCGCCAGCTCCGGCTTGAGGATGTTCGCCGCGTCCATCGCACCCGATGTGCGCCCGGCACCGACCAGCATGTGTATTTCGTCGATGAAGAGGACGATGTTCGGTGCCCGCACAACCTCGGCAATGACACGCTTCAGCCGCTCTTCGAATTCCCCAGGCGCACTTGCGCCCGCCACCATCGCCGCCATATCCAGCTCGTAGGGTCGCAGATCACGCATATCCTGCGGCACATCTCCCCGGAGGATACGGTGCGCCAGCCCTTCGACAATGGCCGTCTTGCCCGTCCCCGGCTCCCCGACCAACACGGGGTTGTTCTTCGTCTTGCGCGACAGGATCTGTAGCACGCGGCGAATCTCCTCATCTCTTCCGATCACCGGCTCGATCGCGCCCTCCTCAGCCATTTTGAGCAGGTTCTTCGCATATCTCGTCAGCGTCGACACGTTTTCCGCGTCCGCATTCGACCCCGTCGGCGACATCCGATTCCCGTTCCTGAATTCGACGACGAGCTCACGCAACTTCGGCGCAGTCATCCCGAAGCGTGTCATGATGTCCTTTACGGCACCAGGCACTTCTCCCATCGCCCAGAAGACATGCTCCAGCGCAACCACACCCCCGCCCGTCTCGCGCGACAGTTCAACGGACTTCGCCATCACCTGCCCGAAAGCCGACGACTCGACCGCAGCCCGGCCGGAATCATGCGGCAACGTCTTGATCGACTCCCCGACTGCGCCACAAAAAGCGACCCTGTCTACGTTCAGCCGTCCCAGCATGAACGCAACCATGTCCCGCCCCTCCTGCACGAGCGCCACCATGAGCACCTGCGGTTCGATCTGCGCATACTGGCATTGCCGCGCCAACTGCACCGCCTTCTTGACGGCGCTCCGCGCCTTCTCGGTAAAGAGGGAATAATCGACGTTCACGGTGTTTCCTTCAGATATTCAGATTCACGTTGATGTCTTCATCGCCCGTCGCGTCGAAATGGGGCAGCGACTCACCTTCGTCAAGCGAGACACTCGTCCCGCATGCGGCACACGTTTCGCACCTTTTGATGCGGGCGCCATACCAACGCAAGATGGTCGGCATATTCCCCGCCTTCGGAAGCGGCGACCAGTTCGCGAATCGGCGCTCTCTCCGGTTCGCCCACATCCAATAGTCGTAGACGAGCTCTTCCTCAAGCTCCGAAAGACCGCTCGCGGTCCCTCGCGAAAGCTCGACCAACGCCAGCTTGACCATCAAGTTGGTGATCGGCGCGATGTCACACGAAAGCCCGACCTGCACCATCGCCGACGCTTCCTCGGGCGATGTGTAGGCGGCGATTTTTCCACTCCGCCGACCCGCCGCTTCGCTGGAGACTTCTTCGGCCGTCTGATCGAACGAGGCATTCCCGACAAGACACCCGTAGCAAGGTCCGCCCGGACGCTGGACGAACACATCCCCGCCCTCGGCCCTCGTATTGGCACGACCGTAAATGCCGATCTTGCCGTGCTCAATGAGCAACCGGTTGATCAAAAACCGGCTGTCGTTGTTATCCGTGGCGACGATCACCAGATCCGCCTGGGCGATCTCGCGCGACACGCAATCCGGATCCTTCAGCACATCCGTTCGGAACTTCTCAATCTTCGCATACGGATTCTTGCCGAGAATCAGATCCTCGACGGCATCGGTCTTGAACCGCCCGACATCCTTGATCGAACAGGCATGACGAACGATATTGTGGACCTCCAGTTTGTCGAAGTCCATAATTGCGAACTCGCCGACCGCCGCCTTCGCCAGTTCAACGGCTATCGTCCCGCCGAAACTGCCGAGGCCGATGATCAGCACCCGCCTGTTCGCCAGCACGCCGTTCTCGATCAACCCCGAAGAACGCGCATACAGCTCTTCACGCGTCGGCTCAGGCATGGGCAAATCCTTCACGTGTCATCTCGGTGACGACCATGCCTGAAGCTGGCGTCGCCTCCCCGTGCCGATGTTGCTCAAATTCACCGGTCACCGGATTGAACACGAGGTCTTGCATCGTATCGTTCTCGTAACCTTGCTTCCGGACTTCCTCACCGAGTTTGGACAGGTCTTTCTCGTTCATGGCATCCTCGCTTTCATTGGTGATTCAGATAGTAGTCAATCGGCCGACCGTTCTGAAGATGGAGTTCATACATCTCCAGCCAGAGCCGACATTTGATGTAAACCTTGTAGAGCGACACGTCCTCCGCCCAAGAGTTCGACGCATAATGGCACAGCCGCGTCCAACCGTTCTCGCTTGGAAGCGTATGCATCGCCGCGCTCGCCTCGTTCAGACTCTCCCCCTCCCGGTTCTTGAGCATCCTGGTCACGAAGACCTTCGGCAAGGTCTCCGGGAATCCATCCAGAGGAATGTACAGGGTATAGATGTTCTTTCGATTCGTGCGCGCCGCCATCACCAGGTGTGCCCGGCTCGTTCCCATGTCCTGGAACTTGAACAGATTCGGCGTCAGGTAGCGGTTTAAAACCTGAAGCTCGGCTTCATAGCGACTTTGTGTCATTCGTCCCCCCTTGATGCAGGAATTGTTTACTGTAGCTTTCAAATGCCCCAGCGATATCGTTCGACCGACTCCACGCCACGTCAGCCCGTTCCAACGCATCGCCATCACTCAATAGAATCGGCGGCATCTCGGGAAACCCCTGCGGAAAGACAACGCGCATTTCACGCCCCTTGCGCGTGAATACAAGATGTACCAGTCCCGCCCGATCCATCTGAACCGCACACGTACCCGAATCAGATTCCTCGCCCAGTTTGTCGACGATTCGCTTCAAGACCAAGTTGTTCCGCTTGTCCTTCAGCCAGTAGTCGTCTGCATAAACTGGGCGCTCGAAGATTTCCACGGTTTGCGGTCGCTTCAGTTCCCCCAAACAGGGGGTCATGGCCTTCGGATTTACGATCGCCTCCGCGAGATCCCGGTCTTTTTCAATCATCGCGCGAAACGGGCTGATCCCCTCCTTGACGTCCCAAGCCGCGTGCAGATAGTCAGATTCGGCATCCTGCGTGAAATTGTAGGCGCTGAAGGAAGTGGTGGTTTCCGTGCAGTTTCCGATGCACAGCAGGAAACGTCCCAGATTCTGGCGCCGAATGCAATTGACCATTGTCGCGGCGTCGTGCCCGCTCGGGTGCGCCAGCCCAAGATGATGATGAGAATGCCATTCTCCGATATGCTGAAGGCCATAGCGCTCGACAAGCATCGAACCAACCTTCGTCAGGTACTCCACGTCCTGATTGAAGAACGCCACCTGATGATTGGCCCTCGGACCCGGGCCAATCGCGAACAGGACCACCGGCACGCCGGTCGCTGTCCAGTAGCCGAACAGCTGGCCACCCGTCTCAATATGCGGATAATCCAAGATACACCGTGAAACGAAATCAAGTTCGCTCTGGTAAATCATCGCCGTACCAGACGGACGCTCGTCGCGCATGAGAACCTGCGGCTGCGCCATGGTCGCGCGATGGCGCCTAAAAGCAGAGAAAAACGACTTACGCTTCATCAGTCCCTTTCTTATCCGCGATTGCAGACCGGGGCCGAGATGTCCAGGTCAATGTCGAGATCCGCCATGCTCGCATCACGGTTCTGAACAATGCGCCCGTCTCGCGTCAGTCCAACGCCATTGTTTTTCGATCTTGGTGACCGCCGTTGCCCCGAAGCCTTCGCCCAAGTCCGATCGACCCAAGCGGGCAGCACCCCGAGAAAGGCCGCTCCGCTCGCCATCAACGGGACATATTTCGTGAAGAAGTTCCCCGTCGCATGGACGTAGGCGTAGATGCCACCCGCGAATCCCAAGAGCAGATACAAGCTCCCCCAAAGTCCCATGGTCGTTTCACTAATTTCCGCCCAATGTGATTTCCCGAACCACTCCGCGCAGACATACCAGCTCATGAACGCCACAAGCAGAACGAGAACCGCACCCAGCACCCCGGCACCGCTGCCCAGCACAACTGCGGTAATCAGCGGCCAGGCCCAAGCGACGAACGCAAGGCCCAAGACCATTCCGACGATCCCGAGGAGGACTTTCATCTTGCACGGCTCAAATTAATGTCGTCACTTCGAATAGGTTTCCTTGAGCTTGCGGAAGCGCTCGGGCTTGTAGGTTGCCGACTTTTCGGCGGTGTCGATCGCCGCCAGAGCTTCGGCCTTCTTCCCCTGACGGTAAAGGACCGCCGCACGACCCGCATGTGCCTCGGCGTACTTCGCATCCTGTGCGACGGCCTTGTCGTAATAGCCCAGCGCCTTTTCAAGATCACCCTTCTTCGCATGGAAGTCGCCGAGATACAGGAGGTTCCGCTTGGAAGTCGGGTCAAGATCAAGCGCAAACTCCAAGTCGCGACGCGCCTCATCGTCTTTCCCGAGAGCAGATTCCATCTTCGCCTTGCGCACGTAGATGTCCGCGTTCATCGGGTCGAGGTGAAGCGCGGCCTCGTAACTCGCGATGGCACCCGCATAATCCTTCATCTCGCCCAACACGACGCCGAGGAACTTGTGCGCCGTCAGGAACCCCGGATCAAGCGCGATCGCCTTCTCGAGCCAGACTTTCGCAACCGCATAATTGTCCTCGTAGCCATAGGTCATGCCAATTGCATAACAGGCCTCCTTGTAATCGGGATTGACTTTCAGCACCTTGAGATAATTCTCGCGGGCCTTGGCGTAGTTCTTCTCCTTCCTGCTGATGTACGAGGCGCCGAGATTGTAAAGCGCCAGGTCGAACCGAGGATCGATCTCCAGCGCCTTTTCGTAGCAAGAACGGGCCGCAGCAACGTCACCGTCATTCTCACGTGCGATTACGCCTTTCCAGAGCCAGACCCACTTCGATGACGGATTGATGCCCTCGGCCTTGGCGAGCGACGCCTTCGCTCCGGCCACATCCTTCTCATCCAGCTGGACAAGCGCCAGTCGGACGTGGGCAAAGTCATTTCCGGGATCAGCCGCCACGGCCTTGCCTAGCGCTTCCTTTGCCCGCGCCGTCTCCTTGAGCGCCGCCAGAATCTGTCCTTGCAGGATGTACGGTTCCGCCCGCTCGGGCGCAATCTGCTCCAGGTACTTGGCCTCGGCAAGCGCCTGATGGGCATCGTTCAGCTCCTGCTTCGTAAAGGGGCGGTCGAGGTTCAGCAACTTCGCCGTCGCCGCCATGCCCTTCATATAGGCTTTGAAGAAGATGTAGTCAGGGTTCTCGTCTTCAAGCGCCAGGGCCTTGTCCACGAATGGCATCGCGACATCCGCGTTGTTCTCCCCGCAGTAGAGGTCACTTGCCACGCGAATATAGCGCTCCGCCATTTCGTGGATCACCTGCTTCTGGTAATACCAGACGCCACCCTTGAGCACAACCGCCGCAACCGCGCCGAAGCCGACAACCGTGCGCACAAGACGCATCGACGCCTTCCACTTGGGCGGCACCTTCTCAACGAATGCCGAAATCGGCTCGAAATGGTCGCGGATTTCATGAAGATAATCCGCAACCTGATTGATCGCCTCGGAGTTCGCCCTGATCCTACGGTCCTGGTCCTGTTCGTGTTCGTCAAGCATACCCGCCCCTTCCCATTCAAACACCTTGTCTCTTCTTATTTTCCAAGTGCGGCCTTGTACCTCGCCGCGCGAACCTGACGTCCAGCCGCAGGCGTGTCGGAATACCCGAGCTGGCTGCGGTACTTGAGGATGTCGGCACCGCGTTCTGCGGGATAGCTGGCGCCGCCATAGGTCCCTTTCACCGCCTTGAAGCGCTCGAGGACATCATAGAGAGCCTTCGTGTCATAGCCCAGGCGATGGCAAAGCTGAAGGGACCGCCAGTCTGCCTGGCTCTCGGTCTCGATGCCATAGCCGTTGCGCACACTTTCATACATCTTTCCGAAGACGTCGTCAATCATGCCCTTGAGCTGCTCAACCAGCAGATCACCCCCGTTGGCACCGGACGTGCCGACTTCCTTGAGCAAAGAGAAGAGCTTGAGCACCTTCTCCGTCCCGACGGCCCGCATGCCGTGCTGAAGCTCGAGGTGACCGATTTCATGTCCGATAATCGCCGCAAGCTCGTCCTCGTCTTTCAGAAAGTTAAGCATACCCGTCGTCACCAGAAGATATCCGCCAGGAATCGCGAACGCATTAACTTCAGGCGAATCGCAAAGAATGACCATCAGCCCGCGATACGGCATCGGATTGTTCGACGCTCCAATCATGGCATTGGCTAATGTGCGCACATAGGTTGCGCGCGGATCGTCCATGGTAACCATCTTGTAGGCGGGCAGGACCTTCGCCGCAACCGATTCGCCAACCTGAAACTCCTGTACGGGTCCAGACTCGCTGTAGACAAGTCCCGCGCCGGCCTTACCCGTCGCAGAGACAAGCTTCGCCCCCGCGCCATCGCCCTGCCCAGCGGCATCCGCAACCTGGCCAAGGGCAGAGGCAAACGTCTGCCGCGAGGAATCTCCCATCTTGGAGAACGCGCCCTTCTCGCCGACATCCAGTTTCTCGGGCTTGACGGGATTCGCCACGAGCGCACCCGCCTTCGTGAACTCCACCAAGGCTTCACAAGCAACGGGATGCTTCCGCTGCTCGAGATACATTTTCTCGAGCGCCGTATAGTCGGCGTCCTTGAGGAAGCTTCCCTTGCCCGCCGCGCCACGCATGGACGCCATCTCCATGTCTTCGTCTTCGGAGAATCCGCGCTTTGCAACAATCATGCCCTCGTTGGAGATGCGCTCGTTGGGATTCTGGTTCGCCATCAGCCATTCGCTGGCAAGAACGCCAACCGGCAGGTACCCTTCCGTCCCCGAAGCCGAGACCTTGAGCCAGCATGGGATGAGGCCCTCGGGGAACGTGGTCTTGTCACCCGAAAAAGCCGGCGCAACCCGCACGACTTCCTTCACCGTCACCGCATCCTTATACGCAAGTGCCTTCACCTGGCGAGACAGGCCTTCGGGACCGGATTGCAGCCCTGCCTTCTCAGTTGAGACGTAGCGAGTCTCCCCAGGACGCGGGCCATCGTAACCTGAGGACGTCGCGCAACCCGAGATGATGTTGGCTCCAACAACCGACAATGCGGCTACGCCAATTCCATGCACAACCAAACGATTCATGTTATTTCTCCTCCTTTTCAAGTGCCGCCTCAACTGCGGCGATTTGTTCTTTGAGTTTTGAAAGCTCTTCCCTCAGCGAACTCTTCTTCGCGACAGGCTCCTCCGCCTGACAGCATTCTGTAATCGAAGTGAGCACAATGCCCACGACAATGTTCATCACGAGGAAGCTGGTCATCAGGATGTACGTGATAAAATAGACCCAGGCGTACGGATAGGCCGCAATCACCGGACGCGCAATGCCCATGCTCCAACTCTCCAGCGTCATGACCTGGAAAAGCGTATAAACGGACTTCCCAAGGCTGCCGAACCAATCTTCAAACGCCGCCCCGAACAGATGCGTGCCAAGAATGCCGTAAACGTAGTAGATGAGAACCAGCAGCGAGCCCGTCCACATGATGCCCCTAACGGACTTGACGATCGCACCGAGGATGATGCGCATGTGCCGGATTCCGGAAATCAACTTGAAGATTCGCAGAATGCGGAAGAGCCGGACGGACGAGAACATACCGCAGTCCGGTACGAACGACACCGCCACGACGATGAAGTCGAAGATATTCCATGGATCCTTGCAGAATCGTCGGTTGTAGACGGCAAGCTTAAGCACCAGCTCAACCGTAAAGACGGCAAGACACACTGAGTCAATGCCTGTGAGCAATTTGCCGCAATGCGTCCGCGCCCAAACCGAGGTCTGCACGCCGAACACGAGGGCATTGAGGCAAATGACGCCAAGAATGCCAAACTGAAACCACTTGCTCTCAACGAGCTGTCTGAGTATTCTCATTTCCCTCCTTCTCGGATAGATCCATTGTGAAGTAACGTTTGCAGCGGTATGCCGCCGGCAAGAACATCCAATACGTGATAAGTCCGGCGATGACCGCGCAGACCGAGACGACAAAGAATTCCAAAGACGTCTCTGCCAAGTTCTTGGTCGCCGACACCACCGACCACTTGACCAACTGCCGCATGATCGTCTTAAATGGTCCCCGTAGGAATCGGGACCCTTTTCGTGCAACCCATTGCGCAGTAAACCCGACGCCCTTCTTCGCCTGCCGCCCCACGAATGCGCCCTCAATCTTCATGACCAAGTTCGCCGCTGACCGATAGTCGAATTTCGGAGCCTCCCACGTCTCCCTGCGGCGGTACAATATGCACAGCTCCTGCGAAACCCTGAACAGTTGGTGCTGGTAGACAATCACATCAACGAGGATCAGCGGCCACATGATCCAACTTTGCGGGAACGCACATAGAATGGTCACCAACGTGGCAAACAACGCGCGTCTTTGAATAATCCGCGACGCCGCCTTGCCCACCGCTTCCCGACCAACGACTTCTACCGGCGAAAACTGAATCATCTGTGCGACATCAGCTTCTGACCGCCGCCAATAGCGGGCGTTCATCCGTCGCACGAATGTCGTCTGATCCGCATAATACGTCCGGAACAGACGCGGACTCAGCAACCCGCGCATGATTCCGTCATAGACGGACATCCCCAATGTCCCGACGCGCGCAACCACACCGGGTTTGGGTTGATTCAGCTCTTTATTGTCTTCCATTGCCGTCTGCACTTTTTTCATTCCTTGATTCTCAAATAGCTTTTGAAGCCCGTCTCATCATTCAAGCCCATCCTTCGCCACCGCATCGTATGCTGACGATATCTTTCGGCGAATCCGCCACAATCCCTCGCATGATAGGCCGGAAAGTCGCTTCCGAACATCAACCGCCCACGCCAGTCGAAATCGCCAAGCCGGGACATTTGTTCCGGCGGCATGTACGAACAATCCGTGAACACGTTCTCATGCGTGGCAATGACCTCAGCCATCTCCGCCATCGGACGACAGTGCGCGAAATCGAAATTGACCGTCGGAAACCGCTCGGCCCATTTTGCCAGCTCGGCCGGCCGCATGCCTTCGCTTTCGCCACAGTGAAACTGGACAGGCCACCGCCGCGACAGTGCCTCCGAAAGAATCCGCGCCAGATCGTCCGGGCGCTCTTGATTCCAGGCCGTCTCCGCCTCATGCAGCTTGATGCCCGCGTAATATCCGCAATCGAGAAAACTCAGTTTCGGATCCTCATCAAGCATTCGTCCCGAAATCCAGCAGAAGACATATGCACGGTTCCCTGCGATTCGCTTCATTTCCCGCGCCTCGCGAATCATGTCCGCGATTGAAAGCTCCTCGACCTGTGCACAAGTCGAAGAGACGATGAACTGATCCACGCCGCACCGATGCATCAGCCCCGCAATCCGCCGCGGCGAATAGTAGAACGGCTCTGCGTACCCGTCCCGGGGATAGTATCCCATGTGGATGTGTGCGTCGCAGATCATGTCATTTCTTCATCGCCGCCAAGCGTTTCGCCTGAGCTTCATCAACGACTTCGTGATTGAGCTTCGCGACATCGCAGAAGTGCTGGGCCGGTTTGAACATGTCGCCCGTCTCGTTGAAGTTGCGGCACATGCACACCGAGCAGTAGTCGCGGTCCGGACAATGCAGACACTTCGGGAAGTCCTTCCCGCAGACCGCGCGAATTCGTTTCGTCTCCGGCGATTCCGTCCAGATCCATTTGAGGTCATGTTCATAGCAGCTGCCGAGATTCACGCCCGCAAACGCAGGGCACGGATAGTAATAGCCCGTCGCGTCCAGGCATACGCTCGACACGCACGCCCCGCAAACCTTCCTCTCTCCCCACTCTTCATCCGTCTGCATCTGCTCTTTCTTGGACGGATCAAAGTACTCGTTATTGACCGGCAGCGATTTGTAGACGATGTCCTCCAGAATGCAGCGCGTCTCGGCAAGATCAAGACGACAGCCAAGATTGCTTGTGTCGCAGTCCATCTTGCCCATGATGATGTAATCCGTCTGTGCATCCATTCTGAGCGACCGCGCATAGGCGAGCACGTCGAGATAATCCTTGTAGTTCGGCTTCATCGTCGGACACGAAATCCGGCACGGGATCTGCGCCGCCCGCAGCTTCTCGATTGCCGACTTCGTCGCGGCAAACGAGCCCGGACGCTTCGTGATGGCATCATGCGTCTCCGGCTTCATGCTGTAGAGCGACACCTGCACCGTCGCCTCGGCTTCCTGAAGCAGCTTGATCTTCTCGTCTGTGCACAGCGTGAGATTCGAAAGCACCCCTACAATCAAATCCTTCGTCCGCGCATAGCGCACGATCTCATCAAAGTCGGGATGCAGCATGCACTCCCCGCCTGAGAGCGAAAGTCCGATGCCACCCTGCGCGGCAAACTCGTCGATCACCTTCTTGATCTGCTCTATCGGCAGAAAGACAGGATTGTACTCGGGGATGTAACAGTGGATGCAACGCTCGGTACACGCCTGCGTGATGTCCATCTGGAGATCGAACACGACGGGATGTTCGGCGAAATGCCGTTCCAGCACATCCTGCGGAATCGGTCCATCGGGCATGTCCTCGGGCTTGATGTAATGCGTGTCCATCGTCTTCGGATTCTCGACGTCGTAGGAGAACGAAACCTCCTGCGCTTCAAGTTCCTCCGCCGTCTCGCCCGCGAGAATCACCTTCTCCGCAATCAGCAGCGCGATGAACTCGTCGAAATCACGCGCGATCTCGTCCGCGTCCGCGCCCACATAGACGCCGCAGATGTTCTTCAGAATCTCCGACTTCTCCATCGGCGTCCGCGTAATCCAGCGCATGAACACCTCGGCGTCCTTGAACATCTGGTCATAGCACTTGATGCGCTCCAGCACATAGGTGAACTCCCCGTACTGGCGCACAAACGCATTCTTGGATAATTTAAGCAGCATAAGCTACAACCCCCTCGTTTTGCTTTTTCAATTTCAATTTCTCGGTTGAATTTTCAAGTTCCCACTTGCTCCGAGATGAGCACTTATGGTATAATTCGTTCCGGCAAGGGTTCAAAGCCCGAGTCACCGGCATGCGGGAATGTTTCCTGCCTTGGGCGAGGAGAAATCCTCGCCTTTGTTTTTCGTAACACTGAACATGAAAAATCTCACTAAGGACATCAGCGTATTCGTTGACGAATCGGGAACACTGGACGCGGACAAATCCGCTTCGAGATTTTATTTCGTGTGCATGGTCTTTCATGATCAACGGCAAGACATCACCAACAACCTCAGGAATGTTGAGAACGCTTTCATGAACATGGGTCTTCCGGGGAATCTCTGTGTCCATGCAGGACCGCTCATTCGCCGGGAAAAGGAATACGCGAGACTTAGTCGAGAGGAACGCCGCGGCATTTTCAATCGCATGGTCGGATTTCTTCGACAGACAGACATCTCCTATGTCTGCTTTAAAGTCGACAAAGCACGCCTGGGAAACAGCCAAAGGATCCACGACCCGCTTCTGCATTCGATGATCGGCTTCCTTATCGCCAAGGCAAATCTGTTCACGTCCTACGACGCCTTGAAAGTGTATTACGACAACGGTCAAGCCGAACTCACCAAACTTCTCAAAGAAGCCTTCGCCATCTTTTCCTCTCGCACTTCTTTCATCCCCGCTGTCGAGCCTTCGCATTATCGTCTTTTCCAAGCCGCAGACGTCATTTGCACGCTTGAACTCGCACGTGCAAAACTTGACACGCCCGAAGGGCTTTCCCTCTCGGAAATGACCTTCTTTGGAGGAATCAAAAATCTCAAGAAAAACTACCTCAAGCTTCTTGACCGCAAGCAACTCAAATAGATCCTTCCTGCATAATCCAAATCCCCGTATTTCATTACGCTTACGGCCGGAACAACGATCCACGCGCCGACGGGGTGGACGTTGGCATGAAAGAGGACTGCCGACTTCAGACTTTACAACCCACTCATCAAGCATTTCCGTACACCTCCCGCACGACACCCGCCAACGCACAGGTGCTGGGATGATGTTTGAACAAATCGCCTGTTGCATTGAAGTTCGCCGCAGGGCACACCTTGCACCACGGACGATTCTCACATGCCGCACAAGCACCGAAATCGCGATTTTTCAATCCGCGCAGGTAATTCAGCTTTTCGCCCTTCCAGATTTCTTCTACCGTATTCTCGCGCACGTTCCCAAGCACATACTCATGCATCGAGTCGCATGGGTAATAATTGCCCTTCGCGTTCAAATAAAGCCGCGCCGAACCGATGTCGCAAACCTTCGCGTCACAGGCGGGCATCTTGGTATTATAGACCTTATGGTACAAATCGTGATCGCGTGTCAACACGCGGCGCAACTCCTCGGTCGAGCATGCGTGCGCAAGATTTCCGCACCCGTGATCTGCCTGCGCGATAATGTCCGCCGCCGGGACAAGATGCATCCGATGTTCATCGGCGAACATCCGCAAAGCAGGAAGCGCATCTTGATTCTCTTTCAAAAGCGGTGTCGCGATCCGACACGCCACCCCCGCTTCGCAACACTTCACAACGGCATCATGCGTCTTCTGCCAGCTTCCCGGCAATTGCGTGATTGCGTCATGCACCACCGGATCCATGCTGTAGAGCGAGACATTGATGAACTGCGGCTGAACCTCCTTCAGGAACGCAATCCGCTTCTCGTCGCAAAGCGTCATGTTTGACAAGATGATGAAGTTGAGATTCAACTCCACGCACATCCGGCAAATCTTCTCGAAATCCGGATGCATCATCGCCTCGCCACCAGTGAGATAAACCGTCAGCCCGTTCATCGCCCGAAACTCAACCAACGCCTTCTCAACAAGTTCAACCGGCAAGAAATCCTTCTGCCCCTTCGGCACATAGCAATGCACACACCGCTCCGTGCATGCGTCAGTAAGATCGATGTGTAAATCCGCGACGATTCCGTGCCGGGTGCAAAAATCGCTAAGAGGAAAACCATCCTTGGCTTCTTCCGTCAGAGCTCGAGCATTTTCTCCACCTTGCCACCCCTCTCCCACGACATTCCCAAAGTCTTCGCCCACACCTTCGCACTCTACAAAACCTTGCGCCCGCAACTCATCCAAAATCATCATAAAATCATCACAGACATCATCAACACTGCACTCAAATTTTGCCGCGACATCTCGAACAATATCCAACGCATCACGCCATACAATAGTAATCGCCTCAAGAAAGACTTGCGCATCCCGCATAATCGTACACGCCCCCTTTGTAGGCAGCCACAATAACGCCTCACTTAAACACTGTCGCAATATAGTCTGACAACCATAACGAATTTTCATAGCGTACATCCTCACTTCCATCAAACCAAACAAGCCCCCCCACCTCTATATTCTCGCTGGAAATCTTTGAATATTGACTTAACCTTATCTTCTATTGTCTTGTCTTCCAGACCCAACGAAGATGAAGTAATATTATTTCTGCGCAGAAAAGCGCGGGCATTTTTGGCAAGTGAATATGGCACATCGTAGCATGTAATTTTATTCAACCATCTTGTTGCGCGACTTACACCTCTATCTTTTTGAGAAAACACTTCCTCTAATGATTGCTCTTCGTGCTTATGATAAGCAAATAGTCCACCTTGTGATGCCATCCGACCCTCTGACACCATAGGGCACCATCTCGAATCTAATTTCTTTATCATAAGCGCATCTACATCCCCCCAAACTCGAAATGGATTATCTTCGCCGCGAACTTCTCCTTGCTCATCTGGCACATCTTCAATATAGACGCACTCATTGCCAGACATATCACGAGTATCAATTGCATATATTGAAAAATACTCGTTTTTTGCGTAGTCTTTTGGCTTTAAATCTTTTATCGCCATAAATACAGCAACGTGCCAATTATCACTAAAATCAACGAAAGGCGAAACACCGCCATAATGTTGTAAGAAGCCTATCAGTTGAATATCTGAAATTAATTGAATTGATGGACATGTCACTACTTCGCAAATCCTATTCCTCATATACTTCAGCATATCATGAATGAACTGCAAATACGCTGACTTCATTTGACGGCTCGAGTCTTCACAATAAAAGCCCCGTTCGTGAAAGCGTTTCTCCCAACATGCGCGACATGGGTTAGCATCCCATTCGCGCTGACTCGAGGAAAAAATCTTCCAAAGAGCACTGCGATGCCCCCTAAACACAAATTTCTCATTCGCGTTATCTTGGAGCTTCCTTTGAAGATCAGCAAACGAACTAATAGTATCGCAATTAAAATATGATCCCTTTTCTTCAAGGCAATTGTATTGCTTCAACATATTTTCACCGTCTTCCTCATAAATCTTCCATGTTTCAACCGCACAGCGCAGTTAGGTACAGTCTATTCTTACGGAAAGTACTGCTTGACCTTTTGAGCCAATTTGCGCGCCACACGCTTACGTTTCTTCAAAACACCTTCGTCCACTTGGCCCACATTAGACCCCATTCGAGTCTCAACCGCTTTCTCAACTTCATCTAGAAATTCTTTGAAGCCAACACCAGCGTCAAAAGCTTCTTTTAGTGCCTGCCTAGCATACTCTTTCTCATTAAGCTCCCAAGCGAACATACCAGAAAGATCAATCGCATTCAACAGATCTCGCTTCCATTCATTATTCATTTTCGTTCCCCATTCTCAGCGGATAAAGGCTGGTCCGGCTTACCCGGACCAGTCTCAGACTCGGATACGAGTCCTTCCGCGACCTTACATAGCAGGGTCGAGCTGGCACTGCTGACGACGCATGCAGTGCCCTTTACCCGAAGGTGCAGTATTGCTCGGGCAACCAGCGACGAACGACTGCTTCGCGGCGGACTTCGCCACGATCTGGGGTTTCTTATAAGCCATTTCTGGCTCCTTTCTTGAGCATTTGCTCATTTGTTTGTTTCTTCACCTTTTCCGTATCCGGCACTCGCCGGGCGGAGTTCGGTAAATTCTTTTCATCAATCTGTGCGGAAGTCCGGCCTTTAGCTTTCATTCCGCCTTACAACGCATCCTATTGTGCAGCTTCATCTTCTCGAACATCACCCGATGGCTGTTCGTTGGCACGCTGGGCCCCTTTCGCGGCGGCTGCAGCGGCCGTTTTCGCTTCTTTGCGCTTTTTGTAGCGTTCCTTGATGATTTCCCAGATGCCTTTCCCAAGGCCCTTGAGACTGTCCTTCATCGGGCCGCAAATGATTTTCAGGATCTTCCAGCAAATTAGGAACACCATCTTCATCAGCCCAAACAGCATCTTCATGATCGTCGTCATTTTATCTGTCTTTCTTTTTCACGTGGAATTCGGCCAGCCTGAACACCATGCCGTGTCGTTACATCCCGATTTCAAAAGATCCAGCGAATCACCTTGTAGAGGACAAGAACCGCGACGACTATGGCCACCTTGCCGGTGACGCCGCTCTTCCAGAGATTGGAGAACATGCTCTTGGCCTTCGCGGCGCCTTCGGCCCCTTCGTCGGCCTTGAAGTTGTCCTTGATCTCAGATGCAATGCCGCCGGCTTTTTCCCTCAGCTTGTCAAGGCCTTCCCGGGCGGCAATCATGCCGCCAAGATTATGTTCCTTGATGTACTTCAGATTCTGCTCCCGTGTCTTCGCCATTGCCGCTTTCATTTCCGCCTGCAAATCCGCCTTCTCTTCTGCTGTCATCTTGTTCAACTCCTTTTATTCCTTTTGAATTTACCATTCTTTACGACTGACATTTTCGTCCTGATGCCTTTAAGATTCGCCTTGCCTCATCGACTGTGATCTGGAACACCTCGGCAAAGGTCGCCACTTCCGCGTCCGTTCGGATGCGGTCAGGGTCAAGGTGGTAGGCGAAACCACTCGACTTGTCATCTGCTGTTATGTCCTTCGTTTTCATGTTCTCCACAGTATACTCATGTTTCGAGCACAAAATATGGCGCGGGAAATGAAGATTTTTCGTTTCGCACTTTACTCCGGACCGCTTGTCGAAGTATTCAAGGTTCTCCTTCTGACGTAACGCTCGCAATTCTTCAAGGGTTTCGGGGCCTTTGAATCTGATCGTATCGGTCACATCAAACCCCTCAAAATCCCTCGGCGAGAAATCTGATGGCCGATCTTGCGCCGTAAAGTTCAAGTAAACACACCCCGACATGACATATCGGATACCGGCGCTCCTGAATGGAATGGCAGAACGATTCAGCAACACGCAATTCTCAAGGCGAACCGTTGTACTTGCCTTTGTCGCGACAAGGTTTGCATCCAATATACCGGGGCCAACGACCCTGTATTCTCTATCCGCTTCCAGCCGGATGGGCTTCGAAAACACTCTTCTTTCATTGCCCAACTGCAAGACAGTAACCGCATGACCATTCGTCTGCAGGTTTTTGGCGATCTGACACCAGGCGGATTTCTCTTCGCCAACGGCAGACCAATAGCCCAAGCTCGTCGCCGCCAACAACATTAAAAGTATCCCGCTCCAAATGGAACGGCTCAACCGATTACGTCTACGAATTGCCGTGGCGAAATCATCGACGGTCTCGTATCGTTGCGCCGGAATTGAACTTGTGGCGCGGCGGATGATGTTTTCCCATGAGCGCGAGGGCTTGCCGCCAAACGCGGCATTGGCAATTCGTCCAAGGGCGTGGATATCGGCAGCCGGAGATATCTCGCCGCCGGTCAACTGCTCTGGCGCGGCATATTCGGGCGTTCCTACGCCTACCGCTTTACCAGACACAATGGAAACATCCGTTCGTGGTCGCGCCGCGACAAATGTGTCCTTGACCAGCCCGAAGTCGATCAGCACAACGGACGCACGGGATCGGTCACGCGGGACGCGTGACCCTACCGGTCGCCCCATGATGTTCTTGGGCTTGAGATCTCGATGCACGATACCGGAAAGATGGAGCGCA
>JAEDMC010000152.1 GCA_016303225.1 Kiritimatiellia bacterium
ACCGGTACACCCCCCGAGGGTACTACCGGGAGGGGGCGTGGGGGTAATACCGGTAGACCCCAAGGGGGTAGTACCCAAATCAACGACTTTCAGGCGCCGATCCAGTGGCCGCGGCACGTCTGCCGCGGCGTCGTCGCCTGGGGAAAAGAAAGGAAAACGCGAAAATGAACAAGAACACGTTTTCGTGCACGCAGGTGTGCGACGCCATTGCGCCCGACAAGGGCCTCTGGCAGCCGCACCTCAGTTCTGCCGGAGTCTGCGAAACCGGCACTCTCATCGGCGAGGTCGCCGAACAGACGAATGCCACCTCGGCCTCTACCTGAAGCACGGCGAAGCGACGGACCTCAACGTCTGGATCGACTTCTACCTATTTCGCCGGCGGATTCGTTCCGTTGAGCGTGCAGTCCTCGAAGACGACACGATCGGCGTCGACGTTGGCGAAGGTCACGCCCTCCAGCGTGCACCGGCGGAAAGTCAGCTTGCCGCCGACGATATACCGGAATGTCGACTTCATGATCTTGCAGTCGGACAAGACAAGCGTGGTGCCGCCAGAGAATGTGCAGGTCTTCATCGTGCAGCCGTTCCACTCGCCTTCCCCGGGCAACGCGCAGTTGCAACCGAGCATCTTGCAGGACGACAGCATCGGATAGGGAACCTCCGTCTTCACGAAGGTGCTGCCGCTCAGTCGTCCGGTCTTGTCGACGATGATCTTGGCGGGCGGACGCTTTTTCGGACTGAACTCCACGCCGCGCATGCCGAACTCCCAGTCGA
Organism: Kiritimatiellia bacterium; assembly: GCA_016303225.1. Lineage (GTDB taxonomy): Bacteria > Verrucomicrobiota > Kiritimatiellia > RFP12 > UBA1067 > UBA1067. The sequence goes on from JAEDMC010000152.1 coordinate 772, forward strand.
CGTGCGGATTCTTCCCCGCCCCGAGCTCGATGCCGTATGGCCACTTGTTGTCGTTGCCGAAACGTCCATAGCCGCTGCGACGGCGCGACGTGCAGTGGAAGACGCCGTTGATGCCCGAGTTCTTGCGCGCCACCGGCGAGTAGCACCGTCCCCAGAAGTAGATGCGCCCGACGTTGTTCTCGCAGATGAAGTTGTGTCCGCCGCACCCGATCATGTCGCACATCACATGGTTGTAGCCGAACTTGTTGCCGTCCAGGTAGACGTCCTGCATCAGGTCCCAGCCGTCCTCGGCGTCGAACGAGCACATCGCCTTGGCGTCGCCGCAATGGTCGAACGAGTTGCCGCGGAAGAGGAAGTTCTTCATGCCGCTCGCCGCATAGCCGACGCAGCGGTCGTGGAAGAACTGGCAGTTCACGATGCTGCAGTTCTGCGGCGTGCGCATCCGGTAGGCGACGAGCTCCTTCCCTTCGCCTCTCGGCACGTCCGCGACGCTCGCCGCCTCCACGGAGACGCGGGCCTTTGTCGCGCCAGCCGGCACGCGCATCGCCCGGTACTGGAAACCCGTCTCGGCGGAGATCAGCTTGTTGCCGGAGCTGTAGAAGCAGACCGTCATCCACCAGCCACCGCAGGCGAAGCCCTGGTAACCGAGGTACTTCGAGACCTGCAGGTATGTCGCATCCTCCGGCAGGTCGATGAAGTCGGACGTGACCCAACCCTTCACCTTGGAGTCGGGCTTGCCGGTATGCCGGTCCAGCACGCCGGGCTCGCCCCAGCCGATGCCGCGGAGCCAGTGGGCCATTCCGCCCTTGCGGTCGTTCGCAAAGCCGTTGCCGCCGCCGTAGCCGGTGATGTCGCGTACCGTCACGTTCTCAACGCTCGAATACTGGCTCTCGCCGACGATCTCGATGCCCATCGGCCATTCCGAGTCGTTCGGCGAATGCTCGTAGTCGTGCTCGAAGTAATCGCCTTCGACGACGCCGTTGACGAGATGCGCGTCATACGTGCTCTCGAACTTGACCATCGCCGCATGGTCGCCCGTGAAGCCGTTCTCCTTGAGGACAGCTCCGTTCAGGTCGAGCGTGAAGTTGTCCGGCAGGGTGAGGAACGCCGTCGCGCTCAGGCGGTAAGTGCCGGGCAGCAGCACGAGCTTGCGGTAGCCGGCGGCGGAAAGGTCCGCCATGAACTGATTGAGCCCCTTCACGTTGTCCAGCGCCTCCGCCTCGACCGCCGACTTGTCATAGCCGGGATCGTAGGTGACCTTGCGCGTCTTGTAGGCTCCCGGGACGGCAATGTCCTTAGCACCCGCCCTGAACTCGACCGTGTAGCCAGGCTGCGCGGAATCGGCCGCGCCGGACGCCTTGCCGTTCGGCATCCGCCGTTCGCGCCGGTCGTCATTCGCAAGTCCGTAGCCTGCAAGGTCCGCCTCGGTCATCGTGTGAACGGCCTTTTCGGGGACGGTCAGGTCGGCGGCGTCCCGCACCCGGAACAAATGCCAGACACGGTGCGACTCGCGTCCCTTCATGTCCTTGCACCAGATGCCGAAGGCGTAGTCGCCAGCCGGCAGGCGTCCGAGCGAGACGCTGCCGTCGCCGGCCGGCACGTCCTTCACGACGATCGGACCCGGCCCCTTCTTCGCGGCGGACTTCGCCGGACGACGCGGCGCTGACTTCGCCATAGTCTTCCGAGCCTTAGCGGCCTTGACCTGCGCGGCCTTCTCCTTCTGCGCCTTCTGCCGAGCCTCGCGTTCGAGCCGGCTCTTCTCCGCCGGCGTTAGCGGCTTCGCCTTCTTCGGTGCGACCTTCTTGACCGGTGCCGGCGGCTTGAACTCGCCCGCCGGGAGCTTGAACTTCGGCAGATCCGCGGCAGTCCGCTCGGTGACCAGCTCGACCATCACGTCAAACTTCCAGGAGTCGTCCGCAAAGCGGATCTCCGACTGGTCCCAATCGGTCACATAGTAGTCGACGACGACTTCGTCGCCAGCCTTGACCGTCGGTTCGACATAATAGGTGGAGATGTAGGGATAGCGATAGGGTTCCTCCGGCTCATGGCCGCGAGACGTGGCCGTCGGCCGACCGGTCGAAGCCGTCGGATCCGTCTGGTCTCCCGGAAGGAGCGGCGCCGCATAACTCGCAATCGGCGTCATCAGCCCGACTGCCGCAATCAGGACCAATGTCTTCCACGTAATCATTTCGCATTCCTCTCGAGAAGCCAGGCCGCGCGACGGCGTTCAACCTCGAAGAGGACATCCTGCCATTTCGGGAGCGCCTCCTTCGCCAGCCAGAAGACCGTTTCGTCGTTGATGTCGGACGCGATCAGCTTGCCGTACTTGTCAAGCGTCTCGATGAGGGGCTGCACCTGAGCCGCATGGAACTCGGGATCGCCCGTCGCGGCGTCCGCCCAGTGCACGAGCGCACCGTCATGTCCCGCCGCGCAACGCTTCTCCGCCTTGTATTCGCGGTAGGCGGCGACCAGCAGCGGCTTCAGGATCCGCGCACGCTGCTGAGGCGTCAGGCGGAACTCGAACTCGCCCCAGGTGGAGCGTCCGTGAATCGACTCCGTGCCGTTCCAGCAGCTGTTGCCGGCGCGATGCCAGCACATGTTCTCAAAGTCCCAGACCGTGCCGTCCTGCGGAATGCGCTGCATCCAGTTCTCCCACGAGAAGAACAGGTAGTGCCGCGCCTCGCCGTCGACGTATTCGCTCTGGAAGCGGAACTTGCGGTTAGGCGTGCGGGGGTCCATCGGACGGTTCGCGAATGTCGGATACGTCGTGTTGAATACCGATGCATGTCCGGACTCGGGTGTGTACATGAAGCACGCGTACGGCGTGTTCGCGCCCGGCGCGATGTAGCCCTCGAACGAGCAGTTGCCGACGAGTCCGAGCTCGACCGCCTTCGCCTTCGGATCGGCCTGCCGGACGAGAATGTGGATGCCCTTCTCATCGCAGACGACTTCCATCGTCGGATCCGCGAGCTGCTCCTTCGAGTTGCCGAGCGCGCGCTCGCCCGAGGTGACGTCCGTCACCAGGAAGTCGAGGTTGCCGCCGAACTTGCGGTCATAGGCCTGCTTCTCGGCCGTGACCTTCGCCCAGTCGGCCATGCCGGTCACGGGTGTCTCGGAGAACCGGACGACATAGCGCTTCTTCGGCTCGGGCTTGTAGAGCGACTTGCGGAAGTCGTTGAGTCCGCGCACCGCACTCTCGTCGCCGGCGAGCATCCGCGCCGCGCCGTAGGCGCAGAGCGCGTCGACGCGCACCTTGCTCGGAACGTCCGCAACCGTCTTGTCGAACTTCTCCGCCGCCGCGAAGAAGGTCTCCGGCTTGCCGTTCACGTTCGCGAGCGCCGCGGCGAGTCCGAGATAGTAGCGCACCTCCGGCTTCGCCTTCTCGTCCTTGAGGCCCTCCTTCGCGGCCTCGGCCGCGGCCTTCGCATCATGGAGCTGCAGCGCGGCCCACACCGCATTCTTCGCCGCGGTGGCCGGCACCAGCACGTTCCACGTGCGCGCCGCCGCCAACACCTTGGCGTAGACTGCGGCAAACAGCTTCGGACGCTCGGACCAGGTCAGCTCGTGGTTGCCGCCGAGCGAATTGAGGAGTCCGCCGACCGTGCGCTTCCAATCGTTCGTGGCGTTCGGCTTCAGCTTGCCGAAGACGACGGCGTCGAAGTCCTTCATGATCTCGGGACGGTCCGTCAGCAGCGGCCAGAAGCACGACTTGTCCTTTTGATACGCCTTGAGCTGAAGTTCGGCGCGCTTCTCAGGCAGGCAGCTGAAGTAATTGGCCGCCTGTGCGAAGAGTCCGACCTGCTCGAGATAGGCGCCGCCCTCCTTCCGGCGTCCGTACTTGGCGTAAACGTCGGCGACTGCGACATGCGCCTTGTTGGTCAACGACTCGTTCTTCGCCTCGGCGACCTTCGCGATCGCCTCCGCGACCTCCCTCTTGAGGTTCGCCTCGGCGCGGGCCGCTCCGGCCTTCGCCGCGGCGACGTCATTGTTCGCCGTCTCCGGCTTGACGTCGTAGGGGGCGACGAGCGGCTTCAGCTCGTTGATGAAGCGGATCATCTCGCCGCGGACGGAATCCTGGTCGCAAGAACGCGCGTCCGTGAGCGCCAGGTACTGCATCGCCTTCGAGCCGAGATAGCGCACCTTGAGGTCCTTCGACTTCGCCGCCTTGCGGGCGAGGTCGGTCATCAGCGTCGCGTAGCGGATGTCGTCGATGCCCTCGCGGAAGCCCTCCCACGCGAGCGTGTCGAGGACGCCGTCGTAGATGCCGTAGGCGAGCACCATCGGCTTGTACGTCGTGCTGTCGTCGTTGTAGGGGCCGAGGTGGTGCGCGTAGTTGCAGAGCGCCGTGTAGCCCGTCAGGTACGCGCCGAGGCCGTTCTGGCGGCGGCTAAGCGCCGGGTTCTCGGCGCCGACGTGCTGGTTCGCGTACCACGCGACGTGGCTCGCGCCCTGCATCTTGCCCCAGAGCGCAGGCAGCGTGTCGTCCGTCGCGTCACGCGCCGAGTTGTGCCAGTCGTAGAAGTAGCCCGCCTTGGAGAAGACGGTCTCTCCGGCGATGAAGAACTTGAGCCCCGCCTGCTGGTACGCCTCGAAGACCGGACGGTTGTCCGCAAGCCACTTCGCGCTCGGCTCGTCGCCGTAGCCCATGTAGACGTTGTGGTGCCCGAAGCGGCGGTCGAACTCGTCCGCCATGCGCTTCGCGTGCTCCTCCATCTTCGCACGATCGCTGCGGGACGGATACGCGACGCCCTGCAGGACGTCCGTGCGCATGCCGGCCTCCTTCATGACCTCGATCGTCTCGAACGCCTCGTTGTTGAAGTTGCCGCGCACCATGTGCATCGTCTGGTTGTGCGCGACCTGGTTGCGCAGGATGGCGACGAACTGCTTGCGCGCCAGCGCCTCGTCCCAGCCGTTCTTCTCCTTGATGTGGTCGAACGAGAGATAAGAGTACGACGAGACGAGGAAGTCCTTCTCCGGCTCGTTGTAGCACTTCGGCTGCGGCAGCACGAAGTCAAGCACCCTGATCTCCACAGGAATCCGAGCCAACACCTCCCCCCTCTTGTTGTCGTACGCTTGTTGTCTCCCAATCACCTCTCCCCGATACAGCCCCGGCTTCGCGTCCTTCGCCGCATGCGCCGTCAGGAAGAACTGGCGGAACGACTCCTTCGGCAGGGCGACTGGCTGCAGCGTCGCCGCATCGCGGAAGTTCTCGCGCATGGAGTCGAAGGTGTCCTCTTTGCGCCATCCCTCGCGCAGCTGGCGCCAGTCCATCTGCCGCGGCGGATTGAGCCACTTCTCGGACTTCTTGCCGTCCTTCTCGACGAGCCGCGCGTAGTTCGCCTCCTTCTTGGTGTCGACGCGGATGAGGTCCTCGTCATTCACCAGCAGCTCGGGGCAGAGCTTGAAGCCCGTGTCGCCGAAGTAGCTGAACCAGCCGTTCCGGTTCTGATACCAGACCTTCACGAACTTGAGATCGAGATTCTCCTTCGGAAAGACCGCCGCTCCCTGATCCCCGATCCCTGATCCCTGATCCCTTCTGAACTCCCCGAGTTCAAACTGCACCTTGCCGAGGTCCTGCGGCGCCCAGACGAGGAAGGAGCCGGGCTCGTACTCGTCCTTCGCCATGACGATGCGGACGACTCCGTTCGGCGTGCCGTCCGTCGGATAGACGTCGGGCAGGCGCTGGATCTCGCTCATCGGCGGTACGGCATAGTGCCAGACCTTCGCACCCGACTGCGCCGCGAAGTCGGCGGCTACCGTCTTCGCCACTGGGTTTCCAGGCGCCGAAAACGCCGTCGACAACATCATGCATCCCGCAATGCATCCGCACCCTGCGGACAAAACCGCGCACTTGATCGCCATGTTCATATTACCTTTCTTTTTACTTTTCATTATTCGTTTGAAGAACCTTCGGCATCACCGGCAAGAATTGAAGGGTCAGGGGACCGAGAAGGGTCAGTCCTTAATGGTGGAGTAAGAGTGGTGGAGTAGTTCACGAGACCAACCTCCTTCCCTTGGCCACAAGGCGATACTTCCGCTGCGGCGAATGAAGGTTCTCGGTATCGACGGTGGCAATGTACCCGGCTTTTGCAAGCGGCGTCAGATAGCGCGCCGTGAAGAAGTTGCTCATGAAGCAATACGCCAGAACCTCGATGCCGGAAAACTTCGCCACGCGCCACAACCGCTCGACGAAGCGCGTACGCTCCTCGTCAGTCAGGTAGAATGCGCGGTTCGCGATCCGACTGATCAGGTGATAACAACGATCAGGCTTGAAATTGCGCAAAGCTCTCATGCCGCGCATTATAGCATATTCCGCAACTAGTAGAGTAGAGCGGAACGCCCCTTGTTATCGGGTACGCCCGCCCCCTCATCGAA
>JAEDMC010000153.1 GCA_016303225.1 Kiritimatiellia bacterium
CGCGAATCAGCACCGCTTCGGGATAATCCTTCGGCCCAGTAACGACATTGAGGAGGTTGTGCATGCCATAGCAAAGGTAAATGTAGGCGATGCCACCCGGCTCGTACATCGGCGCATTGCGCTCCGTCTTGCCGCAATGCGCGTGACAGGCGGTGTCGCTCTCGCCGCAGTAGGCCTCGGTCTCGACAATACGCGCCTTGAGAACACTACCGTCCTGCAAACGACGACAAAGCCATTTCCCCAGCAGAAATTTCGCCGCCATGACGGCGTCAACCGCGTAATCTGCCGCCGAGAGCCGCTTCACTTGCCGTCCTCTGGCTTCTGCTCTTTTATCGTTTTCAGCCACTTGCCGACTTTCTCAAAGGTCTTCTCGCGCGCGGCCACCGTCTTGAGCGCACACTCCCAGATGACGATGACGTTCCAGCCCTGCTCGGACCAGAGCCGCTCGTGCTCCTGGTCGCGCTGGACGTTGCGGCGGAACTTCGCGTTCCAGAACGCACTGTTGGTCTTGGGCGCGGTCGCCTGCGGACACTCGGCAGTCTGCACGAGCTTGCGTCCGTCCCACTCCCAGCCGTGATGATGCCAGAAGCAGCCACGAATCTCAATAAGCGTCTTCAGCCGCGGCAGAACGACGTCGGGATGCCCCACGACGCGCTTGTCGCAGACGCGAAAACGATAGCCGTTCGCAAAGAGCCACTTGCGGACGACGATCTCCGGCAACGTGTCGCGCGAGTGAATCGCGGACATGATCTTCGAGCGTTGTTCTGGGGTAAACTTATCCATCGCTTGTACCAACTCCCCCTATTATACCACGAACTGGCCTTGCGTTAGGGAAGACCATGTAGACGCCAGAATCAACCACGCCCTCAACGGGAAGCGGATTAAACGCTTCTTCACTCTTTCGGACAAACAATGCCAAGATTCATCGAAACCGAACGATAGACCCTGAAATGCGGCACCCGCATCACGTTTAGTCTCCTTTTGACATGAGCCTACCACAAAACAGTCCGGAAAAGAGCGACGGGACGCGACTTTTTCGCCGCGCCCCGTCGCTTGAGTCTCAGACCTGCTCAGTTGTAGGCCGGCTCAAAGTCGTTCTTGCCGACGCCGCAGAGCGGACAATGCCAGTCCGCCGGCAGGTCTTCGAACGCCACATTGTTGTTCTCCGCCGGATCGTAGATCCAGCCGCAGATCTTGCACACGTACTTTGTCTTGTTCATATCACACCTTCCTTTCTCTTCAGGCCTTCCACAGGCTATGCAGGTTGCAGTATTCGTAAACGGACTTCACCTTGTCACACGGCACGAGCGCAAAAGTCGCTCGTTTCGTTTGACGCCCTATATTATACACTATTTCGCTTCCGCTGTATGTTGGAAATGCAACGAAAGCGGGAAAGTTCCAACAGCCACGCCTCACCTTGCTATTGCGACACTTTTGCGCATTATGTCACAATAACGCAGCAGAATATGCTATACTCTCACTATCTCATATCTAACAAGGAACAACATGGTGAAAGATATGGACATAAAGGGCATCGACTCAAGATGAAAAATAAACGTCCGCAGACAACCGGCGAAGAGATCGCCAATATGGTGACGCACGTCATTGGCTCGCACCTTGGAGCGGCAATGCTGACTTTACTCGTTTGGCAAGGATTTTCAAGCGGAAACCTAATCGCATGGAAAGTAACAAGCGCGGCAGTTTTCGGGGCAAGCGTGATTCTCCTTTACGCCGTCTCGTCGACTTATCATGCCGTTTCGTATGCGCCCGCCAAACGCATCCTGCATATTCTGGACCACATGGCGATCTTCTTCTTGATTGCAGGCAGCTACACTCCATTCTGCCTTGTGTCGCTTCGTCCGGAGCATCCCGCATTGGCGTGGTCCATCTTCGGGATCGAATGGGGCCTCACCTTGGTCGGAGTGGCCTTCAAGATTCTGACGACGGGCCGCTACCGCTTCGTCTCGACGTTTTCATACATCATCATGGGCTGGGTGGCAATCCTTGCGATAATCCCTTTGGCCCATGCGCTTCAAGATCTAGGAACGATGTGGCTGGTGCTGGGCGGAGGACTTTACACGCTCGGCTGCGTCTTCTACCTCTGGAAATCCCTGCCCTATTCGCACATGGTCTGGCACCTTTTCGTCCTGGCCGGCACGATTTGCCACTTCTTCTGCCTGCTCTGGCACGTCATGGCATAGTCAATGGACCTCGCCCTCGCGAACTCCTACGGATTGCGCTGTTTGATCTTTTGGTGTTGCCGACAAAGCTTCCCGCCCGAAATCGAATTGCGCTTGCAACGGTTGCCAGACTTCGTGACGGCTTCGCACTGATGTCTCAACTGCTTGTCCGCCGCAGCATTGGCGAAGGTTGATTTCACTGCTGGCGCGTTTGTCGCCACAGTGACGGACACCACGCCTGGAACGGCGTTAGTGACCGCAGGCACAGCAATGCAGGAAAGCGCCACTGATAGCGGCAAAAGACTTCACGCGGTAGCCGACTGAAATGACGACATCAAGATTATAAAGCGCAACCGGTCTGCCACCAACTTCAGAGGTTTTATGCAAAATTTGCATAAAACCCTCTTTCGGCAATTCTCCTTCCTTTTGTCGCGCCTTTCTTGTATGCATTCGTAACGGTAGTTGCCTTGCGGATGGAGGCAAGCAGACCGGGAACCATCTCCGCGCCTAGCTTCGCGGCGGCGAAAGTCAGGCGACCGGCGTCCTTGAGGGATGCACCAGACCAGTAGATCTCCTTCTGATCTGCAATGATGAAGCGGTCGTGGCAGATGCCGCAGATGGTCTTCGTAAAATTGCCGCATTGCTTGGCAAAGGCCTCAAAATCTGACTCGGCGAGCTCGCCGTTGGAATGCGTGACGAGTTCAACCTTCACGCAGCGTCCGCGCTTTGCGAGCATGTCGAGCGTCGCCACGCCCGGATAGGCGTCAATGACAATCAACTCCTTCCTCGCACGGCGGATGAACTTGATCAAGAGAGACTTCGCATCCCAGAACTTGCCCTGGTAGAAGATTTGCGCCAGCGGTATGTCTCCTTCGCACATCTTCGTGTGAATCTCCTCGAATCGCCGCTCGTTGCGCTCTTGGTCTACGATCTGCCGCCGTTCATTGGCCTCAACCCGCGCAGCAAGATTCTCAAACGTCAGGCTTCTCTCCGGCAACGCCTTCCGCATTGCCACAAACTCCTTGATGATGCGAATGCTTTCGCGAACGGCAATATCGCTCTTGAGAACAGCAGACAGCATGGCCACGCCTTGCTCGGTAAATGCGGTCATCGCCACGGAGGAATGTTTCATCGTCTTGAACCGGTCGCAATTTGCGACCAGTTCAATCATCTCATCCTTCGTGAGCTGAAACATGAACTCATCAGGGAATCGCTCGATGTTTCGTCGCACCTGCTCATTAAGCCGTTTTGTCAAAACCTGGTAGATTGCCGCTAGGTCACGGTCAAGCATCACCTGCCGCCCGCGGATTTCGTAAATCAGCGGGCGGATATCCATCGGCACGATGTCAGTAGTCGTCTCAAGCATTGCCGAATTCTCCTTCATCTAAGATGAATTCTCAATTAGTCATCGTCATCCGCAAACAGTCTCTTAACCCGCCAGCCGAGCGTCGCGACGCTGAACGGCGAATGAGAAATCGCTTTGCCGCGTGACAGCATCTGCAACGAGATCCGGCGCGATGCGTCCAGCGTGAATGGCGGCGTCAAGTCGTTTGCCCGACGGGACTCCGACCTTGTTGAGGATCGGCGCGAGACGGCGGCTTTCATCTTGAATCTTCAGATAACACCGCAGCAAATCTTCCATGTCAACGGCAGGCGTCGCCGTGGCCGTGAGCGCCACCACGCGCACCTCTCCAAGTGTACGGACGAGATTTCCAAGCTCAAGGTAGTCGGGACGAAAATCATGTCCCCACCGGCTGATGCAGTGCGCTTCGTCTATCGCCACCATTGATAAGTTCGTTTGCGCCAACGCCGCACGAAACGCGGAGTTGCGAAATCTCTCAGGAGCAACGTAGACGAGCTTATACACGCCATCTCTCATGCCCTTCAGCCGTTTTTCCATCTCGCCGCGCCCAACGGTCGAGTTGATCAGCGTGACAGCGACGCCCTTTCGTTCCAGCGAATCGACCTGGTCCTTCATGAGCGCAATAAGCGGCGAGACGACCAGCGTCGTCCCCGGGAGCAGCAGAGCCGCAACCTGATAGCAAAGCGACTTGCCGGCACCCGTCGGCATCACGACGACAGCATCGTCGCCCCGCAGCACCGCCTCGATCGGCGCTCGCTGTCCCTCGCGAAAGTCCGCATGGCCAAACCGCGCCAACACCTCGTTCATCTGACTCTGTTCCATTTTTCTCCTTTCTGTCTTTTCGATGGTGAAACATTTTGTTCGTCAGGACAACCTTCGTCGCGCCCGCACAAAGAGGATTGTGCGCAAATGCCGGCCGTATTCGTCTGGCAAGCGCTTCTCCAACAGCAGGCGGAGAGTTTCCTCGTGCTCGGGATCGGCAACCTGCTGCAGACGTTCGAAGTCCGTCGAGGCGCCTCTGACAATTCCCTTCCAGCGTAAAACGCCCTGTTCGGCGAGAAATGTCGCCGCGGCGAGACGCAGAACGCCGCGGCGATGATAAATGAAATCGCCGATTGCAGCGAGAAGCTCCGACCGCCGCTCCGTTGCACACTCACAGCCCGTCTTAAAATACTCAAGCGCCGCACGATGATCCCGCTCTTCCTTCGATGCGAGGAAGGACTTGCGGACAGCGTGAATCGTCTCGGAATCATAGACGCCCGCTTCTCTCAAGCAAGCGATGGCGGCATCCGCATTGGCCGCCGCAAGACAACCCCGCCAACGCCGAATCGCCCCTACCCTGTCCGGAAGATGCCGAAGCGTCTTGAGCGCCATGCGCACGACCGGACCTACCTTTGAAGCGAGCGCCGACTCTACAACTTCCATTGGACATCGCCCTTCGGCCTTCGCCTTGGCCAGCACCTCCCATTGATTCAACCAATCTGACGACAGGTCTTCTCCCCGCGCACGACGAAGATAGTAACCCGAATAGCCAGCGCGAAAACATTCGCCCAATCCCCGCCAAATGCCACCCATCCCGCATCCCAGCAGCGTCAGATGCCGTTTCGCTCGACTCATCGCCACATATAAAAGACGTTGCGCGTCATCCCGATCCGCACCAGGCCCTCCTTCGGACATCTCCCCCGCGCCAGGAATGACCACGGCATCAAACTGACGCCCCTTCGCCTTGTGGACGGTCGAGATGACGATCTTCTCGTCTCCGACCAGCAAATCGGCTTCCTTCAACTTGGACAGCTTCTGTCCGTCTTCGGAAAGGACTTGTGCAAACGGCCTTTCCTCCTTCGCATAGATCACGTCAACATAGCGGAAGAAAATCTCCATGCGCCGCAAGGCATACAGCCGAGCCTCGTCCGCCGTCAACTCGCGATGGAGTTCCTCTTCCATCGCCTTTTTCTCCGGAACTAACTCGCGGATGGAATACCGCAGGACCTTGCCGAGCGCCGCTTCGGCAAAAACGGAAAACAACACGCGAAAATCAACCCTGTCGCCGAGGCGAGGCAAAACCGCATCAACAGCGGGCTTGAGCCGTCTGCGCAGCGAAGACAGCACAGGACGATTCCACCACGCCCACTGACGCGCACGATTCCACGGATGCGGAACGCTCGGTACGGGATCCTTCAACCCGAAAAGCGACATCGGATTCCATCCCGACGCAAACATGCCGCGGACAAAATACCGCGCCGCCGAACTGCGGTAGACGCCGTCCGCAAACCGTCGCACGAGCGACGCCCAGGCCGTCCGCGGCGGCTTTTCGGCAAAGATCGAGACGAAGGCCAGGAAGTCGCGCATCGGCGGATAGGAGAACAGATCAAGGCCCGAGACCTTGACCGTCCGATAGCCGAGTCTGCGCACAAGCCTTTCGCATGCATCGGCCTCACGGTTCGTGCGGACGAGAATCGCCACGTTTTCGGCGATCTCGTCCCCCAGCAGATGACGGACGCGCTCCAAGACGGCATTCGGTCCGTCCGCAGGCGACAACGTCACTTCACCGTTCGCACGGGCGACGTCGGAAGGTGCCGGCAGGAATTCCCAGTTAGAACGCAACACGTCCAGCGAATATCGCATCAGGATCTCCAACAGCAGCGGCGTTGCGCGGAAGTTCGTCCTGAAGTAATGACGCTCGCAATCGGCGACGGCCGTCGCAAACGAACTCGCCGAAGCTCCGAGAAAAGAGAAGATCGACTGTTCGACGTCGCCGAAGTAAACGCTGACTGCACGGGACGACGTCAGCTCCTTGACGATCCGCCACTGAAGCGGATTCAAGTCCTGCACTTCGTCGATCTGGATCCAGTCAAAGCGTCGATCGTCTTCAATCGGATTCTGCGTCAGATACAGGAACGTCTCGTTGATGAGATCGTCGAAGTCGACCGACCGAAACTTGCGCTTCAGTCCCGAATAGGCCAGCTCAAGCGCCGCGACAATTCCACGGTCAAGAAAGACGGACATCGTCATCGGCACCTGCCGGAGATAGCACGACGGAATGCCCAGTTTCCACTGATGCGCGATCAGCACTGCGGAAAGGATGTCCGGGTACGGACTTCTGTCGTCCTTCTCGCAATCCGCAAAGTACTCCTCGACAATCTCCGAAAGCGCAATACACATCGGTTCGCAAACACCCTTGACCGTCGCCACGACGCTGACACCATGCGTTTTCTTCAAATCGGCAGTCCTCCCCTCTCGCAACTCCTCGCGCAACACATCTGTCACCTCTCGGATAAAATCAAGCTGCTGCGACTCGTCCAGCACATACTTGCCAGGATGGATCTGCCGAACCGACAGCAAGAACCGATGGCAGATGTGATGGAGATTGCCGACATCGGGGAGCGCGCAGTCGGGTCCCGCCGCACCGGAGACCCGATCGCGCATCTCGAACGCCGCGCGGTTCGTGAACGTCGCACACAGCATCCGCTTCGGATCGACGCCCGACGAAAGCGCACGGAGAATCCGCTGCGACAGCATCTCCGTCTTCCCCGATCCCGGCGGCGCCAGCACGAGGTGGCGCCCCGCGACGAGATCAACGACGG
>JAEDMC010000154.1 GCA_016303225.1 Kiritimatiellia bacterium
AGAAGATGCGCTTCGCCATCCGCGAAGGCGGCCGCACGGTCGGCGCCGGCACGGTCTCGAAGATCATCAAGTAATCACAAGAAGTCTTCTGTGAGATGCCTGCCCGCTATCCCGACCGTCAGTGGTCGGTCGGGGGCGGCGGGCGGGCTAAGACCTCGCGGAAGGAAAAAGTAAAAGTGAAAAAGTGATTCGTCACTGAGTAACTTGAGGTAAAGAAAATGCGTGATCTCGCGATTTTGGCTTGCGGAGAGTGCAAGAACCGGAACTACACGACGACTCGGAACAAAAAGACGATGACCGAGCGCCTTGAGAAGGTGAAGTTCTGCCCTCACTGCCGTAAGCGCACCACCCACAAAGAGACCAAGTAATTGGTCGAAGGATTTCGAGCCTCGAAGCGAGTGAAGCGAAAGCGAAAACGTGCGAAGAGGTGAGCGCCAAAGGGTAGTAGCACAATGGCAGTGCAGCGGTCTCCAAAACCGCCTATGGGGGTTCGATTCCCTCCTACCCTGCCAAGAATAGAGAAGTGTCAAGAATTAAGAGGTAAAAGAAGATGAACGTTTTCGCCAAGACGAAAGAATATCTGGCTGGCGTTGGGGCCGAAAGCAAGCGTGTGACTTGGCCGGGCAAGACCGAGCTGTGGGAGTCGACGCTCGTTGTCATCTCGTTCATTTTCATCCTCGCGGTAACGACACTTGTGTGTGACAAAGTGATCGAGGGCTTCATCAAGCTCGTGCACATGGGCGCGTAACGGGTTTGACGTTTAAGGTTTGGCGTTAGCAGTCAGATGAATAAGTGAGAAGTGGAGAGGTGATCTAAATGGAAAAGCAATGGTTTGTATTGCACACTCTCACGGGTCAGGAGAACAAGGCGCAGAAGTCGATTGAGGCGCGCGTCAAGTTGGAGCGCATGGAGGACTTCATCGGCAAGTGCGTCATCCCGACCGAGCGCGTAACCGAGAAGAAGAACGGCAAGAAGCGCACGATCACCAAGAAGTTTTTCCCGGGCTATCTTCTGTGCGAACTCGCGCTCTATGATGAGGCGAAGGGCATTGACGAGAACGGGAAGAAGGCGATTTACGAGCGGACGTGGCAGTTCCTCCGCGAGACACCCGGCGTGATCGGGTTCGTGGGCGGGGATCGTCCCCAGCCGCTCAAGCAGAGTGAAGTGGATGCGATTCTCCTCGACAAGCCGCAGGGCGCGTCGACGGTGGAGCGTCCCAAGGTCAATTTCTCCGTCGACGAGACGGTGAAGATTACTGACGGCGCGTTCATGGGTTTGACGGGCCAGATCAGCATGGTGGATCCCGACAAGGGCAAACTCAAGGTCGAAGTTCAGGTCTTTGGCCGCACGGTCCCTGTCGACGCCGAATACTGGCAGGTCGAGAAGGTCGCTCTCGAAGAGACTCTCGAGCCCCTGAAGTAAACGGCAGGTTTTGCGGTCCGACAAACAGGTTGTCGAGCGACCGGGCGAGTGAGCGAAAGCGGAGCGAGCAAGGAAGCGAGCGCCTGATACCGGGCAGGATCCCCGGGAGGAGCCGCACGAAAAGAGAAAAGGAAGTGAGCGACTGAGCTGAAGAGAGCCAACGGCGAACGGAAGCGAGGAAGCGAACACAATTATGGCCAAGAAGGTTACCGGAGTTGTCAAACTCCAGATTCCCGCTGGTGCCGCGAATCCCGCGCCGCCGGTCGGTCCTGCCCTCGGTTCTGCTGGTGTCAACATCATGCAGTTCTGCAAGGAGTTCAACGCCAAGACGGCGAAGGACTCGGGGCTCGTCATCCCCGTGATCATCACGGTCTACCAGGACCGCAGCTTCTCGCTGCAGTTCAAGTCGCCGCCGGCGTCGACGCTCCTCAAGAAGGAAGCGGGGCTCGCCAAGGGCAGCGGCGTTCCCAATAAGAACAAGGTCGGCAAGGTCACCAAGGCCCAGCTCCTCAAGATCGTGGAGATGAAGAAGGCTGACCTCAACACCGACGATCCGGAACAGGCGGTCAAGATGATCGCGGGTACGGCTCGTAACATGGGAATCGAGGTGGTCGAATGAGCAAGCACGGCAAGAAGTATTTCAACGCGCTGAAGAAAGCGCCGCAGAAGCCGGTTTCCATCGAGGAGGCCGTGAAGTTCGTGAAGGCCAACGCCGGCGCGAAGTTCGACGAGACGGTGGACGTCTACTTCCACCTCGGCACGGAGCTCACGAAGGGTGACACGGCCGTCCGCGGCACGGTCAAGCTTCCGAACGGCTCGGGCAAGAATGTGAAGGTTGCGGTGTTTGCCGGCGGTGATGCCGCTGAGGCGGCGAAGCAGGCTGGTGCCGATTTCGTCGGCATGGCCGACCTCATCGAGAAGGTCGCCAAGGAAGGCTGGTGCGATTTCGACGTCGCGATCGCGACGGTCGAAGCGATGAAGGAAGTGCGCAAGTGCGCGCGTGTCCTCGGTCCGCGCGGCCTCATGCCGAACCCGAAGACGGGCACGGTCACGGATGATACCGCGACGGCCGTCAAGGAAGCGAAGGGCGGCAAGGTTGACTTCCGCATGGACAAGACGGGTAATCTCGCCGTGATCGCCGGCAAGCGCAGCTTCGACGAAGGCGCGCTCGTCCAGAACATCAAGGCTGTCGTTTCCGCGGTTGAGGCCGCGAAGCCGGCGACCGTCAAGGGCGTGTTCATCAAGGCGATGAGCATTTCCTCCACCATGGGTGTCGGCGTTCCCGTGATCGCCGCGACGGATGCCGAATAAGGAGGTAACTTAAAATGAGAATTGAAAAGGTTGCCATTCTGAACGAAGTCGTCACCCGCGTCAAGGACTCGGATTACTGCTTCATCATCAACCACGGCGGCGTCACGGTCGCGCAGTTCGCGAAGCTCCGCAAGGATCTCCGTGCGCAGGACTCCCGTCTTCTCGTCGTCAAGAACTCCTTCCTCGCCAAGGTTGCGAAGGAGAAGGGCTGGGACGAGTCGGTTAACGCGATGTTCTCGGGCAATACCGCCATCGTGACCGGCAAGGGCGAGCCGACGGCCGTCGCGAAGGCCATTATGGACTTCGTGAAGGACTCGGCGGGCAAGGCTTCCGTCAAGGGCGCGGACTACGACAACAAGATCGTTGACGCGGCCATGGTCGAGGCCCTCTCCAAGGTCCCGGGCAAGGATCAGCTTCGTGCGACGTTGCTCATGCTCCTCAAGGAGCCGGCGACCCGTCTTGCGCGCGTCCTCTCCGAGAAGGCCAAGAAGGAAGGCGGCGCTCCGGCCGAGGCCGCTCCTGCCGCCTGATTTAATGGTTAAATGACAAGATTTCCTTAGTATGAAAAACGGCTAAGGTTGACAGGTAAAAAAGGAACAAAGAAAATGACGAACGAAGAAATCATCAAGGAGCTGTCGGGCAAGACGGTTCTTGAAATCAATGACCTCGTGAAGGCTCTCGAGGAAGCGTGGGGCGTGAGCGCCGCTGCGGCCGTTGCGGTCGCCGGTCCTGCCGCCGCTGGCGCTGCCGCCGAGGAGAAGACCGAGTTCGACGTGATCCTGAAGGCCGCTGGCGCCAACAAGATCGCGGTCATCAAGGAGATCCGCGCGATCACCGGTCTTGGCCTCAAGGACGCCAAGGACATGGTCGACGGCTGCCCGAAGAAGGTCAAAGAGGCGATCGCCAAGGACGAGGCCGAGAAGATTGCGGAGCAGCTCAAGAAGGCTGGCGCCGAAGTCGAGGTCAAGTAATCGCACCGAAGGCAATTGACCTAGCAGTTGCCTCGCAAAAGGACCGTACCCGTGCGGGTGCGGTCCCTTTTTTGATATAATTCCAAAAATGTCTTTCTTCAAGCAGAGCTTTCGGCGAAGCGCCGAGAAAATCCTGTTTGCCGCAGTGATCCTGGCGGTTGGCATTCTAATTGCGTGGCATCTTTATAAGGCGGCGAAAATCGAAGAGGCACGACGCGACTTTGCGGCGAAGGGCTTCCCGGCGAGCTTTGCGGAACCGCTCGCCCACCTGAAGTTTGCGTATCCAATGTGGCAGTTCGAGCTGCTGCCGGTCTCGGATCTGAGCTGGGACGCGATTCTTGAGAAGGAGATGACGCCGTCCTGGAACCTCGTCGTCTATGCCGATTGGGCGCCGGACGAGTGGAACGTGCTCAAGGAGAAGAACTATACGCCCTACTATGCCAAAGACGCGAAGGCGTATGATTCAGGCTCATGGTATCAAGCGAGTCGCGAGACAGTCGCCTACTTCATGGATCCGCGGAACTGGTTGAACGCGCGGGATGTCTTCATGTTCGAGACGCTCGGATTCGATGCGGCCTCGCAGACGCCGGATGCGGTCGAGCAGACGCTCTCGAAGACGTTTATGGCGAAGTCTAGGGTCGACGGCGGCAAGCAGACGTTCGCTGAACTGGTCCACGCAACCGGAAGCAAGCTGGGCGTCAGTCCAGTCTTCATCGCCGGACGGCTCGCGAGCGAACAAGGCCTCGGCTCGGCGCAGTCGTTTGGCACCATCGGTGACACGCTCTTCGCGTATGCGACGAACACGACGGGCAAGATCGGCAATGCGGACATCTGGGGAAAGCGCTATACGAAGGATAACCCGGCAACGAAGGCGGTGCTGGAAAAGGGCCTCGCCGCCTATAACGGGTTCTACAACTTCTTCAACTTCCGGGCGTACGGGCGCGGCACGTTCGAGATCAAGTACAACGCCTGGGTCGAGGCGACGTCCGAAGAGACCAAGGCTAAGTATCTCGGTCCCTGGGACACGCAGGCGAAGGCGATTGAGGGTGGGGCGCTGAAGATCAAGGAACGTTACATCGACACGCATCGGCACACGCGTTATCTGCAGAAGTTCAGTGTGCTTCCCGCCGCCGGAGAGTTCCGGTGGAAGCAGTACATGCAAAACATCGCCGCACCGCTCGTCGAGGCCCGCAACACGGCGAAGGCCTATGAGGCCGCTGGTACGCTTGACGCGCCCTATCGTTTCCTCATTCCCGTCTACAAGAAGATGCCGCAGTCGGCTTCTCCTGATCCGGCGAAGGGGAAATCCATTTACAGTTCAAGTCGGTGACAAGGTGGAGAGAAAAGATGGAGGTGGACAGCGGTATGTTTAACGGTTCTGTTTTCGGGCGGTTGGACCAGAAGCTCCAGCATGCGGTGGCGGACGCAGGGTACAAGACCCCGACGCCAATCCAGGCACGGGCGATGCCGTACCTCTTCGAGGGACGGGATTTGATCGGCATCGCGCAGACCGGCACGGGCAAGACCGCCGCGTTCATGCTGCCGATTCTGAACCACCTCTGGAAGGTGCGGCGTCCGCGGCACATCGGGCACCCTCGTGCGCTCGTTCTTTCGCCGACGCGCGAGCTTGCCGCGCAGACCGCCGAGAATGTCAAGAAATACTCGAAGTACTGCCAGTTGCCGTTTGCCTGCATCTTTGGCGGCGTCTCGCAGTACGGACAGGTGAAGGACATCAAGAAGGGCGCGGAGACCGTGATCGCCTGCCCCGGACGCCTCATCGACCTCATGACGCAGGGCATCCTCTATCTCGATCAGGTCGAGTGCTTTGTCCTTGACGAGGCGGACCGCATGCTCGACATGGGCTTTCTGCCCGACATCAAGCGCATCATCTCGAAGCTCCCCAAGGCGCGGCAGTCGCTCTTCTTCTCCGCGACGATGTCACCCGCCATCTCCAAGCTCGCCGGCGAGCTCGTGCAGGATCCGGTGCAGGTCACGATCAACCCCGAGACGCCGACTGTCGAGAAGATTAACCAGAAGGTGATGTTCGTCGAGAAGGCCTGCAAGGACACGCTTCTCATCCATCTCCTCAAGACTCATCCCGAATGGACGAAGGTCATCGTCTTCACGAAGATGCGCCATGGGGCGGACCGCGTCGTCAAGAAACTTCTGCGGGAGAACATCCGCTGTGCGGCGATTCATTCGGACAAGACGCAGGGACAGCGTACACGTGCGCTGGACGGTTTTCGCCACGGCGAGGTGCGCGTTCTTGTCGCGACGGACATCGCGAGCCGCGGCATCGACGTGCCGGATGTCTCCTGCGTCGTCAACATGGAGCTTCCGCTTGAGACCGAGAGCTACGTCCACCGCATCGGCCGTACGGCCCGCGCGGGCGAATCCGGCGCGGCGATCTCCTTCGTGACGGGGGAGGAGCGCGCACAGCTCAAGGCCGTCGAGCGCTTCATCAAGAAGACCATCCCCGTTGACCGCGATCAGCCGTATCATTCGGATGTCGTCGATCGCAAGACCGGACATCAGAACGAGGGCCTGCCGCAGGCACCGTGGGTGCATCCGGCGAACCGCAACAAGGCGAACCGCAAGCGGCAGGGACACAAGTCGTTTCTGGGTCGGCGTCAGCCTGACTTCGGGCAGAAGCAATAGCTTGGTGCCAATTCGGGAGGAGGTGAAGATTCTTTGAGTTATGTCTGCGTGGACGGTCTTTGGTGTTTGGTGTTTGGTACTCGGTGGAGATTGCACAAGATCGTTCGCGGGGATGAGGCGTTGCGGGGATGAGGTGTTGCGGGGATGAGGTTGACAATCTGCCGGAGGATAGGGTATACTGTCTTCATGAAATTGGACTTTACCCGTTTTTTGAGAGGCGGATTTCACGAAACCCCTGATTTTA
>JAEDMC010000155.1 GCA_016303225.1 Kiritimatiellia bacterium
GCGGTTCGGACGGAAAGTCTCGACCGGTTTCGGACCCGCCCGAAAATATTTTTCGTCCAATGTTTTCGGGGGTCTCGTGAAAATCCGGGATAAGGGTGGTCACTCGGCGGAGAAGCGGTACTCGGTGCGGCTCCTGAAGGTCTCGCCCGGACGAAGCACCGTCGACGGAAACTCGGGATGGTTCGGCGAGTCGGGATAGTGCTGCGTCTCCAGCGCCAGGCCCGCGAACTGCGGATACGTCTTGCCCTCGGCCTTCGCGGCAAATGCCCCTTTCATGTTCTGCGCCCCGTACATCTGCATGCAGGGCTCAGTCGTGAAGATCTCCAGCTTGCGGCCGGACACGGGATCACGCATCGTCGCCGCCGGCTTCAGTTCGCCGACCTTCCCGCGCAGGACGAAATTGTGGTCATACCAGTTGTCCGTGCACTTGAGCCATGTCTGCGCCGCCATCCAGTCCGCCTTCGCGCCGATCTTGCGCAGCGTCGTGAAGTCGAAGCCCGTTCCCGCGACCGGCTCGTCCTTGACCGGGATGAGCCCGTCGTCCGTCTTCGTCCACTTGTCCGCAAAGACCTGCAGTTCCTGATCGAGCACGTTCCCGCTCGCCTCGCCCGCGAGGTTCCAGTAGGAGTGGTGGGTGAGGTTGAGCACGGTCGGCTTGTCCGTCGTCGCCTCGTAGTCGATCGTCCACGTGTTGTTCGGCAGCACCTTGTACGTGACCGTGCACGTGACCGTGCCGGGAAGGCCCATGTCGCCGTCCGGCGAAACGAGCGTCAGCTTAAGCCCCGCGACCGTCGTCTTCTCGTTGCTCGGATTGTCGGTTTCGAGAAACGGCTCCGCCTTCCAGACCTTCGAGTCCCAGCCTTCCGGACCGCTGTGGCAATTGCAGTGCCGCGGAGCCGGCTTCGTCTCGTTGATCGGCATCTGATACGTCTTGCCGTCCAACGTAAACTTGCCGTGCGCGATGCGGTTACCGTAGCGACCGATGAGCGTGCCCATCGAGAACCCGTTCTTCTCGTATTCGGCAACCGTATTGAAGCCAAGCGTCACGTCCGCGAGCGTTCCGTTCTTGTCCGGCGCCCAGCAGCGCACGAGCCGTCCGCCGAAGTCCGTCACCTCGAGCCTCAGCCCGCCCGCGCCCGTGATCGTGTAGAGCGTGGTCTTCTCGCCCTTTGCCGTCTCCCCGAACGGGGCGTTCGAGATCCAGGCGCCTGCAGACGCATTTTCCGCGTCATCCACCTCGCAGCCAGCCATTGCCAACGCCGCACAACAAACTGCCATTAACTTTTTCATAAGGATTTTTCACCCAATGCTAAGCATCCTTTCGATGGCCGTTCTCGCCTTCATCGCGACTTCTTCCGGCACCTCGACTTCGTACTGCATCTTCTCAAGCGAATCCCTCAGCTTCTCAAGCGTGATCTTCTTCATGTCGACGCACTCGAGGTCGCCGATCGGAAAGAACTCCTTCTCCGGATTCTCCTTCTGCAGCCGGTGCAAAATGCCCGCCTCGGTACCGATCACGAACCGACCGGCGGACGATTCCTTCACGAACTTGCACATGCCTCCGGTCGAGAGGCAGTGGTCTGCCGCCTCGCGGACCGGCTTGTCGCATTCGGGATGCACCAGCACAGGCGCGTCCATTCCCGCTGCAAGACGTCCGTTCCGAATGTCGCAAAGCTCCAGCTTCGCGTGGATGGGACAAAAACCCTTCCAGCACCGGTAGCTCTCACCGAGCTTCTTCGAGACGTAGCCGCCCAAATGCATGTCGGGAACGAAGATAATCTCCTCACCCTTCAAGGTGGCCATCACCTTCTCGGCGTTGCCGCTCGTGACGCAGATGTCGCACTCGGCCTTGACCTCGGCCGTGGAATTGACGTAGCAAACCGCTTTCGCTCCGGGATACTTCGCCTTGAGCTCGCGCAGCTGCGCCGCCGTGATCATCTCGGCCATCGGACACCCGGCCGTCGGATCGGGCAACAGCACCTTCTTCGTCGGATTCAGGATCTTCGCCGTCTCGGCCATGAACTTGACGCCGCAGAATACGATGACGTCCGCGTCGATCTCCGTCGCCTTGCGCGCCAGCTCCAGCGAATCGCCGGTGAAGTCCGCAATGTCCTGCACCTCGCCGCGGCAGTAGTTGTGCGCCAGGATCACCGCACGGTGATTGTTCCGCAGCATCCTGATCTCGTCTTCAATCATACGACCTCAAAACCTCAATGCCTTCTCAATCCCCGCGAGAAACTCCTGATACGTCTCAAACGCCGGGAGATCGGGATTGTCGGCCTTGATCTTGTCCGTCGAGCGGAAGAGGAAGCCGGCCTTGGAGGCGCGGATCATGCCGAGGTCGTTGAAGCTGTCGCCGGCGGCGATGGTCGTGAAACCGCAGGACTGCAGCGCCTTCACGGTCGTCAGCTTCGACTGCGCGCAGCGCATCTTGTAGCCGACGATCTTGCCGTTCGCATCGACTTCAAGCTGGTTGCACATGAGCGTCGGATACCCGAGCTTCTTCATGAGCGGCATCGCGAACTCGTAGAACGTGTCGGAGAGGATGAGCACCTGCGTCTGTGCGCGGAGCGCGTCGAGGAACTCCTTCGCGCCGTCGAGCGGATCAATCTTCGCAATCACGTCCTGAATCTCCTTCAGGCCGAGACCGTGCTTGTCGAGGAGGTCGATGCGGTAGCGCATCAGCTTGTCATAGTCGGGCTCGTCGCGCGTCGTACGGCGGAATTCGGGAATCCCGGTCTTTTCGGCAAAAGCAATCCAGATCTCAGGAACGAGAACTCCTTCAAGGTCAAGGCAAACAATATTCATAAGTAGGTATATTATATCATTTATCGGACGTACTCATAGACGCCGGGCTTGAGCTCGACGGACTTTTCGCCCGGCAGCGTCAACGTCGCCGTCGTCCCCTCCGGAATGCGGAACGCATACGTGATCGCGTCCTTCTCGCCGTACCGCCAGCTCGCCTCGATAAGGCCCGCGGCGGACCGGTAGTTCATCCCGATGAAGCCGAGCCGCTTGTCCGGATGCGGCGCAAGAAAGAAATGACGGAAACCCGGCTGCGCGACATCCGGCTTGAGGCCGACCGCCTCTTCGACCATCCACGCATAGACCGAACCGTAGGCGTAGTGGTTGAAGCTGTTCATGCCCGCATCGCCGAAGCCCTTGTCCTTCGTGTAGCTGTTCCAGCGCTCCCAGATCGTCGTCGCGCCCTGATCGACCGAGTAGAGCCAGCTCGGACACCCGCGCTGCAGAAGAATGTCATAGGCGACGTCTACGCGTCCCGCCTTCGTGAGCGCATACGGGAGAACCGCCGTTCCGAGAAAGCCCGTCTGCAGCTTGCCGCCGTGATCGGCGATGTTCTTGACGAGCGCCTCCGTCGTCTGCTGGTAAGCCTCCCCTTCGACAAGGTCGAGGAGAATCGCAAACGCATACCCCGTCTGCATCCGGCACTTCTCGACCAGGAGTCCGTCGGAACCGAGATACTTCGCCTTGAAGTCGGCGGAAGCCTTCCGGTCCATCGCCTCGTACTTCTTGACCGCATCCGCCCTGCCGAGCGCCTTCGCGACGTCGACCATCATCCGCGCGTCCCAGACGAGATACGCCTGCGAAATGAGGTGACGAAGCTCGTCGCCGTTGCCCTCGTAGGCGAGCCAGTCGCCAAAGTCGGGACATGGCTTCTTCGGAATCGGATCCTTCGCAATCACGTCCATAAACCGGTCCATCGCGGCGAAATGACGCTTCAGGACGTCCACGTTGCCGAACATCCGGTAGAGGACGTGCGGAACGACGATGCCGGCATCCGACCAGCCCGTCGACGGACCGAGGTGGTTGTCGGACGTGTGCGGGAACGGCGCGACGAACGGGAAGCTCCCCGTCGCCGGCTCGATAGAATCGGTGAGGTCCTGCATCCACTTCGTGAGAAAACCGTCCACATTCGCCAGGTAGCATCCCGCCGGCGCGAAGACCTGCGTATCGGCGCTCCAGCCCTGCCGCTCGTCGCGCTGGGGACAGTCCGTCGGCACCGCGAGGTAATTGGAAAGCATGCCCCAGCGGACGTTCGAAATGAGCTTGTTGAGGTCGGCGCGGCCCGTGACGAGCGTGCCGGTCTCCGCATCCGCCGCGACGGACGAGACCGGAATCGCCTGCGCGGAGATGACTTCAAGCGGACCGTCCGCCCGGACGCTCATGTAGCGATAGCCGAAGAACGTATTCTCCGTGACGTACTTCTCGTCCCCCTCGCCCGCAAACGTGTACTTCACGAGCGCCTTGGCGCTTCGCAGATTCTTGAGGTAGAGCGAGCCGGCCGGACCGTCATTGCCGCGAGCACGCTCGCCGTTGCCGTCATTCAGCATCTCCGCAAAGCGCAGCGTCGCCGTCACGCCCTTCGGCGCACGCCAAATCATTTCGGGAACGGCCGAGTGGTTCTGCCAGAAATCGAAGACAATTTCCTCGCCGGGACCGATCTTGAGCGGATTTCCCTTCACCTTGACGATCTTGCCGAAGACGTTGGTGTCGGACGCGCCCTCCACCTCGCTGTCGCGCCACGTGTAATGGTCGGCGCAGCCGTGCTTCAGGTCTTCGCGGAAACGGACCGCCGGGCCGATGTGCGGCGTCACCTTGCCGATCGCCCACATCGACGCGAACTCGCGCGCGTTCGCCCAGTCCGCCGGCGCGCCCTCCGTCCGCCACGGCGTCTTAACCCGCGCGTCGTAGATCTCGCCCTGGAAGAGCGAAGCCTCCTTGACGGGACCGGCAAACGCCGCCTGCCAGGTGAGGTCCGTCGGGAACCGCGCCCGGGTGCCGTCCGCATACGTGACGACGAGTACGGCGCCGAAGCAGTTCTCCTTCACGTTCAGCGTCCACGGCTGCATCCGCGTCCACCAGGTGCTGACGGACTCGGCGCAGAAGACATTCTTCGCGCCCTTCTCCGTCTTCATCAGCTTCGTGACGTCGTAGGCAAACGAATCGCGGCGCTGCTCGAGCGTCGTATAGCCGGGGAGGAGCCGGTCGTCCGTGATCGGCTGTCCGTTCACGAACGCCCGGAAGACGCCCCCTCCCGTCACGTGCCAGCGGGCGGACGCGACCTCCTTCTCGTTGACATACGTCTTCACGTTCACCGTGGTGTCGGGTTCCTCGGGCTTCCGCGGCGCCTTCACGGTGATGAACTTGGCGCTCTTCCAGTCGACTTCGCTGCCGTCCAGCGCCCAAAGCGGAATGATAGAGAGCGCGACTTCGGCCTTCACGCCCGGCTTGAAATGCTCAACCGCCGGCGGCAGCGCCTGAGCCAAGTCCGCACACGCAATCCCCGCTGCCAACGCCCCCAATCCAAACCCAAGAAAGTTCCGGTTCATCTACTCCTCCTCTTCCTTTAGACTTTGCGTTCTCTGCGTTCTTTGCGGTTTCCGTGAGATCAATAGACAAACAGCATCTCTCTATACTTCGGCAGCGGCCAACGCGCGTCGTCGATGAGGCCCTCCAGCCGGTCGACGGTCTTGCGGAGGTCGTTCATCGCCGCGATCTGCTCGGCGTGCCCGCCGTGCGCGAGCGATTTCTCCAGCTTGTCGCACTTGACGTGCAGGTCGTCGAGCCCCGCACCCAGCTTGAGCGAAAGCGCCGTGAGGCCTCGGATGCCGACCTTGAGTCCGTCGCTTTTCGCCTGTCCGAGCGCCGTCGCCAGCTTCGAGAACTCGTCCGCAACGACGGGACGGATCATCGAGCGCGCGATCTCAAGCGAGATGTTGGCCTCGATGCGAATGCGCCGCTCGTAGTCCTCGCGTCCGATCTCGAAGCGCGAGAGCATTTCGCCGCGCGAGAGAACGCCGTATTTCTCGAAGAGCGCGATGTTCCGCTCGTCCTTGAGCGGCGAGAGCGATTCCATCGTGTCGTGCAGGTTGGGAAGTCCGCGGCGCTTCGCCTCCTTTGTCCAGCCGTCCGAATAGCCGTCGCCGGAGAAGATGACGCGCTTGTGCGCCTTCACCTGCATCTGCAGCAGCTTCTGGAGGTTCTCGTTGAAGTTCCCCTTCATCGCGTCGAGCTTGTCGCACAGCGCGTCGATCGACTCCGCGACGATGGTGTTCAAGACCATCTGGCTCTTTGCGCAGTTCTGCGAGGAACCCGGCGCGCGGAACTCGAACTTGTTGCCGGTAAAGGCGAACGGCGAGGTGCGGTTGCGGTCGGTCGTGTCCTTCGGGAGCGCTGGCAGCGAATCGACCCCGAGGCGCATCCGGCTCTTCCTCCGCGGTTCATCTTCATCTTTCACCTTCACCTCGTGCTCGATGGCATCGAGCACGTCGTTCAGCTCGTCGCCCAGAAACACCGAGATGATCGCGGGCGGCGCTTCGTTCGCGCCGAGACGGTGGTCGTTGCCCGCCCCCGCCGTCGTCTCGCGGAGAATGTCGGCATGCATCTCGATCGCGCGGATGATCGCAAGGAGAAAGGTGATGAAGATCGCGTTCTCGCGGGGATTCGACCCCGGCGACAGGAGATTGCGTCCGCCGTAGGCGATGGACCAGTTGCAGTGCTTGCCGCTGCCGTTGACGCC
>JAEDMC010000156.1 GCA_016303225.1 Kiritimatiellia bacterium
CGTCCTTCGCTTCGTTCTCCGAGTATCACGACCGGGTCGTGCTGCTGAACGGATTTTCCAAGTCCTGGGCGATGACGGGCTACCGTCTTGGCTATGCGTGCGGGCCAATTGACATCATCGATGCGATGATGAAGATTCACCAGTACGGCATCATGTCCGCGCCGACGCTCAGCCAGGCGGCCGGCGTCGAGGCGATGGACCACGGCGACAAGGACGTGGACCGGATGCGCCGCGAGTACAGGAAGCGCCGCGACTTCCTCGTGCCGGCGCTCAATGAGCTAGGCCTCAAGACCGTGATGCCGAAGGGCGCGTTCTACATTTTCTCGGACATCCGCTCGACGGGCCTTACGGACGAGGAATTCGCGCTGAAGCTCCTCAAGGAATTCGGCGTCGCAGTCGTCCCGGGTTCGGCTTTCGGCGCCTGCGGCGCGG
The DNA here is from genome assembly GCA_016303225.1 of Kiritimatiellia bacterium. Lineage (GTDB taxonomy): Bacteria > Verrucomicrobiota > Kiritimatiellia > RFP12 > UBA1067 > UBA1067. The sequence continues at coordinate 433 of JAEDMC010000156.1, forward strand.
GCTTTGTCCGCATGTCCTACGCGACCTCACTCGAAAAGATCAAGCTTGCCGTTGAACGCATCTCCAACATGCTCCGATAAGGAGATTGTCGAAGGGACCATCCGCTCGGTCGTGTTTCACAACGACGAGAGCGGATATACGGTCCTGCACGTTGAGATTCCGAGCGAATTCGAACTCGCGCGGAATCCGGAGATCACGGTCGTCGGCAAGGCGCAGGCCGTGTGGGAGGGCGAGGACGTCAAGGCCGAGGGCCAGTGGGTGACGGACAAGGTGCACGGCCGCCAGTTCAAGGCCGAGACCCTCACGTGCATTGCGCCGCGGTCGCTGAAGGGCATCGAGCGGTATCTCGCCTCGGGGCTCATCAAGGGGATCGGTCCGGTCCTGGCGAAGCGCATCGTCGATACGTTCGGCGAGGACACGATGATGGTCCTGTCGCACCAGTCGGGACGGCTTCGCGAAGTGCCGAAGCTCGGCAAGGCGAAGATTGAGCAGATCCGCGCGAGCTGGCATCAGAACGAGACGATGCGCGAGAACATGATCTTCGGACAGACCTACGGCATCTCGATCATCAAGATGACGAAGATCGTGCGGAAGTACGGTCCCGACGCCATCGCCATCGTGAAGGCCGATCCCTATCGCCTCTGCCGCGACATCTGGGGCATCGGCTTCGCAACGGCGGACAAGATCGCGCTTTCGGTCGGCATTCCCAAGGACTCGCCTCTCAGAGCGCGGGCGTCGATCTCTCACACGCTCGAGACCGAGGCCGAGGACGGCGGACACTGCTGGACATACGAGAACGATCTCCTGCTGCACGCGAATGAGCTGACGGGGATCCCGACGGAGGTGCTGTCCGAGGCGCTTGCAGCCGAGATTGACGAGGGAAGGGTTGTTGTAGAGGGGGGCGGACTTGAGACGGAAGACGGAAGGCGCGAGCGAGAGGACTTGAGACACGAGACTTTAGACAAGTCTAACGTCTTAAGTCTAAAGTCCTCCTTGCCGCGCAAGGTCTATCTCAAGTCCCTCTACTACTCGGAGCGCGACGTCGCGCGGCGGGTGAAGGCTATTCTTTCTTCACCTTCACCTCGCGCCTTCACCTCGATTGCGAATGCGATCGCCTGGTGGCAGGCGCGCGCGGGCTTCGAGCTGGCGCCGAAGCAGCACCTGGCGCTGGAGAACTCGCTTAAGTCGAAGTTCTCGATCATCACGGGCGGACCCGGCGTCGGCAAGACGACGATCATCCGCGCCTTGGTCGAGATCTATCAGAAGAAGTTTCAGGTTCCCGGTTCCAAGTTCAAGATCGTGCTCGCGGCGCCGACGGGACGCGCGGCGAAGCGGATGTCCGAATCGGTGGGCGTTCCAGCGCAGACGATTCACCGGCTCCTGAAGTGGAATCCGGTCAACAACAAGTTCACGTACAATGCGGAGAACCAGCTGGAGGGCGATGTCTTCATCTTCGACGAGACATCGATGATCGACGTGAAGCTCGCGTGCGACCTTCTTGCGGCGTTGCCGGATACGGCGACGGTCGTGTGGGTAGGCGATACGGACCAGCTTCCGTCCGTCGGCGCGGGGAGCGTCCTGGGGGACCTTATCAAGTCCGGCGTCGTTCCCTCGACGAAGCTCGACTTCATCTTCCGCCAGGATACGACGGGTCTCATCGTCACGAACGCCCATCACGTGAACGCGGGCGAGCCGCTGGAAATCCGTCAGGGCGACACCGACTTCTACTTCATGCGCTGCGAAGACCCCGGGATGTGCGTGAAGCGGGCGATCGAGTTCATGACCACGCGTATTCCGCGGAAGTTCGGCATGGATCCCCTGCAGGACGTGCAGGTTCTGGTACCGATGCGGAAGAACGTCCTGGGGACGGACAACCTCAATGTCGAGCTGCAGAAGGCGCTCAATCCGCACGGCGACGTCATCATCCGCGGCGGGACGATGTTCCGGGTTGGCGACCGGGTAATGCAGCTCAGGAACAACTACGACAAGGACGTCTATAACGGCGACATCGGGTTCGTGAAGGCGGTCAACTCCGACGACCGGTCGATGATCGTCAACTTCGACGGGCGTCCGGTGAAGTACGACGGCGGCGACCTGGACGAGCTGGTGCTCGCCTATGCGACGACGATCCACAAGTCGCAGGGGAGCGAGTATCCGGCCGTCATCGTGATTCTCCATTCTCAGCACTACGTGATGCTGCAGCGGAACCTCCTGTACACGGCAATCACGCGCGGCAAGCGGCTTGTCCTGCTGATAGGCGTGCCCTACGCGATCGACCAGGCGATCAAGACGAATACGGTCCGCGAACGCCGGACATCGCTCGCGGAGAGACTGGCAAATTAAAAGTTGTCTGCCATCGACCAACTACCATCTACCAACTACCAACTGTATGAGAGAAAGACTTGCGTCGCGGCTTGGATTTATCCTGCTTTCTGCGGGATGCGCGATCGGCATCGGGAATGTGTGGCGGTTTCCGTATGTGACGGGACAGTCCGGCGGCGGGTGGTTCGTGCTCATCTATCTGTTCTTCTTGGCTGTGTTGGGCATCCCCGTCCTCGTGATGGAGTTTGCGGTTGGACGTGCCGCGCAGACGTCGCTCGCGAAGGTGCATGAGACGCTGACGCCGGAATGCAGGGCGTGGCGGGCGCATGGTGTCGCGGGACTTCTCGGCAACGTTCTCCTGATGATGTTCTACACGACGGTCACGGGCTGGATGATTCTGTACTTTCTTGAGATTGCGACGACGGACTTCTTACAGGATGTCGCTTCCTGCCAAGGGTATTTCCAGCACGGATTTCTTGGAAAGGCGGGACGACAGCTGTACGCGATGGTCTGCGTCTGCATCGGTTCGGCGGCGGTGTGCGCATTCGGACTTCAGAAGGGGCTGGAGCGCGTGACCAAATGGATGATGCTGGCGCTTCTGGCGCTCATTGCGATCCTTGCCGTGAACAGCGTCTGTCTTGACGGAGCGGGGGAGGGGCTTCGCTTCTACCTTGTGCCGGATTTCGCGCGGATGAAGTCCGTCGGCATCCTGACCGTCGTCGCGAACGCGATGAACCAGGCGTTCTTCACGCTGTCGCTTGGCATCGGCGCGATGACGATTTTCGGGAGCTACATCGGGAAGCAGCGGACGCTTCTCGGCGAGGCGGTGAATGTCGCGGTCCTTGATACGGTCGTCGCACTTTGTGCGGGGCTTATCATCATCCCCGCGTGCTTCGCCTACAAGGTCAGTCCAGACCAGGGTCCGGGGCTCATCTTCATCACTTTGCCAAGGGTGTTTAGGCACATGCCCTGCGCACGGGTCTGGGGGGCTCTCTTCTTCCTCTTCATGAGCTTTGCCTCGCTTTCGACGGTCTTGGCGGTTTTCGAGAACATCATCGCATGTGTGCGCGACTACACGGGGTGGGGACGGACTGCGGCTTGTGCGCTGGTGGGCGTCGGAATCGCGGTGTTGTCCGTTCCCTGCATCCTCGGATTCAATGCGTGGTCCGCCTTTCAGCCGTTCGGCGAAGGATCGAACGTGCTGGACTTCGAGGACTTCCTCGTGAGCGACATCCTCCTGCCGCTCGGAGCGCTCGCCTTTGCGTTCTACTGCTGCCATCGGTACGGCTGGGGATGGGAGAAGTTTCTCGCGGAGACGAATGCGGGGGAGGGGCTGCGGTTCCCGCGGTGGGTGCGTCGTTATTGCGCGTACGTGCTGCCGCTCGTCATTGCAACGATCTTCGTACTCGGCTTGATCCGCCGCTTTTCATGATTCTGGCTCCGCTTAGAGGTGTGACGATCCGCTGCTTTCGCGAAGTCTTCGCGGACATCATCCGCGAGACCGGATTCACTGAGGCGGTGACGCCGTTCATTCCGGCGATGGCGGGTTCTGATCCGCTGAAGGACAGGGAACTGAGGGATCCGGGATCAGGGATTAGGGATCGGGGATCAGGGGTCAGGGTGACGCCGCAGTTTATCGGGAAGGATCCGGTGGCATTGCGGGAGTGCCTTGAGAAGGTGAAGGCGGCGGGGTTCGAGACGGCGGATCTCAACGCGGGGTGTCCGTATCCGATGGTGCGCAACAAGGGCCGCGGAAGCGGACTCTTGCGGACGCCGGACGTCTTGCGGCGAATGCTTGAGGTCGGCTGCGAGGTGATGGGCGCGGGCAAGTTCTCGCTGAAGGTGCGCCTGGGTGTCGATCGGTCGGACGAGCTTTTGGGGCTTATGCCGATCATCAACGAGTTTCCGCTCCGCTATCTCACGGTCCACGCGCGCACGGCGCGGCAGATGTACGAGGGAAAGTGCGATGTTGAGCGGTTGCGAGAAATTGAGAAGTTGGCGAAGGTACCGGTGGTCCGGAATGGGGACATCCCGATGCCGGAGGTTTCAGGGGGTAGGGGTCAGGTTTCAGGGGTCGGGTGTCAGGCTTCTGGAATTGCGGATGGTTCGAGAATTATGATCGGACGAGGGTTCGTGCGGTGGTTGGGGACGCGGGAGGATTGCAAGGAGTTGCTGGAGAGATACATTGCCGCGTCGCAGGTGGAGCTCTTTGGCGATGCGTCGGTGCTGGGGCGGATGAAGGAGCTGATTTCCTACTGGAAGGAGCTGCCGCAATGGAAGCGGCGGTGGAATGTCATCAAGATCTGCCGCTCGATCGACGAGCTCAAATCAGCATGCTGATTTGAGGATTTCAATCGACAGCCAAAACCGGGGATAATCCGTGCAGTTCAATTACCCCCCTTGCGCGAACTCGGGGTTTTATGATATACTACAAAAGTTTTCGTCTCTAAAGAGACTATGCCGCTCTAGCTCAGTCGGTAGAGCACTTCCTTGGTAAGGAAGAGGTCGACGGTCCGATTCCGTTGGGCGGCTCCAGTCTCAAGCGGGGGCGGGAACAAGAAGACTAACAACAACTCACAGGAGTACTAGCAATGGCTAAGGAAACATTCGATCGCGGCGGTAAGCCGCACGTGAACGTCGGCACGATCGGCCACGTCGACCACGGCAAGACCACCCTCACGGCCGCCATCACGCACGTTCAGGCTCTCAAGGGCCTTTGCGAGGAGATCAAGTATGACCAGGTCGCCAAGGCGTCTGAGTCCGCTGGTCGCCGTGATGCCACCAAGATTCTTACGATTGCGTCTTCGCACGTCGAGTATTCGACCGAGAACCGCCACTATGCGCACGTTGACTGCCCCGGCCACGCCGACTACGTCAAGAACATGATCACCGGCGCGGCCCAGATGGATGGCGCGATTCTCGTCGTCTCGGCCGTCGACGGCCCGATGCCGCAGACCCGCGAGCACGTGCTCCTGGCCCGTCAGGTCGGCGTTCCGAAGATCGTCGTGTTCCTCAACAAGTGCGACCTCGTCGATGATGCCGAGATGCTCGACCTCGTCGAGATGGAAGTCCGCGAGCTCCTTTCCAAGTACGAGTACGACGGCGACAACGCCCCGGTCATCCGCGGCGCGGCCTATCCGGCGACCCAGGCGGGCGCGGCGACCGACGATGCGTGCAAGTGCATCGACGAGCTCATGAACGCCCTTGACACCTACATCCCCGAGCCGCAGCGCGAGCTCGACAAGCCGTTCCTCATGCCGATCGAGGACATCTTCTCGATCGAAGGCCGTGGCACGGTGGTGACGGGCCGCGTCGAGCGCGGTATCGTCAAGGTCGGCGACGAAGTTGAGATTGTCGGCCTCAAGCCGACGGCGAAGACGGCCGTCACGGGCGTTGAGATGTTCCGTAAGCTCCTCGACCAGGGCCAGGCCGGTGACAACATTGGCTGCCTCCTCCGCGGTACGAAGAAGGAAGAGGTCACCCGCGGCCAGGTGCTCGCGAAGCCGGGGTCCATCACGCCGCACACCGAGTTCAAGGGCCAGGTCTACGTCCTGACGAAGGACGAGGGCGGTCGTCACACGGCGTTCATGAAGGGCTATCGTCCGCAGTTCTACATCCGCACGACTGATGTGACGGGCGACATCCAGCTCCCCGAGGGCGTTGAGATGGTCATGCCGGGCGACAACGTCGAGCTCAGCGTCAAGCTGATTGCTCCGGTCGCGCTGGAAGAGAAGATGCGCTTCGCCATCCGCGAAGGCGGCCGCACGGTCGGCGCCG
>JAEDMC010000157.1 GCA_016303225.1 Kiritimatiellia bacterium
GGCGTCATCATGGCAAAGATAATGAACCTCTTTTGTCGTAAGGAGAACCGCATTAATCCGCTCATCGGGTCTGCGGGCGTGTCCGCCGTCCCGATGGCGGCGCGCGTCTCAAACAAGGTCGCGCTTGCGGAAGCCCCGACTAACTACGTCCTCATGCAGGCTATGGGGCCGAACGTATCCGGCGTGATCGGCTCGGCTGTCGTCGCCGGTGTACTCTACACACTTTGCAGATAATTCCATGTCGAATCTGATTTTGGCTTCAACGGCTGTCGCCGAACTTCCATTGACCGAGAAGATGACGCTTCTCGCGCTTCAGGTAGGGCTCATCCTCTTTGCGGCAAAACTCGGCGGAATGCTTGCGGTTCGCGTGAAGCTGCCGAGTGTTCTTGGCGAACTTGCGGCCGGCATTGTGATTGGCCCGTGGGCGTTGGGCGGCATTGGGTTCGGGTCTGGGCTTTTCCAGAACGGACTGTTCCGTGGCGCTGAACTTCGGGCTGTGGCGGCGGCGACCGGCAGTTCGCCTTTCGCCGTGACGCCGGAACTGTACGGGCTATGCACCATCGCATCGGTCGTGCTTCTGTTCCTGTCGGGCATCGAGACGAACCTCAAGATGTTTCTGCGATTCGCATTCACCGGATCGCTCGTCGGCATCGGCGGAGTGGTGGCGAGTTTCCTGTTCGGCGACCTTTGCGCAGTCTATCTGCTGCCGAAGCTTCTCCCTGCGACGTTCGGCCATCTGGCCGATCTTCCGACCCTTCAGGCGATCCTCTCGCCAGCCGCGATGTTCATGGGAATCATGTCCACCGCGACATCCGTGGGCATCACGGCCCGCATCCTTTCCGAACGGCGGAAGATGGACACCGAGGAAGGCGTCACGATCATGGCGGGCGCGGTCATCGACGACGTCCTCGGCATAATTGTCCTCGCCATCGGCATGGGCATCATCGCGGCCAGCGGGAAGGCGGAGGCCGGAAGTTCGGTCAACTGGCTCGGCATAGGCAAGGTCGCGGCAAACGCCTTTGGAGTCTGGCTGGGTGGGACTGTCATCGGCATTCTGCTTGCGCGGAGGATTTCATGGCTTTTGAAGTTCTTTCGCAGTCCGGTTGCAATAGCGACCCTCGCCTTCGGTCTTTCGCTGGTGATTGCAGGGCTGTTCGAGTCGATGGGGCTGACGCTCATCATCGGCGCATACGTGATGGGGCTTGCGCTTTCCCGCACAGACCTCAAGCATCTTATCCAGGAGAACCTTCAGAGCGTCTATACCTTCCTTGTCCCTGTGTTCTTCTGCGCAATGGGCATGATGGTTGACGTTTCGGCGCTTTGCTCGAAGCCAGTGCTGATATTTGGCGCAATATATACGGTTCTTGCCGTGGCGGCAAAAGTGGTTGGATGCGCAATCCCTTCGCTGTTCTGCGGATTCAACACACTTGGCGCGCTTCGTGTCGGCGCAGGGATGATACCACGTGGAGAGGTCGCTTTGATTGTAGCCGGCATCGGCGTCTCGACAGTCGTGGACGGCAAGCCGATCCTATCGCAGGAGGTGTTCGGCATCGGCATCCTGATGACGCTTGTGACGACTGTAGTCGCCCCGCCGTGCCTTGTGGCTTTGTTCTCCACGAACCGTCCGGGCGTGCGCGGCAGACGCTCGCCGTCAAATGAGACCTCGCGGCCTTTCAGCTTTGTCCTCACGTCCGATAATGTCGCGCAGATGATGCTGGAACGGCTCATCTCCACATTCCGCGACGAGGGTTTCTTCACTTCACTGCTCAATGCCGACGAAAACATATGGTCGGTGATGTTGAATGACGCGGAAATCTCCGTTAGGCGCGAGGGGCGGAAAATCTGCTTTGAAAGCACCCCTGATGAAGAGGCGCTTGTGATGGACGTGTGGCTTGACGTTGTAGGGCAGATGCGCTCTGTCGCCGTGGAGCTGTCGCAGCCAGTCCGACAGGACGAAGTCGGCGCGTTCATGAGAAACGAGGCCATGCGCGACGACGGATCGCCGCGCATGCCGAAGAAACGGCTGCGCGATTACTTGATGCTTCCCGCGTTGACTGCGTCGACAAAGCAAGAGGCCATTGAAAAGATGGTGGATGCTATTGCGGCAGAGAGTCCCGACGCGATAAGCGACGCAGGGGAGGTCAAGAGGACGATCCTCGCCCGTGAACGGGCCATGAGCAGCGGCCTTGACCACGGCATAGCCGTCCCCCACTGCAAAACGGACGCGGTTACTCGCATCGTCGGTGCCGTGGCAATTGTCGCCGAGCGCGAAGACGGCGTTCCGGCAATCGCCGACTACGAGACGTTCGACCATACGCCGGTCCGAATCATCGTGCTGACGGTCGCTCCGAAGAATTACAATGCGCCATATCTCCAGCTGATGGCGTCGTTGAGCAGAATACTTCATGCGTCATCGGCATATCGCCGGCTTTTGATGTGTACATCGGCAGAATCAATGAAGGACTTTTTCAGTTCAAAACAGAAGGAGAAGACAACATGACCACGAAAAACATCGTCATCGTCGGCGCTTCCATCGCCACGGTCGTGCCTATGTTTGTTCTCGGCAAAATGGCCGACGGCAAATCGGGCGACACGGAGAAAAAAGACACCGAGCAGAAGAGTTGAGCAGTGAAGCCATGACAACGTGGCTGATTGTCGCGGCTCTCGCCCTGATTATTCTCGGCCCGAAGCAGATGCCGTCGGCGGTTCGCAAGATTGCCCGGATGATGGGGAAGCTTCAGCGGATGTCCGACGAGTTCAAACGTCAGATGATGTCGCTTGACCGCAAAATCGAAAACGAGGTTGAGTCTTCGCTAAAAGACAGCAGTAGCGAGGCTTGACCGTTCCTACCATGTACGTCGATCTTCCATTTTGGCTTGCAATAGTCTTCATGCTTGGTGGCCTTTGGCTGCTGGTATGGAGCGCGAACCTTTTTGTCGACGGAGCGGAAGCAGTTGCCCGGTCGTTCGGCGTTTCACCGTTCATCATCGGCATGGTTGTGATTGGGTTCGGCACGTCCGCCCCGGAACTGGCCGTGTCTGCGATTTCCGCCGGCACGGGGCATTCCAATCTGTCGCTTGGAAACGCCTACGGCTCAAACATCTTCAACATCGCCGCCATACTCGGAACTGCGGCGATGATCCATCCCCTGTCGGTCAAGCCGCTGGCAGCGTTCGTGGCGTCACCGCTGTTGGCTGGGATAGCGCTCCAGTCCTGTCTGCTTGTCTGCGCAGGTGGCGGATTCTCCCGTTTGGACGGCATCATCCAGTTGGCGACTTTCGCAGTCCTTCTGCCTCTCTACTGTTGGCTCGACAAGAAATCGAAGAGTGCGAATGTGTCTGCGAACTGTGTGCCTGCGGCAAAAAGACAACATTATTGGGTTGCCTTGTTTGGCGGGCTTGCCCTACTCGTGGCATCGTCGCATCTGCTGGTGTGGGGAGCAGTTTCGGCGGCACGGTCGCTTGGCGTTTCGGAGCTATTGATCGGTCTCACTATCGTTGCGGCGGGTACATCGCTTCCGGAACTGGCGTCGGCCATAGCCTCGGCGCGGAAAGGCCAAAACGACTTCGTGCTTGGCAACATCATCGGATCGAATTTCTTCAATACGCTTGCCGTGGTCGGTTTGAGCGGCACGATATGCCCGTTCAAGGACGTGTCACCCCACGTTCTCTCGCGAGATTTGCCGGTTATGGTTCTCTTGTCGCTGTCCATTGGCTTTTTCGGGATCAACTACCGGAAACCATCTGGCGCTGGGCGGATTGCACGCCTTGAAGGTGCTGCCTGGTTACTGGTATTCGTGGGCTATGCTGCCTTGTTGATAATGCAAGAAGTCAAATAGAGACATCCCGAATCTGAGTGATTTGGTAGTTTCGCCATTAATGGCAAGTCGATGTTTGGTATAACCCGACTGTTCGGCAGTTTGGACAAACATCAGCCCCGTATAATTCTGCGCGGCTGCGATCAAGAAGAATCTGTACGCTCCAAATCATTATGTGTATGCCCCCGTTTTCACAAGGATTTTTGAGGCGGGGAATCTGCTTCCCCCTGCTTGCATCCGTTCTGCGCTCTGGGCGGCGGCAGCATTCGCGGCCGCACAGTCCACAGGGAGCGGATCCCCGGCGGCGAGACGCACCGGCTTCAGGGACTTCGTTGTTCAGCAGCAGGAAGTCGGCCTTCTTGATCGACGCCTCGAAGGCGTCGACGTCACCCGGCTCCAGCATGGAAACTGGCGCATTCGTTTCATTCAACCTCATTGAACCGAATGGCGTCGACGAAGACGCTGTCCGTCGTCGGTTGGCCGTTCTTGTCCAGCTGGCCGTTGCCGATCCAGAGATATTCGCTGGCGTTCTCCGGCCTCCACTCTCCCAGACGGTACCAGACGTAGTCGCGGGGATTCGCCACCTGGTCGAGACTGCGGTAGAATCCGAGAACGTCCTTCCGACCCTTCCGGTCGGGATCGTAAATGCCCGCCTGAAACACGTTGCCGGTCCGCCCCGGCAGCACGTCCGCCCGCATCCGGGCATAGACGGCATAGCGGCGTCCCGGGCGAAACACGGCCTTGGACATCGGGAAGACGACCACCCAGCCGCGGCGGAAGGCCTGGACGGCACGGCCATTCCCCGCAGTCGGATCGTCGACGATCTTCGTCCACTCGCCCGGCTTCAAAGTCGAGAGTCCAACCTCCTCCACCCAGCCCGTCGGCACCGCCTCCGTGGAGACCGGCTGCGAGAGAATCGCCTGCCAGGCGTTCGTCACCTGCGTATGGCCGTCGCGGACGTTCCCCGAAACGAGGCGGATGTCGCCCGCCTCCTTCATCCGCGCCTGCAGTGACACGATCAGCGCCCGCAGCCGTTCCTGCCGCGTCCGCGCCTGCTCCGGCGTTTCCGCGGCCTGCCGCACGAAATCGACGACCTTTCCACTCCGTCCCCAGCGCAACCGCTCCGCCAGCATGAAGTCCACTGAAAACGCGCTCATCCGCACGTTGTAGGAATAGACCGGCGGCTCACCCTTGACCGCGGCCGCGGCCTGGACGAAAAGCCCCTGCGCCTCTTCGAGGAAGGAATCGGGCAGAGCCTTCACGCAGTCCTCGCACCACGGCTTCTGGTAGATCTTCAAAACGCGGTTCGACGTGGTGTTGTAGTCGAGGATCCGCCGGTTCGCCTCGTCGAAGACGCGCCGCACATAGGGTGCGCCCTTCCCGTAGTAGCCGGTGAAGAAGTCGTCCAGCAGCGGCTCCTGCGGAAGATCGGGATTCCACAGCCACTTCGCGAGCAGCCAGGCCTTCAATTCCGCGAAGCCCGCATGCCGGCCCTGGCAGGCGCCCTGCTCGAAGAGGTTCTTCACCCCGTGGTCGCGGAAGAACTGCACGTTCTTCTGGAGCGAGCCGAGGTTCGGGAAGATGTGCGGATAGCAGGCGAAGTCCGTGACGTAGTCCCACACGTAGAGGAAATCCGTCGCACCGCCCCAGTCGACGATGTCCTTGCGGAACGCCGCGTTGTCCGGACAGAGGCTCTCGGCCATCGAACGCGAGAACTCGCACTCGATCGAACAGAGGCACGGCATCACGTTGCGGCGCGGCCGCGTCTTCTTCGGCAGGTGCCGCGTGTACTGATAGGCGAGCGTCTCGACGTACTTGTCGGGGAACTCCCGCTCCACCGCCTCCGCGACGGCGTTCACGAAGCGCACGAGCGTGCCCGCGTGCGACCCCTCCTCCGCGTCGACGGCCGCACAGGTCGGACACTGGCAGTACTTCTGGTTGTCGTTCTGGCTGATGCCCACGAACTTCGCCGTCGGATCCCTGCGGATGCGGTCCAGCACATTCGAGGTGACGATGCGCAGCACGTCGGGATTCGTCAGGCACAGCTGGACGTTGAAGTCGGCGTGGCCGCGGTCGTCGTTCGTGCGCTTGCCGTCATGAAGCGCGAAGTACTCGGGATGGTCGGCACCATACTCCTTCGTCGTCAACAGGTACTGCAGCGTATGGCAGTTGCCGAGCCCCTTCACGTAGCGCCAGGTGTTGCCGCCATGACGCGCCTGGACGTTGTGGGAGATGCCATTCGCCCGGTTGCGCGCCGCGAAGTCGGCCTTGAACATGTCCCAGAAGTGGACGTCGCGGCAGAGGAAGGCGGGCTTCTGCACGTCGTCGAGGTCGTCCGGCACCGCCAGACGGTCCCGCGGCGGCACGACAGTGTGCCAGCTCGCATACCAGCGGCAGCCGCCAAAACGCTCCAGCAATTCGTAGACGCCGTAGAGCGTGCCGCGGACGGACGAGCCGACGATCTCAAGCCGCCCGTCCCCGGCTTTCAGACGAAAGCCATCCTCCCCCAGATCCGGATCGTTCTTGAGTCCGAGGAGAATGGCATGTTCGGGAAGCTGGGCTCCGGCGGTCTCGATCGGAAGGCGCGTTCCCGTGAGGCGCTGCGTATAGTCGCGCAGCTCCTCCGCCGCATAGCGCTGCGAGGCGCTCGCGGCGACAGGCAGCACGATCGTGCAGTCCGCGGCCTTGCC
>JAEDMC010000006.1 GCA_016303225.1 Kiritimatiellia bacterium
TGGCGGAGGGTGAGGGATTCGAACCCCCGGTAGGCTTACACCCACAACGGTTTTCAAGACCGCCGCGTTCAACCACTCCGCCAACCCTCCTTGGTTTGGAGTGAAACATTCCGCTTGTTCCGGTTGGGACGGAATCCCCGACCTCGCGCGCTCCACGTTTCACACACTCTCTTTCTCTGTCAGGCCGTGTCTCCGAACTTGACAGGAAGTATTATATCAAATATCTGCCACCGAGAACGACGGCAGCGCGGCGAAGTTACGGCAGCGCCGCGCCGACGAGACGGGAGACGAGCTTGCCGTCCGCCTGGCCCTTCGCGCGAGCCATCACTTCCTTCATCACCTTGCCCATGTCTTTCTTGGACGCGGCGCCGACGGCGGCGATCACCTCCTTGACGAGCGCGGCGACCGCCTCTTCCGAAAGCTGCTCCGGGAGATACTTCTTGAGGAGCGCCATCTCCTTCTTCTCGCCCTCGGCGAGCTCGGCGCGTCCGGCGGACTCAAACTGCGCGATCGACTCCTCGCGCTGCTTCACGCCCTTCGCAATCACCTGCAGGATCGCGTCGTCCGTCATCTCCTTGCCGGCGTTGACCGTCAGGTCCTTCGCCTTCGCGAGAACCCCTCTGAGCGCGTTCACCGCACCCATGTCGTGGGCCTTCATCGCGGTCTTGACGTCATTCATCAGCGTATCGTACATCTGTGATGCCATTTTCAAAATCTCCTTGGTTGCGGATATTATACCATCATTTGCCGAACTTGAAACAGAGCGGACGCCAGCACGGGATCGGCGCACCGACCGGCGTGAGCGTGCACGCCTCGCGGTCGAAGCGGTAGAGCCGGACCTCGTTAGACATCTTGTGCCCCACGACCATGAACTTCTCCCCCGGCATCAGCTCGAAATCGCGCGGGAACTTGCCCGTCAGCTTCGCAATGTTCCGGAGCGTCAGCTTGCCGTCTTCGCCGACGGCATAGAACGCAATCGAGTCATGCCCGCGATTGGACGCCATCAGGATCTTCCCGTCCGCCGTCAGCTTGATCGCCGCCGCCTTCGTCGACAGGTTCTCCTTGTCAGCCTCCCAGCGGTCGAAGTCCGCCGGCAGCATGGACCAGCGGCCAAGGCGCGAAAATTTAAGCGGTTCAGCGGTTAAGCGGTTAAGAGGTTCTGGAGTCGCGAAGGAATACACGCAGGAGCCGAGCTCACAGAGGACGAAGAGAAACTTGCCGTCCTTCGACCTAATCGCGTGGCGCGGGCCATCGCCCGCGTCGAACTTGAGGTCCGCCACAGGCGCAGGCAACATCGTCTCAGGATCAAAGAACCGAATGCGGTCACAGCCCAGGTCAACAACGCCTAATCCAGAATTCCCAATTCCCAATTCATCATTCAAATAGAATGTCTGATGGGCATAGGCCTTTTTCTGACGGACCTTGTTCGTACCCATCGCATCGTCAGGAAACGTGAAGGTCTTGAGTCCCTTGCCGTCGATGCCGACCGTGCCGCATGTCGCCGATAGATACGCGGCAAACGCGACGCGCTTCCCGTCTGGCGTCAGCGAGACATGGCACGGTGCCTCGCACGGAAGCTGCGCGAGACGTTCCATTTCGCCAAGCTTCCATCCCTCCAGCTTGAAGCGAACGATCGAGCCGACGGACTTGCCACCTATCTTCTCCCCGATCATCGAATAGAGGTATCGGCCGTCCTTGTCGAATTGAAAGTAAGTCGTGCCCTGCACGCCATTCACCGACTGGACGACTTTCGCCGCGCCGGTTTCCGTATCGCATTCGAGAACATGCAGCGCCTGTTGGTCTTCCGACCCGCCGTTGCACCCGATGTAGCAATGAACAATCGACGCCATCACCAGAAGCGCATTCATTTCGTCGCGGCCGCCTTCGCCGCTGCCTTGGCCGCATCAGCCTGCTTCTGAAGCTCGGGTATCTCCGCCTTGTAGTCCTCGCCATCCTTCGGCCAGGTCTTGAGAAAGTCCTTCATCAGCTTCAATGCCTCACCAGGATTCGCCTTCTTGACGGCGGCAATCTCCTCCTTAACCTCGCCCTTCGTCCGTTCGATCGCATCGAGAATCACCTTCGCCTCTTCAGCCATACGCGCATTCTTGCCGGACGCCTCCTTCTCCAGCTTCTTGAGATCGCCCGTGATGGTCACGCCCAGCTTCATCTTCTTCGCGAAGCTCTTGTAGCGCTTCGGCAGCGGCACGCCTCGGCACAGGTAGATCGGCTGGCCAACGTCCGCAATCGCCGTCACCAGCGCCTCTTCCGCATCACGATCCTGGCCGCCTGAGTAGACGACCCGGCCTCGGTGGTTCACGACATAGAAGTAGGGCAGCGTCTTGAACGCCGGACCTTCGGCAAGCCCCGCCTTCTCGTACATCGGGAACGTCAGCTTCTTCGCAGCGACAACAGCCGCCACCTTTTCCGCCGCCTTACCGGTGCAGTGGCTCCCGACGATGACGAACGGCTTGGTCTTGAAACTCGTCCACAGCTGTTGCATGCGCGACTGGATCTCGCAGCTTTCCTCGAGATCGGTGCCCCAGCTCTCAACCAGGACGACCTTGCCTTCCAGAGCCTTTTCCGACAGCTCGGGACCGGAATAGTGGTGTGCCTCGTCAAGGTTCGTCCACAGGCCGGCGTTGAGGAGAAACGGGCTCAAAAGCCCGACAGCGGAGAAAATGAGCGTTTTCATGATTCTACAGAGTATATCACATTGTGACTTAGTTGTGGAAATAGCGGACACTGTCCGGCGGACGAACGTTCGTGAGCGTGCCGACGTAATGCCGCAGCCAGTGATCCTGCTGCAGAGAAACTTCATCCGACCAATTCCCCTCCATCACTCAGACCACCTTGACCGGACGCCCCAACCGCGCCGACTTCTTCTCGGCGCAGGCAAGCGCGATCGAGTTGCGCGCGTCTGTCGCCGTCAGGACGACTTCCTTCGGCTTCCGGCCCGAGAGGCAGTCGTTGAAGTAGCGGATCTCGCGCTCATAACCCGTTCCCTTGAGCAGCTTCGGCACATACGGCTTGCCCGTCTCGGGATAGACGAGAAGAGCCTTCTTGTATGCCGCACCGCAATAGACCGTCGCCTTCTCGAAGAACACCCGGTACGCCGCGTCAAAGACGAGCGAACCCGCCGCTGCCCAGCTCGTGTCGGACGTCACGACCATGTCCGGATAGTGGTAGAACGTCGTCAGATGGTCGGTGAGCCCGTCCTTGCGGACATGCGCATGCGTCGAGACCGCCGACGGCAGTCCGAAGAGACTCTGCACGAAATCCGCGTCGTGAACGTGCATGTCGATTGCCGCGCCGCCGGACTTCGACTCGTCGAGGAACCAGCTCTTGCCGCCGTTGTTCCAGCCCGGTGCAGGACAGAACCGCGTGAAGTCCGCCGCCACGACCTTGCCGAAGCGTCCGTCGCGGACCGCTTCCCTGAGGAACGCATACTGCGGATCGAAGCGGACGCACTGTCCGACGAAGAGCTGTCGCTTCGCCTTCTTCGCTGCGGCGATCATCCTGTCGCAGCTCTTCGGGTCGAGCGCCATCGGCTTCTCGCAGATCACATGGTAGCCGGCCTTGAGCGCCGCAACCGACATGATCGGATGAAGAGGCGTCGGCAGCGTGATGTCGACGACGTCGAACCCACCAGCCGCCAGCATCTTGTCGAAGCTGTCGTAGACCTTCATCGTCTTCGGCAGCTTCGAATTGTCCGCCGCCCCCTTCACGTTGCCGACTGTCTTCGCCGTCAGCTGCGCGAGGTTCGAGTCGCAGACCGCGACGACTTTCGCCCCCGGCGCCTTTTTCCACGCGCCATAGTGCGTCTTGCCCATGAAACCATAACCGACAATGGCAACTCTGTTCATTTTACGAGTCCTTTCGTCATTCCTGAATTCGATCCTTCTCGAACGTGAAGAAGAAGGAAATGGACATGATCAGCGCCGCGAGCAGATAGGCGCTCGCCAGGATGGCGAAGCCGATCTCGAAGCCGTGCGTGCCGTACTTCTCCGACAGCTCGCCCATGATGATGCCAGAGAGCCCGCCGAAGAAGAAGGCGAAGACCATGAAGATGCCCGTCGCGGTCGAACGGTGCTCGGACGGAATGACGTCAAACAGCGAAGCGTGCGTGTTCACCTCGAAGCATCCGCGGCAGACACCATAGGCCGCGGACATCACGAGCATCGTCGTCACGGCCGGCGCAAAGCCCGTCAGCAGCAGGCACGGCGCTCCAGCCAGCAGCGCCAGGATCTGCAGCCCGAGCCGGAAGCGCGGCCAGCGCTTCACCAGCCGGTCCGTCACGAACCCGCCCGAGAGAATCGCAATCAGGGCGAGGAGGTGATGCCAGAGCATCGTCTGCGCGCCCGCCGCGCCGACCGACACGCCGAATTTCTCCGCCATGAACTTCGGCGCCCAGAAGAGATACGCGTTGTTGACGAACACGATCGCGACGAACCCCGCCATCGTGCACCACGCCGACGGTGTCTTCGCAAAATAGACGAGGCCCGAGAAGAATGAATCCTTCGTCCTGACCTGGAGCGGCCTCCGTGCCGCTCCAGCCGTCGGATCCTTGAGGAGCCAGATGAAGCTGACGCCCAGCAGGAAGCCCGCGACGCCAAACGCGATGAAGACGTGCCGCCAGGTGCCGAGGAAACCGAGCGCCCAGGCCGCCAGGATTCCGCATGTCATCAGCCCCACGTAAAGCGAACCCTGCATGATGGACAAGGCGAGCGAGCGCGTCTCCTTGTGATAGGCCGCGATGAACGCCGGATAGCACGGACCAAAGAAGCTCTCGCCGACGCCCGTGGCGATCGACCGGAAGAACATGACGACGAAGAACGCGGGAATGACGACCACGCCAATTCTCCAGTCGCCGACAAACCCCATCATGACCGTCATCAGCGACCACGCGATGAGCGAACCGGTGATCAGCCACTTCTTCGACAGCCGGTCGCCGATCGGACCGGCAATGAGCGCCATGCCCGCCAAGGTCCAGCTCAAAACCGTGTTGATCCAACCGATCTGGACATCGGTCAAACCCAGCTCGTCCTGAATCGGAATCGTCAGCAGGCCGAACAGCGCACGGTCCGCCTGATGGAAGAAGAACGCGGCGCTCAAGAGCGCCAGCAACAGCCATTTGTACTTCGCGTCTTTCATGTCTTGTCCCTCTCCGCCCTCACAGCCGCCAGCGCCACCTCCTCGTAGCCGAGGCGATAGGCGACGAGGTCTTCAAAGGTGATGCGCGGCGGGTGCTCGACAAACCGTTGCGGCAGGCCGAGCGACCGCTTTCAGCTCGCGGAAGCGCAAGAGCGCCTC
Source organism: Kiritimatiellia bacterium (assembly GCA_016303225.1). Taxonomy (GTDB): domain Bacteria; phylum Verrucomicrobiota; class Kiritimatiellia; order RFP12; family UBA1067; genus UBA1067. The sequence goes on from JAEDMC010000006.1 coordinate 5,311, forward strand.
GAGGAAGTAGTAGTCGCCGTAGTCGAGCGGCGTGTCGATTTCGCTTTTCCCGGGCTTGTGTCCGACGCCGTGCTTGAGGAGAAAATGTCCGATCTCCCCGCCCTCCGAAAAGTATTCCGGCGACGCGAGCGCGAGGAGCTGCTTGACGGCGAAGGCGCGGTAGCGCGCACGGTCAGCCCCGCCGACGTACTGCGACAACTCCAGGAGAGCCGAGGCCATGCAGCTGCCGGCGGAGCTGTCGCGCTCCTCGCCCGGAGCTCCGTAGTCCCAGTACGGGATGCCGTCCGCCGGCATGTTCGGATGACCGATCGCGAAGTCGGCCAGCTTCTTCGCGAAATCGAGGTAGCGGACGTGTCCGGTCGAACGGTACATCATCGTATAGCCGTAGATGGACCAGCTCTGCCCGCGGCTCCATGCCGTCTCACAGCTCGCGCCCTGACCGCGCTGGATTCCCTTGACCTGTTTCGTCTCCTGATCGTAGTCGAGCACATGGTAGCAACCGCCGTCCGGACGGTAATGATGCTTCATCGTCACATCCGCATGCGACATCGCGACCTTGCCGAAGTCAACACCGCCGTACTTTTTCCCTTTTCCTTTTTCCTTTTTACTTTCACTTCCCGCCCATTCGAGCAGCTCGAGGTTCATCAGGTTGTCGGGGATGACGAGAAAATTCGCCTTCTCGTCCGTCTTCCCCCAGCTGCGGATGAGTCCGAGCCCCTCGTGGTAGCGCTTGCACAGCGTCGACGCCGTCTGCATCAGGAGCGCATCGTACTTGTCCGTCTTGAGAATGCGCCGCGCATTGCCGTACGAGCAGTACATCATGAAGCCGACGTCATGGTTGTCCTTGTAGGTCGCCACCGGCGCGAGGATCTCCGTCCACGCCGTTGCGCGCTCCTTGAGAAAAGCGTCACCCGTCGCCTCGTAGAGATACCAGAGCGAACCCGGGAAATGTCCCGACGTCCACCAGTAGATCGACCGCATGTCCAGCTCGCCCTTGCCGATCCGCCACCCGTGCGGCGTGCGGAACTCGCCCTGCTCGTCCTTCATGAGCGGAGTTGCCGCAGAGTCGAGCGCTTTGTAGTGTTCCGCCGACTTCGCGAAGATCTCCGGCAACTTGCCGAGAAGCTCGTCCTCCGGCGCCCGTTCGGACGTCGCCGCGAACACGGACGAAAGTCCGTTCACAACCGTAGCGCAAAGCGCTATTGCAATCGGCCTCACCGGTTTTCTTCCGCAAAGAGGCGGTCGTTCAGGTATTGCGTGCGACGTTCGGCGAGCTCATAGCCGATCTCAGCCCACAGCGGCGCGAACTCGGTGAAGAAACGCTCGACCTCGGCGTCGGCGCACGGCGCGGTCAGCTCCGCGCCCGCCTTGTCCAGCCGCTCGACGAGCGGTGCGACGACTGCGGCGTAGAACGCGGGATCTCCGAGCAGCGGGTCGTTCCAGCGCTGGATGAAGTCGCCCTGGCCCTCGCGGATCTTGCGATAGCGGTTGTAGGCGATCACAGACACCTTGCGCTTCAGGGCCAGAAGCTGCGCGGGCGTCAGCTCGAACTTGATCTGCAGGCCACGCGACAGCTCGTGGACGATGCCGCCCACCGTCTGCATGCCGCCCTTGCAGCTGCGGATCACGCCGAGGTTCCAGAGCTTGCCGTCGATCGGCAGGTTGTCGTAGAAGCTGATCCACGGCAGATGAAGGTGCGCGACAACACCCTCCGGCGTGAGCGCGGCGTCCTTCTTGTAAGCATCCGTATTGCGCCGGTAGTGCTTGCCCGGAGAGCACCAGTCCGCCGCGTGCGGATCGTCCGTCTTCGGGAGCCCTTCGAAGAAGACCGAGTGATAGGGCACGTCCAGCCCGCCCGGCGCGAAGAACATCTCGAGTCCGCCCGCATCGCGCTGGCCGTCCGTCACCTCGGAGATGGCAGGATCGTCGCAGCGGATGAACACGTGGACGCCCTCGTCGTCGTACACGACCGCAACGCCCGTCTTCCATGCCGGATCGCATGCCGGGCGTTCGCCGTCCTTCAGATGCCACTTCTCGTCCGCCTGCGCGCTCTCGCCGTAGCCGCCGCCGTAGGGCAGGAAGCGCGTCTCGTAGTTGTTCCAGTCGGCATAGAGCGGCGAATAGGCGAACGCGCCCGCCGTCTGCGGCGCGTGCGGCAGGTGCCGCGCGACGATGACCTTGCGCTCTTCGGGACGATACATCTTGCCGACGATCTCGTCGAAGATCGTCCGGCAGTCGGCATAGCGCCGATAGGTGAAAAGCTGCCGCGACGTCGCGCGGAGCGCCGTCAGCCGCTGGGCCGACGTGAGCTTGAGCGGCGCGTTCACGCGGTCAAACCCCGCAATCCCCTGTCCGAGCAGAAACGCCGCAACGCGATTGACCTGGTTGGACTGCGCCTCCTTCGTTCCCTTGATCGCCAGCGCCTTCGCAAGCGAATCCGCCGCGCCCTTCGCGTCGCCTTCGATCGCACGGATCTGCGCCTCCTGTTCGCGGAGCTTGCGATCGTTAGGCCAGAGCTCCAGGGCTTTCGCGACAATGGGCTTCGCCGTCGCAAGGTCGTCGTACCAGATCATGCGCTCGGTCTCCCACGAGATGGCGCCTGCCTGCTTGAAGAAGGCACACGCCTTGTCGTTCGGATTCGCCTCCGCGATCGCCTTGCGCTCCAGAAGCGCCGCACGCCACCGTCCGTAGCGACCGGGCTTGTTGTACCCGTAGTCAAAGATCGGCGGATCATTGAAGCCCTGCTTGATCGACAGGAAGAACAACCGCTCGACAGGCGAAAGCGACTTGTCGGCGAGATCGCGGTCGACGATCTTCTCGGCCGTGTCGGCGTCGAACTTGTGAAGCTTGTTCACGAGCGGACGATAGAGCCCCGCGATGCGATCCGCCCGCGGCTCGGCAAGCATGGCGTTCAGCACCTTGTCGAACTGCAGACGGTCCTTCATCTTGATCGCGTAGTCGGCGACGGCGTTCCAGTACGTGTTCCGCGCACCGGCGTCCAGCACCGCGGCATCCTGCGCGAACAGCGCCGCTGCGCCGTCCGGATCGACGCTGACGAGCGCCGCCAGCATCGCGCTCTGCGTCACGACGGCCTGCTTCTGCAGGGCGAGCTTCGCCGGACCATTCAGTTTCTCATCGGGCTTGAACGCCTTGACGAGCGCGTACTCGCGGTCGAACTTCGCCTTAGCCCGGTCCCGATGGACGGCAAGCCCCACCTCGGCGAACTTGAGCCGCATGTTGAGCTGACGGCGTCCGTCGGCAGACGGCGCAAGCTCCGCAAGCAGTTTCTCCGCCTCGAGGAGTCCCCGCGCGCGGTTGAACGAATACGTGTTCAGCATCGCGTCGAAAAGCGCATTCAGCGTCTGCGCACGAACCTGCGCATTCGTCGACGCCTTCACCTCCGCGAGCGCCTTCTCGTAGGTCGCGCGAAACTCGGCCTTTGCGTTCGCATGCTCGGCGACCTTGCCGGCGAGCCGCACCCGCTGCGCGTCGGTCAGCCGGTTCTCCTGACCGAACTTCGCGAGATCCGCGAGAATCAGGTCGTGCTTGTACTGACAGTACCGCGGCTGGTTCTTCTTGTCCGAGCGAATCTTCTGATACGCCTGGTTGAACTCGGCATCCGTCATCGCAAACGCCGACGCGCCCAGCATCGCCACCACACTCAAGATAGTCTTTCTCATTTTTCTCCTTGTCAATTTCAAATTTCAAACATCAAATCCCAAGCGTCACTCGTCAAACCTTAATCTTCAAACATCAAACCTCAAATCTCACTTCTTCAGCAGCTCGTTCAACTCGAGGATGTAATTGACCGCCTCCGCCTTGAAGGCGTCGGGGTCCATCCGATAGCCGTCCCAGTAGGCGAGCCAGGAGAGGACCCGACGACCGCGCATTAGCGCCTCGGGCTTGTCCTCGCATTTCGCCGCCTTCAGCGCCAGTTGCTTCACCAGCGTCGCGTAGCGGATATCGTCCAGGCCCTCACGGATCGCATCCCACGCGAGCGTGTCGAGGACAGAGTCCTCCGTGCCGTAGGCCGAGACGATCGCCCGGAGGTTCGGCTCGTAGGGAACGGCCATGTCGTTCCAGTTGTTACGCCACCAGCAGTAGTTGAGCGAGACGTCGTAACCCGCCTGCCACGCCATGAGGCCGTGAATGCGGCGGAAGTAGTCCGGATTCTCCGGTCCGCAGTGGGGATTCGCGTACCAGCCGCAAAGCGCGTCGGGATTGGAGTCGTGAAAGAGCTTCACCTCCTGCTGACGATGCTCGACCGGCATCGACGGCAGGATCATGAGGTCAAGTGCGAAGAGGAGCTCGCGCCAGGCGAACGAGGTGACGCCAATCTTGCCGCCCGCCTCGTGCACGATGCGCCAGGCGTCCCGTTCGCCACGAATCGTCGCGGGGCCGCCCTCGTCCACGCCATAGCTGTAGAAGTCGGTGTGTCCGAGCTTCTCGATCGCCAGCGCGCGGGTCTTCGCCACCGTGTTGGAGAGTGTGTTCAGCTTGTCAACGAACTCCGGGGTAGGCGCGCCCGAGCCCCAGTTGACGAGTCCGCAATCCGTGACGCCGAAGAGGACGGGCTGCGTCTTGAGTCCGTACGCCTTTGCAAGCTCGATGTCGCGGTCCAGCCCGCTCGGGTTCATCGGATCGACCTTCGGGAAGCCCATCGGCGTCAGGCAGTTGTGCTCGGCGACGTCCTTCATCACCTTCGGGTTGCGCGTGCCCGTGCCGTAGAGGCAGAGATAGAAGCCCTTTTCCGGATCGTACTGCGTCTTCGGTTCGGGCAGGTCTAGCGGCAGCACGCGGCAGCGGAGGTCGAGCGCGGCGATTTCGCGGCCCTTCGCCTTCAGCTTGAGCGCGCCGCGGTAAATGCCGCCCTTCGCGTCGGACGGCACCCGGATCGTCGCCAGCAGCTGCTTGAATTCGCCGCGGTTGAGCACGAACGGCTGCAGCGTCTCGGCATCGCGGATCAGGCCCTGGTTCGCCTGGTTGACGAACGAGTAGTCCGAGACCTCGAAGCGCGAGCTCATCCACTGGTAGCGGCGCTGCCCGTCCTCGTTCTCGTAGCGGACGTAGTAGTCCTGCGTGTCGTCGTCGGTCCAGATGAGGTTCTCGTCATGGAGCAGCAGCTCCGGAACGAGCGTTCGTCCGCACGCGTCGGCGAAGTAGCCGTACCAGGCGCTGCCGCCCTGATACCAGCACTTCACGATCTTGAAGTCGATTGCCGCGGCGGGGATGCGACCGCCCGCCTTCGAGACGAGGTCGCCGCACTCCACGCTGACGTCGGTGAAGTCCCCCGCCGTCGCGTACATGAGAAAGCTCGCCGGCTCGAACTCGCCGCGCGAGGCGATCCAGCTCAGCGGCGCAAAGAGACGTCCGTCCGTCGGATAGAGGTTCGGCACGCGCTTGATGGCGCTCATCGGCGCGACCGTATAGAGCGCGACCGGCGCGTTCTTCCGTCCGACCTTCGCCAAATCCGCCGCCACCTTCGCGGCATTCGCCTTCGCCGTCTTCGGCTCGAGGTTATACCGTTGCACACCGGGAACGCCAGCCAGAGCGCCCATCGACAGCCCGACCAGCACGCCCACCATCAGGAGTGTTTTGTTCATATCGCCCAATTGGATTATTTTTTCTCACTACCATCCCATAGACATGGTGAACCATTCACCCTGTCGGGTACGAGAATGATATCACGGGCGAACCTCCCTCGTCAACCGTCCACGCAGACATAACTCAAAGAATCTTCGCCCCCTCCCGAATTCACCTTCGACGGACTCCCATGCCGACGGCAGATCAGTGCGTGGCTTCCTTTGCCGCTCGGCCCTCGATCAGCAATTGCTTCAGGGCCGCGGCGTCCTCGCTACGGATTGCGTCTCGATATTGTCCGAGACGATCGATGAGGCGAGAGAGGACCATATCGAGTGACGACTTGTTGGAAAGGAAAAGATCCGTCCAGATGTCGGGATCGACCGTCGCAACGCGCGTCATGTCCTGAAAACTTCCGGCGGAGAAGCCCAGATGCTTCGCGGCGAGCGGATCGCGCACGTAGGCGGACGACACCACGTGCGCGAGCTGGCTCGTGTAGGCGATCATCTCGTCGTGATGCGCGGGATCGGTGACAACAAACCGGGCAAAGCCAATTTCCGTGAAAATCGCCTTCAGCCGCTCGACGACGGCGGACGGCGTAAAGGCGAACGGCGTAAAGATCATCGACGCCCCGCGATAGAGATCGGCGTCGGCATTCGCATAGCCGCTCCGCTCCTTGCCCGCCATCGGATGTCCGCCGACATAGGTCCACTTCGCCGCCTTTGCAATCGGCTCGACCTGCGGACACACCACGCCCTTCACGCCCGCCGCGTCCGCAATGAGTGTTCCATCCGCAAAGTCGTCCTTATGCTCGACGATCCACGGCGCAACCATCAAGGGCGGCAAACAGACGATGACAAGATTGCAGCGTCCGATCTCGGTGGATGCCGCCCCCTTCAGGTTGACGACCTCGTGTCCGGCCTTGCGGAACGCCTTCTCAAACGATCCGCCGATCAGCCCCATTCCTCGAATACCTATGATCATTTTAAATCCTTACGGGAACCACAAAGAACGCAAAGATCCGCAAAGGGCATACCGAACTTTGCGCTAATCTGCGTTCTCTGTGGTTTCATCATATTTGACTACCTCTCTGCATAAGCACCTAGAAAGGTGAAATGCTCGACCTCCGGATCGGATGCGAGTGACGACAAGAGCTTCACCACACGCACATCATGCGGCGAAGCCTCGAAGTCGAAAATGAAGCGGAACTCGAAATCGGAGCCGGGAACGGGACGCGACTCAAGCTTGGTGAGGTTCACACCGACCGCGCCGAAGCGGATCAGGATGTCCGCGAGCGATCCCGGACGATGCGAAAGGCTCATCATCAGCGAGAACTTGTTCGCGTCCGGATAGATCTCGGTTTTGCGCGAAATGCAGATGAACCGCGTGAAGTTGCTCGTCGTATCCGAAATGTCGTCCGCCAAAATGTCGAGTCCGTACAGCTCCGCGCATTCGCGCGAGGCGATGACCGCGGCGTCTTTCCGGCCCGACTTCGCCAATTCCGCTGCAGCCGCAGCCGTGTTGGACGCGGGAACCGTCCGAACGCCCTGGTGCGCTTTCAGGAACTCCGCGCACTGGGCAATCGCTTGCGGATGACTCGCGATCTCCTTCACGTCCGCCAGCTTCACGCCTTTCGGCGCCAGCAGCACGTGGCGGATGCGGAGCTTCAGCGCCTTCGCGATCTTGAAGTCGTGCTTCGCCATCAGATCGTAGACCTGCGTCACGCTGCCGGCCGTCGAGTTCTCGATCGGCAAGACCCCGTATTCGCACATTCCCTCCTCGACCGCGGTGAAGACTGATTCGAAATCGCGGAAGTAGAAGAGAGACGGAAACTTCACAAATGCGACGGCCGCCTGCTGCGAATACCCGCCCTCGGCACCCGGACAGGCGACGTTCGCCTTCGACGGGAAGATCGCGGGCGTCGCGGACATCGCCTCCGCCACCGTCTTCGCAAACATGCCGTCATCAGCCAGCTGCGCCCGCTGCCGTCCGCGTGAAACCGACAACAGGGTGGAGAAGAGGAGCTTCCCTTCACTCTCCAACGCAGGGCCGACCCGTTCCGCGACCTTCGCGAGAATCTCGCGTTCGCGTCCGGGATCCAGCACCGGCTTGCCGGTTCCGCGCTTCGCCTCGGCGACCTGATCGGCGCAAGCCATCCGACGAACGAACAACTTCGTCATCTCCTCGTCAACGGCGTCGATTTCTTTTCTGATCTCGCTCAATTCCATAGGCACCTCGTTTTAAGACCTCTCCCATGCGTAAGGTCTGATGTTGGCGATCTTCTTCATCGTTTCCGCAAACATCTCCGGCGTCTGCGACTGCGCGCCATCGCAGAGCGCGCACGGCGGGTTGTTATGGACCTCGATGATGAGTCCGTCCGCACCCATCGCGGTCGCGCCCATCGCGAGCGGCTCGACGAGCTTCGCGGAACCCGTCGAATGGCTCGGATCGATGATGACGGGGAGATGCGAAAGGCGCTTCAGGACGGGGATGACCGTCAGGTCAATCGTGTTGCGCGTCGCAGTCTCAAAGGTGCGGATGCCGCGCTCGCAGAGCATGACGTTCGGATTGCCGCTCGCCATGATGTACTCCGCGCTCATCAACAGCTCCTGCAGCGTGGCGCTCATGCCGCGCTTGAGGAGAATCGGCTTCTTCGTCTGCGCGCCGACTTCACGCAGGAGGTCGAAGTTCTGCATGTTGCGTGCACCGATCTGAATGACGTCCACGTCATTGAAGAGCGGCAGGTGTTCAATCGCCATCAGCTCGGTGACGATCGGAAGTCCCGTCTCCTTGCGGGCCTCGATCAGCAGCTCAAGACCCTTCTTGCCAAGCCCCTGGAAGGCGTACGGCGAGGTGCGCGGCTTGAACGCGCCACCGCGCAGGAGCGTCGCGCCGGCGGCCTTGACCGCCTTGGCGATGCCGACCATCTGCTCCTCGCTCTCGACACTGCACGGTCCCGCGATCACCTGGAAGTTTCCCCCGCCGATCTTCGGGCCCGAACAGTCGACGACCGTATCGTCGGGATGGAACTTGCGGTTCGCGGCTTTGTAGGGCTCCTGAATGCGCTGGACGCTCTCGACGGCGCTCAGCTGCTGGACGAGGCCGACGTCGATCTTGGCGACGTCGCCGACGCAGCCGATCAGCGTCTCATGGGCGCCCTCCGACACGTGCGGCGTAATGTTCCGCGCGGCAAGCCAATTCTTCAGGTTCTCGACCTGGCTCTTGTCCGCATCCTTCTTCAGTATGATAATCATTTCTGCATGTCTCCTTTCTTAAATCAACAACGGCCCCGCTTCTTCTGGAGCGAGGCCGTTATGCTTTCCGTTGGGTTCAACCCGATCAGTATGCGTCAGCCTCGCTCCGACGAATAGCCGAAGTAAAAGTCAAACGCGAACTGATAGTTGTTGCTCATTGGCGGAAATTATAGCACTTGTTTTCAGTGTTCGTCAAGTCCCCCCAGTACTCGGCATCTGAGCATCTGAGCATCTGAGCAAAAGTGCATCTGAGCTTTTTTCCTCCTTACCGTTGGTCAGCGTCCGTCAGGACGCCAGATGACGCAGGGCGTCGGCATACGATTCGAAGCCGCGGCCCGAGCAGGTCCTCTCGGCCACGTCTTCGACAAACGACACCCTGCGAAAGTCATCGCGATTCTTCGGTTCCGAAAGATGCACCTCGACGGTCCGCACCTCGACGGCCTTGATCGCATCGTGAATCGCAACCGAGGTATGCGTGTAGGCCGCGGCGTTCAGGACGAGTGCGTCGAACCTGCCGCGGCACTCCTGGATCCAGTCGACGATCACGCCCTCGTGATTCGTCTGTCGAACCTCGACCTCGACTCCGAGTTCCTTCGCGACCTTGCCAATGAACGCCTCAAGCTCAGCGTAAGTCTGCCGCCCGTAAATCGCCGGCTCTCTCACCCCGAGCAGGTTCAGGTTCGGCCCGTTGATAACCAATATCTTCATTCACTACCAACTACCATCTACCAACTAAATCTTCAGGCCGTCAAACACGGCTGCCATCGAACCGACGTTGGCGTTCTTGACGGCGTTCTCCTTCATCCACTCGGCGACTTCGGCGGCGGACTTGGCGGCCGCCTCGTCCTCCGGAGAACGCTTGAAGATGCGGCTCATGCACTCCTTGCGGGAGAGCGAGATCTTGCCCGCCTCGCGGTCGATGTGCATCACCTTCACGGTCACACCGTCGCCTGACTTGAGAACGGTGTTCAGGTCTTCGACGCGTTCCCACGCGACTTCGCGCGCGGGTATGAGGCCCTCGACGCCGCTGAGGTCGACGAATGCGCCGAAGTCCATGACGCGCGTCACGGTGCCGTTCAGCGTTTCGCCTTCGTTCAGCTCGGCAAGCATCGCCTCCTTCATCGCCTCAGCCTGCACCTCGATGAGGGCGCGGCGCGAGACGACGACGTTGAGGCCGCGTTCGTCACGCGAGTACTCGGTGACGACGAAGTCGAACTTGCGGCCGAGATATTCGGCGCCGTCCTTCTTGAACTTGTCGATCTGGCTGAAGGGACAAAACGCGCGTTGCCCCGCGACCGTCACCTCGTAGCCGCCCTTCGTCTCCTTCTCGACGATGCCGGAGACCGTATCGCCCGTCTCCCAGGCCGTCTTGATCGTGACGTTGTCATCCACGCCCGCCTCGACGACCGGCGCCTTCGGCCTGACGATCAGCTTGTCGTCGTTGAACGCCTTGCCGAACTTGTAACCGTGACGAATGCCCTTGAACTGGTCGTCAACCAGCGCACCAAAATCAAAATCTCCCATCTTTCACTTCGCAGCGAACTGCGCCTTCAATTCCTTCACTTCGGCCTTGAGTTTGGCCAACATCTTGGGGACAAGCACGCGGCCCCCGAAATCCTTCATGCTCTCGGCCGGACAGCCGAGCACGTACTTGATCGAACCGTCGAGCGACTGCGGAACACCGGCCTGCGGACCAACCTGAACGCCGTCCGCGATCTTGATGTGGCCGGAGATGCCGGCCTGCGCCCAGATAAGGCAGCCGTAGCCGATCTCGGTCGAGCCGGCGACACCGGACTGCGCAATGAGGCCCGAATAGCCCTTCACCTTGACGTTGTGTCCGATCTGGACGAGATTGTCGATCTTCGTCATCGGGCCGATGTAGGTGCGGCCAATGCGCGCGCGGTCGATCGTCGTGTTGGATCCGATCTCGACGCCGTCGCCGATCTCCACGATGCCGAGCTGCGGGATCTTCTCGATGAAGACGCTGCCGTCCGGACGCCGTCCGTTGTTGAACCCATAGCCGTCGCCGCCAAGGCGGACGCCGCAGTGGATGATGCAGTCCTTGCCGACAATCGTCGCCTCGCGAAGCGTCACCTGCGGATAGATGTGCGTCTTCGCGCCGACCTTGCAGCCCTCGCCGATGAAGACCTGCGCCTCAATGACGGCGCCGTCGCCGATCACCGAGCCTTTCTCGATGACCGTGAAGGCCCCGACATGCACGCCCTCGCCAAGCTTGACGGAGGGATCGATGACCGCAGTCGGATGGACGCCAGACGCGCGGACCGGCTCCGGCGGCGCAAAGATCTTCGCCGCCTCCATGCAGGCATGATTCGGGTCGGCGACCCGAATGATCGGGCAAGGCGCTCCCTTGTCCCAATCCGGCGAGAGCAACAAGGCCGAGGCCTGCGTGGTCTCAACCAACTTGACATGCTTCGGGTCCTTGCAGAAGCTCAAATCGCCTGGGCGCGCCTCCTCGAGGCCGCCGCAGGCGAAGAGATCGACATCGGCGCCCTCAAGCGTTCCGCCGAGGACCTTGGCGAGTTCACTTGCCTTCATCTTTGCCTTTCGCGTTCTTCGGATCGACGCCCATGTCCTTGAGAATCGCATCCGTCACGTTGTAGGACGGCTTCGCATAGGTCGTCGCATTCGAATCGAAGATGACGTCATAGCCATTGGCCTCGGCAAAGGCGGCAATGCGCTTGCGCAGGTCGTCCGTCGTCGCCTTCAGGAGGCGGCTCTCGAGATCCTGCAGCTCCTGACGGAAGTGCACGGCCTCGGAGCGGTACTGCTGCTCGATGCCCATCAGCTTCTTCTGGATGTCCATCAGCTTGGTCTTGATGTCGGCCTTGGCCTTGTCCGCCAGCATTGGACTTTCCATCTGCTCCATCAGCTTCTTGCCCTCTTCCTGGAGCTTGTCGCCGTCGGACTTGATGAGCTCCAGCTTCTTCTGGTAATCCTTGTCCGTCGACGAGAGAAGCGTCTTGTCCCGATCGTAACTCGGGTGGTTCCGCACGAGAACCATCAGGTCAACCGTGGCGATTTTCATTTCCGCAGAGAGGGACATGGACGCCGCCGCTGCGAGCGCAAACACAACCGTCTTGATCTTCATTGTTTTCCTTTGCTTTAACTCTAAGTTCTAAATTCTAACCTCAGAAGTCATATCCGACCAGGAAGGAGAACGCCTCCTTGTCGGCATAATCCGGCTCCTTGACCGGCGCCGCAACGTCCAGACGGATCGGGAACATCGGAATGTCGAGACGGATACCGGCGCCGACCGTCCACGCGAACGTGTCGGAGAAATCGACGTCGAACACGTCCTCGCCGACGGAACCCAGATCCGAGAAGACGGCGAAGCGGAGCATCTTCACAATCGGAATCGTATACTCAAAGTTCATGCAGAACAGCGACTGACCGCCCCACGGCGCATAGTCGTGCCCTTCGACGCGCGAGACCATCGGCGCAACATGGCGATACTTGATGCCGCGGATGGAACGCGGACCGCCGAGGAACATGCGGTTGTAGATCGGCACGTCGCCGGAGAAGGCGTCAATCGTCTCGGCGCGAAGTCCGACCATGAAGACGTGGTCAAAGCGCTTCCAGACATTGAAGTAGCTGCGGTGATTGACGCCGAGGCGCCAATACTCGTTGTCGCCCGCCGGTGAGACATCCGCAAAAAGCTTCGTGCGATGACCGCTCGTCGGAATGCGGAAGTTGTTGCGGCTGTCCTTGATCCAGAAGACGTGGAGCACGGGTTCGAAGGCGTCACCGTACTTGCGATCCTCGTCACTGAAGGAAACCTCGCGCCCCTTGTACTCGTAAAGGCCCTTGTCGACATCGTCGAACTCGATGAACTCTCCGGAAAGTCCGATGCCCAGGCGGCCGAACGACTCCCAGGTCGGCCAGAACTTGACCGGATACGTCAAAGACGCCATCGCGCCCGTACGGATCAGGTCATACTCGTCATACCACCGGAGACGGCGATAAAGGTCAACCGAAAGCTCCAGCAGGCGGTTGAAGAGATGCGGCTCGACGAAGCCGATTTCCGCCGACTGGTAACGCGGACCCCAAGCCACGTAGACGCGCCCCTTCTGGCCGGCGCCACGGAAGAGCTTGGTCGGCGCAAAGAGGTCGAAGTTGTTCTGGCTGACCTCGGCCGAAATGTAGACCGAATCGACGGTTGACGCACCGACGCCGACCATGAAGGAGCCGGTGTTCTTCTCCTCGACCTCGTAGACAAGATCGCGATACTCGGCGCCATTCGCGTCCTTGCCCTTGTCCGTCGGTTCAAGATAATGCCGCACGCGAGAGAAGTAGTCGAGGTTCTCCAGACGCTTCTGCGAACGCTCCGCACGGTCGGCCAGCATGCGGTCGCCCGGACCGAGCGCAATCTCGCGGCGGATGACCTTGTCCTTCGTATAGTCGTTGCCGCGAATCTTGACCTCGTTGATGACGACCGGCACACCCTCGGAAACCTGATAGACGATGTTGACCGTCGTCGCATCGGCCTGCGGAATGCGCTTGACGGCCACATGAGTGTCGGCAAGGCCGATGTCACCCGAACCAACCGTAACTTCAATGCGATGCGCGGCGTCATTCAGCGTATTCTCGGCGGCAACGACGCCCGGCCCGGGCAAGTCGCTCATGCCCTTGACGGCGTCTTCCGAATAACGCGTCAGCCCCTTGATGGACGATTCGCCGATCTTGTACTGCGGACCTTCCGCCACCTTGAACACGACGCAGACCTCGCCATCGTCGTTCGGGACCTTGTCCGGCCCCGTGACCTTCGCGTCCAGATAGCCGTGGTTCCGGTAGACTGCGGCCAGCTTGTCGCAACATTGCGCCAGCTGGTCGGCGGTGACGGGACTGTCGGTAAACCAGCCAAGCGGATTCCACCACGGGAGGTCGTCAATCGCCGCGTGCAGTTCCGCTACGTCAATCATTTCCGGCTCCAGCACGTAACCCGGCTGCATCGACTTCCAAATGCTCACGTCGACGGCATGGTCGGCTCCCTCGAACGCATAATCGGATACCTTCTGCCGGACACCCTCGGAAACGACCAACGTGACATTGACGTCATTGCCGCCGATCACTTCCGTCTTGTAGATGACCTTTGCATCCGAATAGTGCTTCTTCTGATAGGCAAGACGCACCTTCGCCGCAGCCGCCGCAAGATCGGCCTCACCATACAGCCAACCGTCCTGCAACCCGGCCTCCTTGGCAACCTTCGACTCACTGAACTCGTCGTTGCCCTCGACGATTAGAGGACCCGCAAAGCGCATTTTCCGCTTGACGAAGAACGTCACTTCGACGCCTGCCGCCGTACGCTGGACGTCGGCATTGATTTCCTCGAACTCGCCAGAGTTCTTCAAGGTCGAGACATCCCGCGTAACCGTCACCGGATCATAGGTCTTGCCGGCCTGAGTCTGACACCGACTCGCCACAGACGACGTATCGCCGCCAAACCCGTCAAGAGCCCTGACTTTGACCTCCGTCACATCCGCCGCAGACGCGACCAATCCAACAAGAGCGACAACAGCGCTGAGAATTGTTTTCATAAGTGATGTGTATTTTATCAAATAATTAGGTCTTAGGGGGGACTGAAACGAGCTCTTTGAGAACTTTCCGCATCGCCTCGCGATCCACCTCCTGTTCCTCGACCTGCTTGCCAAGGCCTCCGCAAGCCTTGCGGCTCGGCCCACCCGCAGAAAGCGCCCAGGCGTCCAGCCCCGCCAGCAGATTGTCCGCCTGTCCGAGAAGATGCACCGAATGGCCAAGTCCGTCCAAGGCACCACATGTCCGCAGGAGCTCAACGACCTTGTTCCGATCGGCGACTTTCAGGGCGCCCTTTTCAACCGCATACGCGAGCTCCAGGCAAATGCCGATCGGCACGGCATAGCCATGCGGCAGCTTGTAGCCGCTCATTGACTCCAAACGCAGCGCCGACCACTGGGCAAACGCCGTCGAGCCCTTTTTCAAACGAGACGCAACGACGGCCTTGACGGTTTCGGACAGCGCGGCGCTTTCGCGCGCGCAATAGGCAGACCCCAGCTTGACCAGCTTTTTCATCAGCGCCGCGTCCAGCACCACGGCCTGGCGGACCGCCTCGCCGATTCCGCCGCGCCACACGCCGTCCAGCACGGACGACGCGAACGTCACGTCGATCAGCACGCCCGCCGGGACGGACGGCACTCGCAGCGCGTCCTTGACGGACGTGGAATCGACCGCCGCATACTCGGCAAAGGCCGCGTCCATCATCGCCGCCGGCGTCGTCGGGATGCGGACGATCTTCACGCCGCCGCGAACCTGCGCCGCCGCATAGCCCGCCACGTCGAGAATCGTGCCGCCGCCGAGCGCCAGCACCACGTCGTTCCGCCCGAGCTTCGCCGACAGGATCGCGGAAACGACCTGCAGCGCGCTCTGCAGGTTGTCCGCCTTGACCTTCTCCCCCCCTGCCATGACAACGGGGCTCCCCGCCAGCCGGATGCCATGCGCCTGCACGTATCGGCCGATCTTCGTGCCGAGCCCCTCCGTCCGCTGCACGACGTTCATGTCCGCGACAATGAGCACCTTGGGCTCGTCCGAGCCGGTCGCCTTCTTCAAAAGGTCCGCCAGGACGGACGATTCGCCGAACACGTCCTCGACAAATTCAACGGGATAGCTGTAACAACTCTTCTGCATGTCTCTTCACCACACTGGTCAGTTTCTCTCCTCCAAGCATCCGCGCGATTTCCGCCACGCGGTCCTCGCCGTCCACTTCCGAAATCCTTGTCTTCGTCCGCCCGCCGGCAACGGCCTTCGACACCACGAGGTGCCGTTCGCCGCACACGGCGGACTGCGGCAGGTGCGTGATCGCAATCACCTGATGGCTCTTCGCCACCATCCGCATCTTCTCCCCGACGATCTTCCCGACCTCTCCGCCGATGTTCGCGTCGATCTCGTCGAAAACCAAAGTTTGGGAGGTTTGGAAAGTCTGGGAGGTTTGGGAAGTGCAGGTCTTGAGCGCCAGCATCACGCGGGCGATTTCGCCGGAACTCGCGATTGCGGCGAGGGGGCGCGCCGCTTCGCCGGGATTCGGCTCGAACATGTAGACGACCCGGTCCATGCCGTGCGCCTCCGGCTCGATCGGCTCGAGCGCCACGAAGAACTTCGCCTGCAAAAAGCCCAGGTCCTTCAGCTCCGCCGTCACCGCCTTCGACAGCTTCTCCGCCGCCGCACGGCGCTTCTTCGTCAGCTCCGCGCCCGCCGTCCGCACCGCCTTGTCCGCCACGGCGATCTTCGCCTCCAGCTCCGCCACGCGCTCCTCGCAATGCTCCAGGGCGTCAAGCTTCGCCTTCTTGGCCTCCAACAGCTCCAACAAGCCCCCAACCCCTGATCCCTGATTCCCGATCCCTTTCTCGTATTTGCGGAGCAGCCGGTTGATCAGCGTAAGACGCGCATCAAGTTCCTCCAGGTCCTCTTCGCCGACATCCAGCTTCGACGCGGCGTCAGCCACCGTCCGCGAGAGTTCCTGGATGCGGACCGTCAGGTCTTCCGCCTCCGCCGCCCACGCCTCCGCCGCCGGCAGGTGCTTCGCCATCTCGCGGAAACGCGGATGAAGCGCAACCAGGATCTCCGCCGCCGACTGATCGCCGCCGAGCGCCTCGGTAACCGCGTTGGCGTTCTCGACGATCTCCTCCGCATGCGCCGCCGCCGCATGACGCTCGGACAAAGTCTCGTCATCTTCTGTCAGCTCGGCGCTCTCCAGCTCGTTCACCTGAAACCGCAGCATGTCGAGCTCGTCCTCGCCCCCCGAAGATTTGAGATCTGAAATCTGAGTTCTGAGCTCCGCAAGCCAAGCGAACAGCTCGGCATAGCTCTTCGCTCCTTCTTTGCGTCCCCTTGCGGCCAAGTCAACGCCGCCAAACGCATCAAGAGCCTTACGCTGGAAATCTTCCTCCGCCAACCGCTGGTTCGCCGTCGGACCGTGGATGTCCACCAACTGCGCGCCCAGTTCCTTCAATTCCGCCACCGTCACGGACTCGTCGTCGATCCACGCGCGCGAGCGCCCCTGCGCCGTCACCGTCCGCCGGACCGTCACACACGTCTCTCCCCCTCCAACTTTTCTCTCCAACCCCAACTCAAACACGGCCTCGACCTCGGCTTCCTTCGCCCCGTCCCTCACGACCGACGCGTCGGCGCGCCCCCCCAGCACGAGATCCAGCGCCCCCATCAGAACCGACTTGCCCGCACCCGTCTCACCCGTAATGACATTCAGCCCGGGGCAGAACTCTGCCTCGGCCTTTTCAACAACCGCAAGATTCGAAACTGTAAGTCTCTTAAGCATGACCGCTAACAGCTAACAGCTAATCGCTAACAGCTGATCGTGGAGCGGGCGATGGGAATCGAACCCACGTAAGAAGCTTGGGAAGCTCCTATTCTGCCATTGAATTACGCCCGCAGAAAAAAGGTTGGCGGAGAGAGAGGGATTCGAACCCCCGATACCCTTGCGGGTATGCATGATTTCGAGTCATGTGCATTCAACCAGGCTCTGCCATCTCTCCAGCACACGTTCGCATATGATACCAAAAATATGGGCTGACTGTCAAATATGGCTCGGGGTCTCAATGCCGAGGAGCCCCAACCCCATCTTCAGCACTTCGCCGAAAAGCGCACAGAGCTTGAGACGCGCGTTCTTCACCGCCTCCTCGCTCTTCAGAATCGGCGAATTCTGGTAGAAGCTCGAATAGAGCTGCGCCGTCTGAAAGAGATAGTCGGCCAGAACGCTCGGCTTGTACACCTCCGCCGCCCGCACGACCGCCCCCGGGAATTCCAGCAACTGAAGCGCCAGCCTCTTCTCGCTCGGCGTCTCGATCCCAAAGGCACATTCGCGCAGACTCGTCGAATTCGCGTTCTGATCGCCCCCGGCCTTGGCGAGCAGCGAACACACCCGCGCATACGCATACTGCAGGTACGGACCCGAATTGCCCTCCAAGGCCAGCGCCTTGTCCCAGTTGAAGTCGATGGTCGTACACGGATCGTGAGAGAGGTCGGAATACTTCACGGCCCCATAGCCGATCTGCTCGGCGAGCTCCTCCGTGCCGCCGCGCTCCCTCACGATCTCGAACGCGCGGCGCTTCGCCTCGGAAAGGAGATCGTCCAGCTTGATGAGGTTGCCCTCGCGCGTGGAGATTGCCTTGCCCTGATAGGACATGAGGCCAAAGCCGATGTGCTGGAACGTCGTCGTGTAGCCCAGCTTGCGCGCGATCGCGAAGAACTGCTGGAAGTGGAGGTTCTGGCGGTCGTCGGTAATGTAGATGATCCGCTCCGGATCGTACTCCGCAACGCGGCTCTCGACGCACGCGAGGTCGCTCGTCGTGTAGTTGAAGCCACCGTCGGACTTGCGGACGATCGCGACGCCCAGCTTGTCCTTCTCGAGGTTGACGATGAGCGCACCCTCGGACTCCTCCGCAAGGCCCGCCTTGAGCAGCTTGTCGACGACGCCCGGCATCGCCGCGTTGTAGTACGATTCGCCGCGGTAGGTGTCGAACTTGACGCCGAGCTTCCTGTACATGCGCTCGAACTCGCCGATCGAGATGTCAATGAACTTCTTCCAGAGCGCGTAGTTCTCCTTGTCGCCCTGCTGAAGCTTGACGAGCTCGGCCTTGCACGCCTCTTTCCACGCCTTGGACTCCTCGTCTTCACCCTTGGCCTTTGCCGCAGAGAGGACATAGCACTTCTCGAGATTGGCGACCGTGAGATCGTCGCGCTCCTCCTGCGTGAGACATTCGCGGTAGCCCTTGATGAGGATGCCGAACTGCGTGCCCCAGTCGCCGAGGTGGTTGTCGGCGATCACCCGGTAGCCGAGCGAACGGAAAATGCGGTCGATCGCGCAGCCGATCACCGTCGAGCGGATGTGCCCGATGTGCATCTGCTTCGCCGCATTCGGCGACGAATAGTCGATGACGACCGTCTTCCCCGCTCCTCTCTGCGGGATTCCGCAAAGAGGTTGCTCGTTGAGAGTTGAGAGTTGAGAGTTCAGCCAGGCCGTCGACACCGTCAGGTTCAGGAACCCCGGACCGGCGATCTCGACCTTCTCGAAAACCGACTCGCCCTTCAGGAGATCGGCGACCTTCGTCCCGACCTCGCGCGGATTCATCTTGAACTTCTTCGCCAGCTTCAGCGCATCGTTGCACTGATAGTCGCCGAACTTCGGATCTGTCGCCGGCACCACCCGCACGAAGTCGAAGTTCTCTCCCGGAAACGCCTTCTCGAAGGCCCCCTTAACAATCTCGCTCAGTTCCATAGTCTGCGTATTATAACAAAAATGACGCGCCCGACGGCCTCATCACAGTTCCTTCCGCCACGGGACGGACGACTGGGCGCCCGGGCGGGTGACGGAAATGGTGACGATCTTCTTCATGCCACCCTACTTAGAGCGCGCTGCCGGGGAAGAACGTGCCGACGGACTTGCCGGCGAGAAGCGGCACGAGGACGGACTTCCGTCCGTTCGCGATGTAAACGTCAATGCCGCTTGCGACCGCGGCCTTGACGGCCGTGAGCTTCGAGTCCATGCCACCCTTCGAGAGCTTGCCCTTTTCGCCGGCACGGACGAGCTTCATCACGTTCCAGGACTCGTCGACCTCGGGGATGCGCTTGCCCTTTGCGTCAAGGAGTCCGTCGACCGTAGTCAACAGGACGAGTGAATCCGCCTTCACGAGCTTCGCGATGAGGAAGCTGAGCCAGTCGTTGTCGCCGAAAGTCTGCCCCTTCAGCTCCTCGTCGGCGACGACGTCGTTCTCGTTCACAACCGGGACGATGCCCGCGCGGACGAGGTGCTCGAGCGACTTCTTCACGTTCTGCGCGCGACGGCGCTCCTCGAAGTCGTAGTGCGTGAGCAGGCACTGACCGATCTTGACGCTATGCGCGGCAAAGAGCTTCTCGTACTCGTAGATGAACCGCGCCTGCCCGACGGCCGCGCACATCTGGATGTCGTTGACGTCCGTCGGTCGGGCTTTGAGCCCTAGCGCCTCGACCCCGGCCGCGACCGCGCCCGAAGAGACGAAGACGATCTCATGACCTTGCTTGCGAAGTTCGCAGAGCTGGGAGACGAGACGACGAAGCGCCGCATGATCCGGCTTTCCGGACTTCGCGGCAATGGCATGAGTGCCGACCTTGACAACGACTTTCATCCCCATATTATACCAAATGCGTCAGAACTCGTAGCGGACCGTGAAGAGGAGGCTGCGACCGGCAGCGGGATAATACGCGTTTTTGCCGCTCGTTACCGAAGCGACGGCATAGTCGCAATAGCTCTCGTCGAAGAGGTTGTCGCAGGTGAACGCGAAGGAGAGTCCCTCCAGGTGCCAGAAGCTCGGCTCATAGCGGCAGCCAAGGCGAAAGACACTCACCGCCGACAGCCGTCCGTTCGCATTCGGCGTGTCCGAAATCGCATAGCGCACGCCGACGAGTCGATATCCCGCCGAGACGGAAAAATCATCCCAAAGCCAGACGCGTCCGTCGACATTGAGCTGCTGACGCGGCACACCCGGCACCCAGTTGTCCTTGTAGATCCCCTCGGCCTTGATGGCGTTGACGCCGCTCCAGGCGAAACGAAAACCGGCGTGTTTGTCCCGTTCCCAGCCGAATGCGAGGTCGATGCCCTCGCGCCGATGCAGCCACTTGGAGTTCTCGTTCGACATCGCAAACGGATTGTAGTGGATTTCGTCCTCGACTTCCGAGTAGTACGCGACGGCCGAGGCAAACCACTCGTCGGTGATGTCCCACTGCCCGCCCAGCTCAACGTCCCACCCCGTCTCGGGCTTCGTCGTCTCGCTCTTCCTGCCGTCCCGCCAGCGATACTCGTCCGTAAACGGATTGCGGTAGAAACGGCACCAGCGGAGGAACACTTTCGCCTCGTCGACGGGATGCCAGTTGAGCGCCACCTCGCCCGCAGCGAAATTGTCCGTGCGCCCGCCGTTCACCGCAATCGAATTGCGGTTCCAGTCCCGCTCGAGCCGCGCGCCGACGACAAGGGAGAGAGATTCAATCAGCCAGAATTCCTCCTGCGCGAACGTCCCCGCCGTCCAGCGGTCCGTCATGCAGCTCTCCTGCGTCGCCGGCCCGAACCCGAGATACTGGTCCGTCGAATCGCTGCGGAGGCGGCTGTACTTGAGTTCGCCGCCGAAGAGGAAGTCGCTCTTGAAGTCCCAGAGATCCGCCGTGCAGTCGTACTGCGGCGCGAAGCGGAAGTTCCAGACGTTCGACTCGTAGTCGCGCAGATACGTGTAGGCGCCGTAGTCGTCGTCATTCGTGTAATGCGAATGACGTTGTGAAAACGTCGCGATGAAGCTGAGCTCGTTCTCGTCGTTGATGACGCCGCGGCCGGAGACGGTCGTGCCGAAGGACGTGAGATGCGCCCAGTCCCGGTAGACCGACTTGCGCGGATGATGGCGGTAGTCATATTCGGACAGCGGACCCGGCAAGTCATATTGCGCGTCGTTGAAAAACGCCGAGACGCGCAGAAAGGAGCCGTTCGCAAAGTCCTTGCGGATGCCGCCCTGGGCGTTCCAGAGGTCAAAGCCGGAATTGTCGCGGTAGCCGTCCGCTCGGTCGTACCCCATATCCGCGAAGTAGCCGACGCCCTCGTCCTCAAAACCGCCGCGCGTTCCGGTCTGAACGCCGACCCGTCCCCAGCTCCCGCCGTGGATCTCGCCGTAGGTCTTTTGTTCGTAGTCGCCCGGATCGGTGATGACGTTGATCATACCGGCGGACGCGCTGTCGCCGTAGCGAACGGTCTGGGGACCGTAGAGAATCTCCAGCTTGCGCACGCCCCCGAGCGGAACGCGCGTGTAGTTCGGCGCGTAGAAGTCGAAGCTGCTCAGGTATTCGCCGTCCACCGAGAGCAGGACGCGCCCGAATCCCGTCTCGCCGTAGCCGCGCATCTGGATCTGCGCGAGGGCCGGATTGCCCGCCCCGAGGTGATAGACGTTGAGGCCCGGAACGCGCGCCGCCAGCTGCGGCAGATCCTTCGCGTCCGTCGCCTGAATCGCCGCAGCGTCGAAGACCTCGACATGCTGCGCCATCTCCATCGGCTCCTTGCCGACGCGAGAGGCCTCCACCACCACGGTGGGAAAATTAGTGGCGACCGTAGAAACGATCGCCACCATGAACAGCACCATATTCAACCGTTCTGATTAGGCGCCGAGCTGCATGCGGCAGAAGCGCTTCACCGTGATCGGCGCGCCGACTTCCTTCGAGACGCCCTCGAGATACTTCTCGACGGTGACTTCGCCGTCCGCAACGTAATCCTGCTTCACGAGGCAGATCTGGGTGCAGAACTTCGCGGCCATGCCCTTCTTGATGCCCACGAGGGCCTGCTCCGGAGGAAGCTTGCCCTTCTGCTCCTTGAGCGCGTTGAGCTTGATCTCGAGCTCGGCGTCGATCTCGGCCTGAGGAACGTCCGCCGGCGCGAGGTACTTCGGCGCGTTCGCCGCGACCTGCAGGCAGATCATGTGCGCGGCTTCGTCGACCTTCGCATCGGCCTTCTCGCACGCGAGCTCCACGAGGACGCCGATCTTGCCGCCCATGTGGATGTAGCCGGAGAGGACGCCCGCACCCGTGAGCTCATAACGCTCGCTGCGGCGGATCTTGACGTTCTCGCCCGTCTTGGTGAGAAGCATCTTGTACTCGTCCATCAGCGTCTCCTCGATGTTCTTGCCCTCGAGCGCGACCTGGGCGGCCTTCTTGCAGAAGTCCTTGTAACTGTCGGTGTTGGCGACGAAGTCGGTCTCGCAGTTGACCTCGGCGAGCGCCATGGACTTCTTGTCCGCGGCCTCGGCGAGAGCGACGATACCCTGCTTCGACTCCTTGTCGACGCGCTTGGCGGCGACGGCAAGACCCTTCTCGCGAAGGTACTTCACCGCCTCGTCCATGTTGCCGTCAGTGGCCTTGAGCGCTTCCTTGCACGCGCCCATACCCGCAGCCGTCGCCTCGCGCAGCTGCTTGATCATGTCAATCGTAATGTCCATTTTTAAGATTCCTTTCTTGAATTCCAGATTTCAAATTTCAAATCTCAGCTCTGTCATCAGCAACCGTCAGTCGCTCCTAACAATCGTCAGACTCTCCTGCAATCACCAATCTTCACAATCCGCGATGTATCATCACAATCCGCGATGTATCATCCGAAATCTGAGATTTGAGATCTGAGATTTGAAATTCCCCAAGCATTACGCCTGAGGAGCGGCAGCGGCAGCAGCGGCCTCGGCCTCGACGACCTTGGCCTGGCGCTTGGCGGCGAGATCGGCCTTCGCCTTGCTCTCGGCGGCTTCCTTCGCGGCACGCGCGGCGGCCTTCACGTTGGCGGCGACGGCGCTCTTCTTGGCGGACGGACGGCGCTCGCCGGCCGGCTTCGCCGAAGCCTTCGCCTTGCGCTCGGCACGGGCAGCCTTCTCGGTCGCGTCGCGCTGCGCGCGCTCGGCCTCGCGCTTACGGTTCTCCTCGGCGGCCTTCGCGCCGTACTCGTCGTTCGCGCCCTTGATGACCTTCGCAAGGCCGTTCAGGATGAGCTCGACGCCGCGGACGGAATCGTCGTTGCCGGGAATCACGTAGTCAATCGGCTCCGGATCGGCGTTCGTGTCGACGACCGCGACGACCGGGATGTGCAGGCGGACCGCTTCCTTGACGGCGTTCGCCTCCTTGACGCAGTCGATGATCACGACGGCGCCGGGCTGCTTCGCCATCTCGGCAACGCCCGTCAGGTTCTTCTCGAGCTTGGCGAGCTCGCGGCGAAGCATCGAGTTCTCCTGCTTGTGCTCGGAGAGCTCGCCGCCGTTGGCCTTCGCCGTCGCCTGCAGCTGACGCATGCGCTTGACGGAGGAACGGAGGGTCTTCGCGTTGGTGAGCGTGCCGCCGAGCCAGCGCTCGGTCACGTAATACTGGTCGGTGCTCTCGGCCGTCGTCTTGACGAGCTCGGCGACCTGCTTCTTCGTCGCGACAAAGAGGATCTTCTTGCCCTCGAGAATCGTATCGCGCACGAACGCGGCGGCCTCGTCGAGAAGCTGGACGGACTGCTGCAGGTCGATGATGTGGATGCCGTTGCGCTTGTCGAAGATGTAGCCTTTCATCTTCGGGTTCCAGCGCTTCGTCTGATGGCCGAAGTGAAGACCGGCATCAAACATATCCTTGAGGGTAACGCCCGTAAGGGCAGACGTAGGCATTTCCATTTTTTGGTCCTTTCTCAATCTTCAGAGTTCAGATTAATCCGCTTTGACCGTGGGATTGGATAACCTCGGTTCGTTCGCTTCAACCCGTCCACCATGGACGAATTGGCGCGTAGTATATCAAAAAAGACGGCTCTCGTGCAAGAGACCGTCCTTTCGTTTTGGCGGAGGGAGGGGGATTTGAACCCCCGATACGGAGATTAGTCCGTATGACGATTTAGCAAACCGTTGCCTTCAGCCACTCGGCCATCCCTCCAAAAGGTATTTATACCAAATCGTGGCGCGTATTGTATCAAATTCGCTGCTGGCCGTCAACGAAGACGGCCGAGGGCTTCCAGCTCTTCGGATTGATGACGACAAGATCGGCGACGAAGCCCTTCTCGACCTTGCCCAGCTGTTTGCCCCAGCCGAACTCGATCGCCTGGTTCCAGGACGTGCAGCGGACAAGGTCCTTGAGCGGAATGCCGGTGACGTCATGGACGTTCTTGAGCCCGTTGCCCATCCAGAGCGTCGAACCCGCGAGGTTGTTGCCCACGACGAGACGCGCCTCGCCGTTCTTGAGGAGAACCTTCAGGCCGCCCATCTCGAACGCGTAGCCGTCCTTGCAGTGCGAGCACCGGAGCGAATCCGTGATCATCTGCACGTGCGCGAGGCTGCGACGCGTGAAGATGAGACGAAGCATGTTGTCGCAGAGGTGGATGCGGTCGCAGATCACCTCAGTGTTGAGGTCCTCCACGAGGAAGCCCGCGCCGACCATGCCGATCTCGCGGTGATGGAGCGGCGTCATCTGATTGCAGAAGTGCGTCATGTGACGGAGGCCGTTCTTGTAGGCCTTCTCGAGGTCCGCAAACTTCGCGCCGGTGTGGCCGCAGCTCGGGACGACGCCCATCTTGATCATCTCCTTCGCGAACTTCGCGCCGTCCTTCGCCTCGACCGCGTAGGAGATCGCCTTCACGGGATAGACCTTCGCGATCTCCTTCACTTCCTTCGCAGACGGGTTGCGGACGTATTTCGGGTTCTGCGCCCCGCAGCACTTCGCGTTGATGAACGGACCCTCGAGGTGGATGCCCGGCACCTTCGCATAGGGCTGGCCCGCCTCGTCGTACTTCTTCGCGTTCTTCGCCGCCGTGACGAGCTCCTTGTGCGAGACGGTCAGCGTGGTCGGCAGCACCGTCGTCACGCCTTCCTGCAGCTTCGCCTTCGCGAACTCGAAGATCGCCTTGGGATCGGCGTCGCAGAAGTCGTACCCGAGCGCGCCGTGCGTGTGCACGTCGATGAAGCCCGGCATCACGTACTGCCCCTTCACGTCGACGACGGTGGTGTTCTTGTCGGCCTTGACGGCGACCTTGCCCGCGGTGACGGACTTGATCTTCTTGCCGACGATCTCGATCGTGGCGTTCTTGATGTCCACATCGGGCGAAATGACGTGCGCGTTGATGATGACGGTCTTCTGCATGATGTTGATCTCCTTGTGTCTGGATTATATCATATTCTCTCCGTCCTTACGCGAGCTTCGCCAGCTTCTCGGCGAGGCCGACGTAGGTCGAGGGCGTGAGCTTGAGAAGCCGCGCCTTGTCCGCCTTGGGCAGCGGCAGCGCCTGCACGAAGTCGCGCATGATCTCCGCATTGACGCGGCGACCGCGCGTGAGCTCCTTGAGCCGCTCGTAGGGATGCTCCATCCCGACCTTGCGCATCACGGTCTGAATCGGCTCGGCGAGCACCTCCCAGTTGTGGTCCAGGTCGTCCTGGAGACGCTCGACGTTGAGCTCGAGCTTGCCGAGGCCCTTCTGCGTGGAGCGGATCGCGATCAGCGTGTAGC
>JAEDMC010000158.1 GCA_016303225.1 Kiritimatiellia bacterium
GGCGTTTCGGACGCTATACGGTGGACAGAACCATTAAGTCCCTTGAAGACATGTAGGACGGTTAAGGAGTGTATAAATGGACCTGACATTTCAGACGGAATACGATGAGGATCGGTCTGCGCGCGTGATTGGACGCGCGTGGGCCGTGCGGACCAGGGGCGCGACCATCCTGTCCTGGAGCATGGGAGTCGCCGGGCTGATCTGGCTGTTCGGACATGTCATGGACGTGAATTCGGAAGGCGATCTCTTCTGGTGCTTCTTTCTGCTGTTCTATTCCTTGTTTGCCGGACTTTGCCGTCGGCGGGTTGTGCGGTGGTACCGAAAGATCTGGCGGACGCAGATGGGCGGCGCGAAGACCGTGAATCTCCATCTGACGGATGACTTCTACGAATGTTCCTTCGGTGAGAGTTCGAGCAAGATGCCGTGGCGGACGCTGGCGACCAGTTATCTCTTCATGGACGGTGTGGTTGTCCTTTTCCTCCACAAGTCACCGCGCCTGGTGTTTGATGAGGCCGATCTGCGAGCGGGCAATGTCAATCGTGCGGAGTTCGAGGCGGTCTTGCGGAATGCAGGCATGAAGTCCATCTACGAGCTGCGGACGCGGAAGGTGGGGATCTTCCTGTCGTGGCTGCTCGGCTTGCTGATTATTTTGTGTGCAGTCCCCCGTGTTTGTTCTGCGATCTCGAATCGTGTGCTTGACATCCGGACGACACAGGTGCGGGCGCGGCTTTTCCGGGAAGTGCATGGGGCGACGACGAATTGTCCGTATGTCGTGGAAGCGTCATGGCCGTCCCGGCTTGTTTCCTCGTTCCTCAAGACATCTGAGCCAGATGAGTGCCTTTATATCTTTGACGACGAGGAAGAGGAGGACAAGGTCGGCATCTTCGCACGCTACGGGGCGCGGAGTTATGAGGCGTACTTCCCGTGCGGATGCGCCTGCGGGCAGCAGTCTGGCTATTTCGAGCACATTAAGGAACTGCACAAGCCCACGGTGTTCTTCGAGTCCGAGAAGGAGAAGTGGCTCGAAAAGGTGCGTCCGATAGCGAAGGACCTGTATGAATCGGAGGATGAGTAAAATGGCAAGTAATGAAAATCCTCGGATGCTAATGCCCTGGTCGGTGAAGATCGTCTGGTGGTGGTATCTGACGCTGGCGTGTGCCAGTTGCGTTCCGCTGGTGTTCTGTCTGGTCAAGGGGGATCCCTTCGGCCGCGGTGAGCTCTTCGAATTGTTGCCAGGGACCGCGTCATTGGCGGCTTACTTCTCTGGTCTGGCGCTGGCGGTGTGTCGTGGCAGACGGGGATGGGCGACGGTGCCGTATGGAATGGTCGGATTGCTGATAATCATGATCGGCTGGGATGTCGTCTTAAGTTATGGATTGTCGCTGAAAAACGGATTGTTTCTTTTTGCGGCTGCCGCACTGACCGTTTTTCCCCTTGCGCTTCTGCACGTGCCGTCGGCAACGGCCTGGTTTCTGCGTGGATCGAGGCCGAAACGGCTTGGCGTGGGCTGCGGCTGGCTGTTTGGTGTGTTGTTTGTTGTCGGGTTGTTGGTATCATGCATTGACGTTGTGCCGCCCGAGGCCAGTGTCATCGCGGCGAACACCTCGGCCATGGCGATGCGGGTACGCAATCTCTTTTGTGTTCTGGCCGAGAACGAGATCGTGCGGCAGTCCGGCGGGCGTTGGGTCGATCCGACGGCGTGCAGCAATTCCGTTGAATTCATCGAAAAGCTGCTTGCGCAACACAGACCGGACGAAAAGGCGGAGTGGATTCAGCAAGAGGCGCACCAATGGTCGGTTGCGGTCAATGTGCCGGAATCGGCGACGAACTTCCCCGTGTTTGTCTCCGCCAATCTCGATCCGTCGCAGTTTCCGCGCGTGTGGGATGGCGTGACGGATGCGGAACGGAAGTTGGAGCTTGCGCAACTTCTCGGCGCCGATGAGCTTCGCATCGGCAAGAAGGCCGTCGTGATTGTCCGCAAAGGCGGCGCGGCCTCGGTTCATAGGGCGAAGTATTGCACACTTAAGCATGTTCTCAACGGTCCCTACGAGCTGGGCGAAGACACCTATTTCCTCACTCCCGCCGGCAAGGTGTGGCCGAAGGGGGCTGGCGGGGCGAAGTGATCTGACCATTTGAGCAGAGTTTAACCCACCGCATTGACTTCAATGGGTTAAATGGGTTATAATAGTACGCGTGAAAGCTGGAGTTGTCGATATCGAGGGAAAACGAGCGGAATTGGCAACGATTCCCAAAGGGTGCATTTCCCATAAGCGAATCAACGGGAAGGTGTATTGCTATCGGCAGTGGACGGAGGACGGCAAGACGAGGAGCGAGTATCTTTCGCAAGCGGAGGCGGAGCGATTCAAGAAGCTGATTGTCCGACGGCGGGCGCTTCAGCGCGAACTGTCGCGCGTTGCAAAGGGAGAGGAAACGCGAGAGGTTGTGCCGAGCTCAACGATGGAGATCAAAAGCGGAGAGGCGCTGGCGAACTGGACGCGAGAGGCGGCGGGCTGGGAGCGCCGGGACAAGTTTGGCAATATCATGAAGTATCTCCGTTGGAAGACTGAGAGCCGGGTGTGCATCATCTACGGACTCAGGCGGACGGGCAAGACCACCATGCTCATGCAGGCGGCGGCCGATTTGACGGAGGAAGAGTTCGCGAAGGCGTTCTACATCAAGGCATCTGTCCGCACGTCGATTCATGAAATGAGCCGCGTCCTGGCGGAGTTCGAGCGCAAGGGCTATAAGTACGCCTTCATCGACGAGGCGACGCTGATGGAGGATTTCATCGATGCGGCGGCGATCTTCTCCGATTCGTATGCGGCGGCGGGGATGAAGATCGTTCTTTCCGGCACGGATTCGCTTGGTTTCTGGTTTACGCTCGACAACGAACTCTACGACCGGGCGTATATGATTCACACGACGTTCATACCCTACGCGGAGCATGCGCGGTTGCTGAGGACGCCGGACATCGACGAGTACATCCGTTTCGGCGGCATGCTTCAGGCGGGCGAGCTGGCGTTTACGGACGACGATGCCCGCCGCGAGGATGCTTCGTTCCGCACGGACGAATCCACGCGCCGCTATATCGACACGGCGATCGCACAGAACATCCAGAGATCACTCCGCTGCTTTCAGGGCGGAAGCCGGTTCTTTTCGCTGAGGGAACTCTATGAGGCGGGGGAGCTGACGAATGCGATCAACCGCATCATCGAGGACATGAATCACGGATTCCTCGTGGATGTAGTGACGCGGCGTTTCAAGTCTCACGATCTGCATTCCACGGCGGATCTGATGGCGAAGAAACGCAAGCGGACGGAGCGACTGGATGTGTTGGACACCATTGACGAAGCGGCGGTCACGGAGAAGCTGATGGACATCCTGAATCTCTGGAATCGCGAAGACCAGGCCGTCGAGGTGACGGAGAGTCATGTCAAAGACGTGAGGGACTGGCTGGAGAAGCTTGATCTCGTCGCTACCTGCAGCGTGCGACGCTCGGACGGTTCCGAAGATGTTCCGAGGACGATCTTCACCCAGCCGGGCATGCGCTATTGCCAGGCACAGGCGCTGGTTTATGCGATTGGCGCTGACAGCCGGATGCGGAAATTCGGAGATCGCGTTCTGTCCCGGGTGTGCGAGACGATCCTGAATGACGTTCGCGGACGGATGCTGGAGGACATCGTGCTCTACGAGACGGTGCGATCCCTGTCGCGTCGGCGGATCGGCTTCGCGCGGCCTTCGGCGTTCAAGCTGCTGTTCGCGTCCGGCGAATTTGACATGGTGGTGACGAATCCGCAGAAGGGCACGTGCGACATCTGCGAAATCAAGCACGCTGCCGAACCGTGTGACGAGCAGTTCCGGCATTTGATTGATTCGAAGAAGTGCGCGGTCGCGGAAAAGACGTTCGGGCGGATTGCCTCGCGCATCGTCTACTATCGTGGTCCTGACTTCAATCACGAAAGCGGCGTCCTATACCGGAATGTCGAGAAGTATCTTTCAGGCCTTGGAGCGGAGTGATGAGTAGACTGATGACATTTCATATGCGCGGGAATTCGACGCCCGGACTGGCGAGTGGCACACACTGCCTTTTGACACAGATTACTTTCGCGGCTTTGCCGTCGATGTCGCGGCGGGCTGCGTTCGGCTCCGTCCGCGAAGGGGGACGTGCCGCCTTTACAATGCGCTGTGGGATGAAGTCACAGACGAACCTTTGCGCACCGATTGGCCGGATAATCCGGCGGACTATCGTTTTGAGGGGTTTGAGAATGGCGTCGGCATGGTGTATGTCGGACAAAGCAACTGGGTACTGGTCGGCTGGGACGGCAAGCTTGTCAAAAGCGGCGCGTTGAGCCGCAGAGGCATTGGAGGCGTTGCGCGTGCGCTTGGCCGCGGACGGTTTGCCGTCCGGCTTTTCGATTCGGAGGAGAAGGCCGTTCTCTCGTCGGACAACAAGCTCATCATCAGGGGTTGCGATTGTCTGCCCTGTCCAGACGGACTGTTCCTGCTTGGCACGGAGCCGTGGAGGTGAAATGATAATGAAACGCAAGTATAAGGTCTATTCAGTTCTTCGTAATCTCTCGTTCGTTGCAGTTGGAGTTGGTGCGTGCGCGTTGTTGTGCGGCGTGATCAGCTTGCTGGCGCGTATGGGCGTGGCGAACCGGAATCTTGCGGATGCTTTTGGCGGAAGCATATGGCTTGGCCTTGCCATTGCCGTGTTTGGATCGGTGGCTGCCATCGTCTGTGGGTGTTCTTCACCGTATGAATCGGACGTTCCGCCTTCGGCATGGCGGCGGCGTCTCGCTTATGTGTTTGGCTCGATTGGCGGCTTGACCTCCGTGGCCGTCGTCGGAAGCATCGTCTGGGCTGTTGTCCTGATGTTCGCTGCATTTGGAACGGTGGATGTGATTTGTCCGGATTCGGCGGCTGTTGCGAGGGAGGTCCCAAGTGTCTTTCGGAAGGATGTGCCGGCGACGGCGACGGACGTGCATTTCAAAAGCGGATCGGTGTTCATCTTTCAGGAGGCTTGTTTCTGCTGTAAGATTTCCGAAGCGGACTTCGTGCGGTTCGCACAGGAGAAAGGATATCCTCTGGGCACGAACGTCTGGCTGAATGCGAATGCCGATACGCAAGAGAACTTCAAGAATATGGACTATGGCAGTATGACCGTTTCGCAGGTCAACGACGGAGAGGTACCGAAGCGGTTCCTTGCCTACGCTTACATCTTTAGCAATTGCGGCTGGACGTTCTATGTCTTCGACCGAGACGCCGAAAAGCTTTATTATCACTATTCGACCAACTGATGTGCCAAGTACGGCAGATGGCATTTATTCCTTCCCATTTTTTAATATAAGTGGAAAATGGTGAGCTTTGGTTTTATTCTCCTGTAGGGGAAAATGATATAATTCAAACCATGAATAGTCAACATATCGGGGCGGCGTTGCTGGCGGCGACGCTGGTGGCGGGTTGCGTGGGGACGCGCAGCGATTTCCGCGAGGTCATCCGTGAGACGGGAGACGAGGTCTTTCCGTCCCTCGTCTACATTCGCGTCGTGCGGGACGACCTGAGCGACGCGAAGAACCAGAAGCAGGTGGTATCCGGCTCGGGCGTCGTCATTACCGAGGACGGCGAGCTCCTGACGAACCACCACGTGATCGACAAGGCGACGGAGATCCGCTGCCTGCTGTCGGGCGGCGACGCCTACACGGCGAAGGTGGTCGGCTTCGACAAGGATATGGACGTCGCGCTCCTGAAGCTCGAGCGCGGCACGAACGCGCCGCCGCTCAAGGCCGCGAAGCTGGCCGACCACGGCGTCAAGACCGGCGACGTCGTCCTTGCGATGGGCGCGCCGTGGGGGCTCGCCCGGTCGGTCACGATGGGCATCGTCTCCTGCACCGACCGCTACCTGGAGGGCGCGGGACAGTACACGCTCTGGTATCAGACGGACGCGGCGATCTCGCCCGGCAACTCGGGAGGTCCGCTCGTCGACACCGCCGGACAGGTGGTCGGCCTCAATGCGCGCGGCGTGATGTTCGGCGGACAGGCGTTCACGATTCCCTCGACGGCGATCCTCGAGATCCTGCCGTACCTGCGCACGAAGGGCAATGCGTGGTGGAGCTGGTTCGGTATCAAGTTCCAGCCGCTCAACGACTTTAACCGCAACATGCGCTTCCCGTACGAGACGGGCGTGATGGTCGCGGGGACGGACGGCGGGAGCCCCGCGCGCAAGGCGGGCTTTCAGCCCAACGATCACATCACCGCGATCGACGGACAGCCGGTCAAGGTGATGAACGTCGAGGAGTTGCCGGCGCTGGAGCGGCGGCTCGGACGTCTGCCGTTCGGCAAGGAGGTGGCGTTCACGGTCGAGCGCGGCGGAAAGACGCTTGAGATCAAAGTCGCGCCGTGCGAGAAGGGGCGCGTTGAGGGCGAGCAGAAGGCCTACGAGCGCTGGGGTCTCACGGCGAAGGAGATCAACCAGTTCG
>JAEDMC010000159.1 GCA_016303225.1 Kiritimatiellia bacterium
TAAGACTATGGCAACAGTATTTGAAACTCCGAAGTCCTGGGCTGACGTTCCGCGGCACTATTGTCCGGGCTGCACGCACGGCATCGTCCACCGTCTCGTCGCGGAGGCGATCGACGAGCTCGGCATCGAGGGCAAGACGATCGGCATCGCGCCGGTCGGCTGCTCGGTGATGGCGTACGACTACTTCACCTGCGACATGATCGAGGCCAGTCATGGGCGCGCTCCGGCGGTGGCGACGGGCGTCAAGCGCTCGCTTCCCGACCATGTGGTCTTCACCTACCAGGGTGACGGCGACCTCGCCTCGATCGGCCTCTGCGAGACCGTCTCGTGCGCGTGCCGCGGCGAGAACGTGACCGTGATCTTCATCAACAACGCGATCTACGGCATGACGGGCGGACAGATGGCGCCGACCTCGCTCGTGGGGCAGGTCACGCAGACCTCGCCGTACGGGCGCGATCCGGCGACGCAGGGCATGCCGATCCGCATCTGCGAGCTCCTGTCAACGCTCGATGCGCCGGCTTATCTCGAGCGTGTGGCGGTGAACAACGTCGCGCACGTCCGTCAGGCGAAGAAGGCGATCCTCAAGGCGTTCAAGAACCAGGTCGAGGGCAAGGGATTTTCGCTCGTCGAGGTCGTCTCGACGTGTCCGACGAACTGGGGCCTCACGCCCGAGAAGGCCTGCGAGTGGGTCGAGGAGAAGATGATTCCGTTCTATCCGCTGGGCAACTTCAAGGACCGCGCCTAAGGAGATTTTGAAAATGACTTACGAAACAATCATGGCGGGCTTCGGCGGACAGGGACTCCTGTTCTCCGGCAAGGTTCTGGCGCATGCGGCGCTCATCGAGCAGAAGGAACTCTCGTGGCTCCCGTCCTACGGACCGGAAATGCGCGGCGGCACCTGCAATTGCTCGGTGATCGTCTCGGACGATCCGGTCGGTTCGCCGATCATCGCGCATCCGAACATCCTGATGGTGATGAACGAGCCGTCGCTCGACAAGTTCGAGGACACGGTCGCCCCGGGCGGCACGATCTTCGTCGACAGCTCGCTCATTCCGCGCAAGGTGAAGCGCACGGATGTCAACGTCGTCTACATTCCCGCCACGCAGATGGCGAAGGACATGGAGATGACTTCGCTCGCGAACATGGTCATCCTCGGCGCAATTGTCGAGAAGCTCAGGTGCGTGAAGCCGGAGACGGTTGTCGACGCGCTCAAGCACACGATTTCCGCGCGCAAGGCGAATCTTCTGGACCTCAACCTCAAGGCGGTCGAGGCCGGTGCAAAGTTCATCAAGGGCTAACCCCATGGTTTCTTCCGGCCTAGATGGAACTTGACGCGACAAAGAAGACGTCCTATACGTTCGAACTCTCGAACGACCAGCAGGAGCTTTTGCTCGGGCTGATGGTGAACGGCAACTTCCGCAAGCGGGAGGTGCCGTATTCGCTTTATTCGATCGAGGGCGAGAAGTTCAACGCGACCTTGTATGCAAAGGAGAAGCACGGCAAGCGCAAGCTCTGCGTGCAGGGCTCCGGCGCGCAGGACTTCGTCGAGTTTCAGCTGGTGCCGACGGGCGTCGTCTCGGTCGAGTTCGGTTACGAAGACGTCTTGCATCCTGAAGTCGCGAGCGCCCATGCGGGCAGCGACGAGTCGGGGAAAGGCGACTACTTCGGTCCGCTCGTCGTCTGCTGTGCGTATGTTGACGAGACGATTCTCGAGGGAATGAAGAAGTTCACCTATCTCGATTCGCAGAACCGTGTCCGCAAGCTCGAGGTCAAGGACTGCAAGCAGATGTCCGACGCGCAGGTGCTGATGGCGGGCGCATCGCTCCGCCGGCTTCTGGGACCGTCCGGCTATGCTGTTGTGAAGCTCGGTCCGGCGGCTTACAACCGGCTTTACGCGAAGATCAAGAACATCAACCGGATGCTCGCCTGGGCGCACGGAACAGCGATTGAGGAGCTCCTCGAGAAGCGCCCCGGCTGCAACCGCGTGGTCGTCGACCAGTTTGCGCCGACGGAGCTGACGATCCGCCGCGCGCTGAAGGAGCGCGGCAAGAAGGCGACGGTCGAGCAGCGGCACAAGGCCGAGAGCGACGTTGCCGTCGCGGCGGCGTCGGTGATTGCGCGCGAGCTGTTCATTCGGGCCTGCCAGGACATGAGCAAGGAGTGCTTCGGCACGGAGACCGCAGCCGGTCAGGATGAGAAGATCCCGCTCGGATCGAGCGACCCCCGCGTACGCGAACTGGCCGAAGCGATGGTTCGCAAGAACGGACCGGTCTGGCTCATGAACCACTGCAAGGCGCATTTCCAGACGACCGACAAGGTGCTCGCGGCCTGCGGCAAGTCGCGAGCAGACTTGCCAGCGGAAGGACAAGTGGCGTCGGCAACGATGAGACGCGAGGCGGAGGACGTTAGACCTTAGACGTAAGACGTTAGATTTTCAATACACGACCATCTACCAACTACCATCTACCAACTATGATACTCGCAAATTCACTCATTGACGGATTCCTTGGCTCCAACCTGATGGGGCAGGGCATTGTGCTTGTGCAGATTCTCCTCTCGGTCGTGATGGTCGCCGCCATCATCGGCAAATGGAAGGAGCTTGCGTTTGTTGGAATGTCGACGCGGCGCTTTCTCCGCGACTTTTCGACGTGTCACGACGTCCTTGAGTACTATCTTCAGCGGCGTCCGTCGGCGATGAACGGACTCGAGGGCATCTACAAGGAGACGTGCGAGCGTCTGCTCAAGCTGCTTGCGCCCGATATGCGCTCTCTGCTCGTCGGACGCCAGTCCGGCGCGGCCGACGCGGCGCTCACCGCGCGCGAGATCGAGCTGGTGCGCGGCACGTGCGATCACATCCTCGACGAAGAGGAGATTCGCCTTGAACACGGCATGGGCGTCATTTCGGCCTGTGTCGCGTCCGCACCGATGCTCGGCCTTCTCGGAACGGTTTGGGGGGTTCTCGACGCCTTCGCCGAGATGGGCACGGCGGGGAGCGCCAACCTCGCGACAATCGCGCCGTCCATTTCCGCCGCGCTCGTGACGACGGTCGTCGGACTTTTGATTGCCATTCCGGGGACGATCTGCTTCACGAGCATGCAGGGGAAGATCCGGAACATCTCTGCGGACATCGAGGGTTTTGCGGACGAGCTGATGGGCCGAATTGCGTGCGAGTTCCAGGGAAGGGGCGCGTAAGATGTCGAGGAACCGCAGAGGTCGTGCGCACCGCGAGGGACCGTCCGCGCGCATCGACATGAACTCCCTCATCGACCTCACGTTCCTGCTGCTCGTCGTCTTCATCGTGACGCTGCCGACGCTGGAGCAGAGCGTCCACATCGTGCTGCCGACCGGCAAGACGAACAAGGCGCAGGACGAGAAGAAGAAGAACCTGTCCATTTCGATTGACAAGTTCGGCAAGATCTTTGTCGGCGAGGCGCCGACGACGCGCGACGACCTCAAGCCGGCGCTTGAGAAGGCGGTGGCGGACGATCCCGAGGTCAACGTCCTCATCCGCGGAGACGTCGGCGCCAGCTACGGCGACGTCTACGAGATCGTCAAGATCGCCAAGGACTGCAACGTCAAGCATCTGGGACTCGTGTCTAAAGAGAACTGATGGAAATCTGGCGGGTAGGCTACGACACGGCGCAACGGCCGAAAGTCCTTTCGAAGCGCAATCTCGCGATTGCGCTCGTCCTGCATGTCTCCACCTTCGTTCTTTTCTGGCTCTATGCGGCTTGTCACGATCTTTTCGACAAGGAGGAGGAGATCATCCCGATCGACCTCACCGTCGTCGTCAACCAGAATCTGGACGGCAAGGAGAACGAACCTCCGCCCTTGAAGAAAGTGGAACCGGAGCCGCCGAAGCCGAAACCCCAGCCCAAGCCGAAGCCGAAGGTGAAAGAGCCGGAGAAGCCCAAGGAGCTCGAGAAGATCGTCACTAACGTCGTGGCAAAGGTCAACAAGAAGGCCGAGGAGAAGAGGCCGGAAAAGAAAAAGCCAGAACCGCCGAAGAAGACCGCGAAGGAGTTGCGCGAGGAACGCATGAGGAAAAT
The DNA here is from genome assembly GCA_016303225.1 of Kiritimatiellia bacterium. Taxonomy (GTDB): domain Bacteria; phylum Verrucomicrobiota; class Kiritimatiellia; order RFP12; family UBA1067; genus UBA1067. The sequence goes on from JAEDMC010000159.1 coordinate 4,050, forward strand.
GCGCGAGTCGGCGAAGCAGGTCAACGAAAAGGTCACGATCGAGGTTCGGTCCGCGAAGGCGAGCGGTGATGGTAGAACGGCCAGGAAGACGCTTTCCGATGCGGAGGTCATGAGGCGTCTCAATGAGGACTACAAGCCGGGGACGTCGGAGCAGATCGCCACGAGCGAGCTGCAGCTCGGCTATTCGCTGATCAAGCAGACCTTTGAGGAGAAGTGGGACAAGCCGCCGTGGACGGACACGCTGAAGCCGATGACGATTCGCGTGTGGTTCGGTGGCGGCGGCAGAATCGTCAAGTACCATCTCGAGCGGAGCTCGGGCGACCGCAAGGCGGATCAGTCGATTCTGTCCGCAGCCTCGCGCGTCGGGGCGATTCCCGCATTGCCGGCCGCGTTTGTCGACAAGTTCAAAAGAAGCGGTGTGCCGGTGCAGTTCACGGTGAAGCCGATGTAAGAAGGGATTAGGGATTAGGGATCAGGGATTAGAGGTTTAAGATGACGCTGTTGGCAACGGTTTTATGTGCGATACAGCTGGTGGGGGTCGAGGGAACCGATCTCCGGGCGCGGGCGTTCTTTGACGCCAACAACGTGAAGGTTGGCGATCCGCTGATCCTGACGATTGACTTCATCGGCGAGGCGGACTTCAAGGACCTGCATCCGCCGGCGCTCGCGAAGGCCGTCGGCAAGGGGGATTGGAAGGTGGACGACGTGAGCGCGAAGACGGACACATTCCGCGACGCGCGGCGCCTCACCTACCGTGTGCGCCCGATGCGCGAGGGCGTACTGTGGTTTCCGTCGCTGGAGTTCGAGTACGCGGGGCCGAACGGCGAGAAGCGCCTCGTCAGGTCGAACGACATCCCCGTCCATGCGAAGGGCGGCGCGCAAGTCGTCGTCGAGGAGATGGGCGAGGAGACTAATGCGATGCCCAAGCCTCCGGAACTCGTCTATCCGGTTTTCGACAGTTGCGTTCCAGGTCCGAATGATGACGATCTGATTTTTGCTTGGAAGAAGGCGATGGCGAAGCCGACGGCGGATGCCTTTGTGGAGTTCGACTTTCCGGCGGCGCGGATGAACGAGGCGACGTGTGCGATCCGCGAAGGCAACTGGTCGCGGGCGATGAAGATCTACCAGAAGCTCGAATGGACGACGGGACAGACTCCGGAGATGGAGCAGGGAATCGTCGCGGCGCTGGCGCTCCGCTATGACAATCCGGCGGTGGAACTGCCGGTCTGGCGGCAGGTGCTCCGTCCGCTCCTTCGCTTCGGTTGGAAGGGACGGGTTGGGCTCGTGGTCGGCGGTTTTGCCGCGCTGATGCTTCTCTTTTGGCTTCTCGGACGGGGCATCCGTGCGGTCGCCTGCGTGGCGGTGGCGGTCGGCTGCGTGTCTGCGGCGAGCGCGCAGGGACTCTTCCAGCAGATGGAAGAGGAGATGGACCGCATGCATCAGCAGATGCAGCAGGCGTTCGGCGGCGGAGGCTTCGGTTTCCATTTCGGCGAGAAGGAGCAGCGCGAGCCGATCAAGATCGTCGCGTCCGTGAAGACGAACAAGAAGGAGCTGCAGGTCGGCGATCCGTTTGAGTTCATCTTGTCGCTCGAGTATCCGCGCACCGCGTCCGTCGGACAGATCCAGATGTCGCCGTCTGAGACCTTCGGACTGCAGTTCACGGGACAGGCGACGAACCTGACGGACGGACGGAGCGCCAACACGAACAACGTCGTGAAACGCCTGGCCATACCGGCGCGGTATGACGTTCCCTACAAGGGACGGATCGCTTTCGCGGTTCAGGGCATGGTGACTGGACGTCAGAGCCGCGGACGCGGGTTCAGCTTCACGTTCTCGAATTCGTTCCGAGTGAATACGAGCCCGCTTGCAGTCGACGTGAAGCCGCTGGCGACGGCCGGGCAGCCGGACGACTTCGCCGGCATTGTTTCCGAGGGGCTTCGCGTCCACGAGACCTGCGATATCCTGCGGGTGGAGACGAACGATGTCGTCACGATCACCTACCGGATGTTCCCGAACGGCTATGTCCCGGCCGGCTTTCTGCCGAAGGGCGCGGCGTTCGAGTGGACTCGCCAGCAGGACCGCGAGGGGCGTGTCCGCGAAATTGAGTACCGACGTTATTTCGTGGCGGACGGCGACCCTGCGACGCCGGAGTTGGTCATACCCTATTACGACCCCCGCACCAAGACCTACAAGTCGGCGAAGACGGGTGGCACGCCGCTTTACTATAATACGAGCCGTGGAGAAGGTTTCTGACGACATTTTCACGTTTCGGCATCCGTGTCGGAAGTGCTG
>JAEDMC010000160.1 GCA_016303225.1 Kiritimatiellia bacterium
AAATGCTGTAGTCGGGCGCTCAATGCCGCGAAGCGGTGTTGAGTGACCGACTACGAGACCACGGAGGACACCGTGCCCTTGGCAAATCGCGTCGTCAGCACATCGCCGTTCTTCAGGACAGACGCATCCTTCACGACCGATCCGTCATCCGCCGTCGTGAGCGAATAGCCACGTTCGAGCACGCCGTAGGGCGAATAGGCCCTAAGCTGCGCCTCAGCCTTCTGCACACGCGCCTCCGCGCGCTGCATGTGCAGCTTGAGCGCCGGCTCCAGCCGCGGCGTCACGCGGGCGAGCCGACGCTCGCTGTTCGCCAAGGCGATTTCCAACGACGCCCCGAGCGCATCGGACAGCTGATCCACTCGCTGAGCGAAAAACTCGCCCTTTCCCCTCAACGCCGACACCAAACGCAATCTGCAATCTGAAATCTGAGCTTTGAGATCCGCAAGGCACGGCACGGCGATTTCCGCGGCAATGGACGGCGTTCCGGCGCGCTTGTCCGCGGCAAAGTCGCAGAGCGTGAAATCCGTCTCGTGACCGACCGCGCTAATCGTCGGAATCTTCGATGCGGCGACTTCCCTCACCAGCGCCTCGTCATTGAAACAAAAGAGGTCCTCGAAACTCCCGCCGCCTCGCGCCACGATCAGCAAATCAGCCTTCCATTCTTCATCAGAATTGAAATACCGAATCCCCGCGATGATCGAGGCTGGCGCGCCCCCGCCCTGCACAAGGCTGGGATAGAGCCGAATCTCCAGCGCAGGAAACCGCCGCATCAGGACCGTGCACATATCGTGGATGACGGCGCCGGCCTCGCTCGTCACGAGACCGATCCGACGGGGCATGAACGGGAGCAGACGCTTCCGCGCTGGATCGAAGAGACCCTCAGCCTCGAGCTTTGCCTTGAGTTCGAGATACTGCTGCATCAAGTCGCCTTCACCGACCAACTTGGCCGCCAGGACAACCAGCTGATAGTTGCCGCGCGGCGCATAAACGGTGACATTGCCATAGACCAACACCTTCGCGCCGTCCTTCAACTGCGTCTCGATGCCGGGATGCTTCCGGAGGCAGGCCTCGTAACTCGACTTGAACATCACCGCCGAGATCTGCGCACCGGAGTCCTTGAGCGTAAAATAGGCATGCCCCGAGGGATAGAGCCGCCAGCCACTGATCTCCGCCTCGAGATAGATGTGCGACCACCGTGTCTCTAGCGCAGTCTTCAGTTCCGACGTCAGACTTGATACCGTATACGGCTTCGGACTCTCATTTTCCACAACTACCATCTACCATCTACCATCTACCATCTATCTCATCACAACCTTCCGCAGCAGCGCACGTTTCTTGTCGCAATAGGAATGAATGCCAACGGAAAGGATCGTGCCGACGGCAAAAAACGCACTCAGGAGGTTCGTGCCGCCGTAGCTGAAAAACGGCAACGCCATGCCTTTCGTTGGCAGTGCCTTGCAGACGACACCGACATTGAACATGGCCTGGAAGAAGATGATGAACGCCATGCCGATTACAAGGAAACGTCCGAAACGGTCCGACGCCTTCCGGGCGATGTAGATCGACAGCGCGAAGAAAGCCACGAAGAGAAGAACAACCGACATAGAGAACACAATACCGAGCTCTTCGGCCCCGACGGCGAACACAAAGTCGGTATGCGCCTCCGGAAGATACAAGTGCTTTTGCATCGACTCGCCAAGCCCCGCGCCCCAGATGTCGCTGTTGCCGATCGCTGCCAGCGCCTGCTCAACCTGATAGGCTGCGCGCTTTGCGGCCGCATCAACGACCTCCGCCCCCACATTGATCTTGACGCCGAAGAACGCTGCGATTCGCGCCATACGGTTGGCGTTGGTCATCACCTTGAACACCACCACGCCGACACCGCCTAGGACAAATGGCAACATGTGCAGGATCCGGGTTCCGGAGACGAACATCATGAGAAACCCGACGGCACCGATCACCATAACTGAACCGAAATCCGGTTCCAACAAGACTGGTAGCGCAATGATGCCAATGAGCATCGCAGGCCAAAAGGCCCCACGCATAAACAGTTCCACCCGCCAGCTGGCCTTGTCCAGCCAGACCGCAAGCAAGATCACCGTCAGCATCTTCGCCAATTCGCTGGGTTGAATGCGAACGGGCCCCACCGCAATCCACCGGTGCGATCCGTTAATGGCACGGAACTGGAACACAGCCGCCAACAGCACCATGACGACGACAAAAAAGGCCCATGTCAGAAATTCCCAGTCCCGCCACTTGTGATAATCGAACAACGACACCAAGACAGCCAACACGACGCCTGCACCCAAATACATGAACTGGCGCTTAATGAAGAAATAGGCGTCATTATGCAAGCGCATGGCGTTTGCCTCGCTTGCACTGGAGAGAATGACAAGGCCTAGTGTCACGAGTGCCATGACCACTAGGCCGAACCAAAAGAGTGCGGACTTGCGCACTTTGGCTTACTGCTGCGCGTCGGCCGGCAGCTTGATGGCCTGTCCGGGAACGAGCTGATCGTTCTCGCCCAGATTGTTAAGCTCGCGAATATCCGCGGCAGACACGCCCCAGCGAATGGAAACGCCCGTCATGTCATCACCCTCCTGGACGATGTACGTGGTCGTCGCAGGAGCGGCCGACTTCTCGACCGCAGCCGAAGCGGCATCAACCGACGCATCGTTGGCCTGGACCGCAGCAGTGTCAGCCTTCGCCGCTGATTCAACCACGGGAACCGCCGGCGCCGTATCGGCCGTCTTCACTGCGTCAACCGGCTTGGCCGGAGCAGGCGCCGCAGCCGCCTTCACAACCGGTTTCGCCGCCGCCTTTTCAACGGGCTTCGCCGCAACCTTTTCGGCAGGCTTCACCGCCGCCTTCACAACTTTTTCGGCAGGAATCTTCAGCTTCTGACCGACCTTCAGCGAATCGGACGTCAGGCCGTTCAACTCCTTGAGCTGACGGATGGTAATGCCGTTCCCGTACGCAATGGCACCAAGCGTGTCACCGTTCTTGACGACGTACGCCTTGGTTGCGCCCGTATAGGAGGCAAACGCCTTCTTGCCGCTCGCAGAAGTCGTCTTGGTCGCCGCCCAGACCTTCGGCGTCTCCTGCACGCCCACGTCAATCTTTCCAGGGAGCTTCAACTTCTGACCGACCAGGATGACATCACCCTTAATGGACGGATTGAGCTTCTTGATGGAATTGATGGTGACGTTGAACTTCTTGGAGATCTTCGCGAGGTAGTCGCCGTTCTGGACGATGTAGACCGTGTACTCGGGCTCCGCCGGCTTCGCGGAAAGATCCGCCGTGATGACGGGCTTCGTCTCAACGATGCACTTGCAGTCCGGTGCCCCGCACTTGCACGGCTCGGCATGCTTCATACCGACCGGACAGGTGCACTTCTTGGCCACCGGCTCGACCACGATCGGCGTAGTCGCAACCGGCTTGACCTCAACTGGCGCCGGCGCGGGCGTCGCGCTGACATTCTTGACTTCGTTCTGCGAATGCTTCACGCGGTCAGACTTGTAATCAGGGTCCTTGCAACCGGCCAAAGTCGCGACTGCCGCGAGGCCAAGCACCATACCGAACTTATTCATCTCTGTTTTTCTTTCTCTTTTACGAGTCGCGCAAAGACCTCTCCGCGCTCCCCGAAGCTTTTAAACTGATCGAAACTCGCGGTTCCGGGTGACAGCAGCACTGTTTCGCCGTTCTCCGCTTCGCGCGCCACATGTTCCACCGCCTTGTCCATCGTCCCGCAGATCTCGCAATCCACAACGCCTTTCCATGCCGCATGGAACACCTCAGCACACTGCCCTATAAGATACACTTTTTTGACCCGCTCTGTCAAGGTGGGAAGCGCACTTTTCGGATCGTCCCCCTTCGGCAGCCCGCCAGCGATCAAAAGCACTGTTCGATTGTTCGATTGTTCGATTGTTCGATTGCCAGAGGACGCCATTTTGACACCTGCGATGAGAGCCGCGAGAGAGGTGGCCTTCGAATCGTCGATGTAGCGCACTCCATTGATTTCTGCAATAAGGTTCATCCGGTGCGGAAGTGGCGTGAAGTTGCGAAACGCCTTCGCTACCGTCACATCGTCCAACCCGGCAACGCGCATCAGTTCAACGGCCATCGCCGCGTTCCCTGCGAGGATCTCGTTGTCGAAATAAGACCCAGTCCAAAGAGGCGAATCGGATTCCGGCGACGCGGGGCCGATCTCCCTCTTCGCCATCGTCAGCAGTTTGCGCTTCAGGCCATGGTAGACCTCGACGCTGCCGTGACGGTCGAGATGATCTTCCTGCAGGTTGAGAATCGCCGCCGCCTCAAATGTGTCTGGCGCGAGCGTCGTCGTCTCAAGCTGAAATGAGCTGACCTCGACAACCGCCCAGCCAGGCCTCTCCGAAACAAGGTCCGTCACCGGACGTCCGTAATTGCCGCAAGGGACGCCGCCGATGGCGTCGGCGACAATCTTGACGACCGACGACTTGCCCTTCGAGCCTGTGACGGCGAGTAGCTTCCAGCCGCGGCGCTTCAATTCTTCGCAGCCAAGCTGCAGCTCGCTCTTGACGGGCAGCCCCGGACTGGCGACGACGAGATCGTATCCGTCAACAAAGTCAACGGCATAACCGCAAGAGCGAAGAAGCGCAGCCGACGCCTCTCCGCTCTTGCCCCTGCCTAGTACCAGCGCCCTCACTTCACTTCACGGAACGTGTCACGGCCCCGATAGTCCTTCGGCGGCACGTAACCATGCTGCGAGCCCTGCACCCACTTGATCTTCTTGTTGCCGGGAATGTTGTTCCAGAGCTTCGCGAGACCGGTCGGCGGGCAGCAGTAGTCGCCGAGTCCCGCGCGTGTCACGAACGTATGGCAGCTCGCCGGAATACGCTTTGCGAAGTTCGCCGCGTCATAGTAGCCGAGCGCGTCAACCCACTCGATGTACCAGCCGTCCGCGGCCAACTTCAGCGACGCGTCCTTGCGCAGCTTGCCGTTGGTGTACATGTCGCAGTTCCAGGTGACGCAGCTCTCGGCGCACGTCACGCCCTCGCCGCAGGCCGCCGCCCAGATCGTCTGCAGTCCGCCCTGGCTACCGCCGGACGCGATCAGGTCCTTTCCGTTCCAGCCCTTCACCGTCTTCAGGTACTGGAGCGCGCGCTTGACGCGGAGCACCATGCCGTTGAAGTACGCAACTTCCGGATCGGCGTTCTGCTTCGGATCGAACGCATAGATCTGGTCGTGCGAACGAATCTCCCAGCGGAGCGCCTTCGTGTCCGCCTCAGTCGCACCGAACTCGACGAGCTTGAGGCCGTGTGCGTTGATGTTGAGGACAACCTCGTTGTCCCGCGCCGAGCTCGGTGTCCTATGCACGCAGCTGTCGCCGCTGTATCCATGCGTCTCGAGCCGAGCCGGGAAGGTCGAGCCCTCGTCAACCGCCTTCGGAACCGTGAGATAGCCCGTCACCGGCCTGAGGCCCGCGCAGTCGACGCGGACGGCATAGATGCGTGCCTTGTCCGTGCCCTTGATCTCGATCAGGTCCGCCTTGATCGGCACCTTGTCGAGGCGCTCATACTGCCTCGCCCAGAAGGCGTCAAAGTCTTCAGGCTCCGGCAGGTTCCGCAACGTCTCGATGTCCGCGCCCGCGCCGCCGTCAAAGAAGATGTGGCGCGGCTGGTTCTCGAAGCGGTTCATCGCCTTCTTGCCCTCTGGCGTCGTGGCGTCGCCCGTGAACTTACGGAAGAACTGCTTGCCGTCCTTGTCGACGACGTCGGCCTGCAGGCGGACGAATCCCGGCTTGTCAATCTTCGTCTCGTAGACGAACGGCTTGCCGTCCAACGGCACCTTGCCATTCTCGCGGATGCCGTCATCGCCCGACCGCTGCCACTGGAGGAAGAACTCGCCTTCCGGAATCGCGCCCTCGACATCCTCGGCTGTCAGCGTGAAGACCATCTTCTCGCCGACCTTGTAGCTGACCGGATCCTTGTCCGTCACACCCTTCATCCACGCAAAATCCAGAGCTCCGCCCAATGTCACCGCTGCCATCGTGGCAACCGCCGTCATCGCCATGAGTTTCGTTTTCATGCCGCATATTATCCCATTTTCGCCGCCACGTTGCAACCGCTCCACCGGCGTCTCCATTACCGCATCTCAACCCCAACCTTGAAGAACCGCCACCCGCCCTGCGCGGGCGTCTTTATCGCGCGGGGTTCGCCTCCGACTTTATCGCGCGGGGTTCGCCTCCGACTTTATCGTGCGGGGTTCGCCTCCGTGCGAACCCCTCGGGCACGGAGGCCCTCACCCACGAGAA
>JAEDMC010000161.1 GCA_016303225.1 Kiritimatiellia bacterium
GAATATAGCAATCCACCTTCCCGACCTGCCGACACAACTTCGCATAGCGGGCATTATGGCGTGATTGTGTCATTCGTTAGCATCCCCCACGTCCGTTTTGTCTTCTTTTTCATTTTTGATCTGCTCTTCGAGTTCAAGAAGATAGCGGTCGTAGTCGCTGACGAAAAGTTTGTCTTGGATGACACGGTATTTCTCGAATTCGGTTTCTGCGTGAGCTTTTGCAAGGGCTGCGGTTACTTCCTCCACACATTTGGGCGGCGCGCCGCGCCTCCAGAACGTTATAAACTTGTCAAGCTCGCGAATCCAGTCCTCCATCGTAAGGGGAATATGCTCGTTGGCCATTTCCTCCGCATAGTCTATGTAGGCGTTCACCATGCGGTTCAGTCTCGTTACTTCGTCCCGGGAGAGATAGTTCTTTGCAATTACAACATCGGTTTTCTGAATCTTGCCGTCTGGCGCATTTTCCCATGTCGTCAAACCCATGTGCTCTTTTTCAGCGTCCGCACGCTCATAAATGAGCTGTGCGGCGGTATGGCCGTGAACCGCCACATGCATTCTGTTTTGAACGGTAGAGAAAAAATTGCGTGTGGTCGCGGAAGTTTTGTCGTAATCGACGGCGGTTGCATACAAATCAGTTATCTTTTGGTAGAACTTGCGTTCGCTCAGCCGAATTTCACGGATTCTTTCCAGCAAGTGCTCGAAATACTTGTCCCCAAGCGGCGTGCCGTTCTTAAGGCGAGCGTCATCGAGAACCCAGCCCTTGATTGCATATTCGCTGACGATTTGGTTCGCCCACTTGCGAAACTGCACGGCTCGTCCGTTGTTTATCTTGAACCCGATGGCGATGATGACGCGCAGGTCGTAATGGTCTTTAAGATACTTTTTCCCATCCGTTCCAGTAGTCCAATATTTTTGGACTACTGACTTTCGGTCCAACTCCGAGTCTTTGAACACCTTGGATATGTGATAACTGACCGTGCGCTTGTCGACCCCGTAAACGGCGGCAAGCATCTTCTGACTCATCCAAATGTTTTCGTTTTCGTAGCGAATCTCATATTTCTCGTCGCCTGCACCAGTAGATGCGATATAAGTCAGGAACTGCGCCGCGGACGACTTCTGCGGCGCCATGTCCCATTTGCCATTGTCGCTCTTTTTCGCCATTTCAGTCTGCTCCGACTTCAGGATTGAATTTCAAGGAATCAAGGTTGCGGGCAATCTCCTTGTCGAGTTCCGAGCCCTTGGCGTTGAGTTCCGCAAGGCGCGACTTGAAGCCCGCGATCTTCACGGCAAACTCATCGGCGGTAATCGGGACGTATTCGATCTTCACGTCGAAATACTGCCCGGCCGAGAGCGTATAGCCCTTGGCCTTGATTTCATCGTGCGAGACGACCACGGAGAAGCCATCTTCCGCTTTCCGGTCGAGGAATGTGTCGACGATTTTCTGAATCTCGAAGTCGCGAAGTCGCTTGCGCTGGTTGTTGCCGTCCTTGTATTCCTCTCCCAACTTGGACGCATCGATAAGCACAACCTTGTCCGCCTTGCGGGAGTTGTCGAAGAAGAGGACGGAGACGTTCGTGCCGGTGGTGGCGAACACATTGGACGGCATGGAGACGCAGCCATAGACGATATGCTGATCGACAATGCGTTGCAGGATCTTGCCCTCGATGCTCTGCTTGGCGGTGATAAAGCCGGTCGGCACGACAATCGCGCCCTTGCCCTTTGCGGAAAGCGAATTGAGCAAGTGCTGGATGAAGCAGAGAAATATCTTCATCGCGGGCTTGTCGGGATTGATCTTCTTCGGCGCGTTCGGAACGCCCGCCCAGAAACGGACTGTGTCCTTTGCGATGGCCTCGCGCTCCTCCGGGAAGTCGAGCTTGAACGGGGGATTGGAGATGCCGAAGTCGAACGTTCGGATCGAACCGTCGGGATTGCGGTGGCCGGGTTTCAGGAGGGTGTTGCCCTGCACCACGTTCTGAATCGACGCGGCGAGGTTGTTCAGGATGAGGTTCAAGCGGAGCATCTGCGAGGACTTCTGCGAAATGTCCTGCGAGTAGATGGCGCAGCGGTTTTCGCCAATCTGGTGGGCAAGGGCCATGAGGAGCGTGCCGGAGCCGGCGGACGGATCGTAGCACGTCACGCCGCGAAGGTTCGTATCACGCCCGACAAGAAGCCTCGCCATGATCTGCGCAATCGAGCGAGGCGTGTAGTATTCGGCGTACTTGCCGCCGCCGTCTTTGTTGTAGTCTTTGATTAGATGCTCGAACATCGTCGAGAAGAAATCATACTTCTCGGAGAACATCGGCTCGAAGTTGGCCTTCGGGTCGGCGATATGGCGCATCAGCGAACGGGCAAAATCGTCGCGCTTGGTGGGGTCGTTTATTGTCCCGGCGATGAGCGAGTTGTCGAAGACGGTTATCTTCGTCTTGGAGTCGGTCGCAATCGAGAATATGTCGGCGTTGAGGGTGGCAATCTCGCGCAATGTGGAATCGAAGAGGACGGAGAAGTCGCCCTGCGTCATTGCGTTGTAGAGGTGGGCGATTGTCTGGTGCGGACGCAGTTTCGGAGTCGATGGCGGCAGATAGGCGAACAGGTCTTCCACCTCGTCCTCCGTGAACGTGTCGTATGCGGCATCCCATTTCGGGCCGGCCTTGAGGCGGTCGCCGTAATCGGGGATGTTCTTCGCCTCGTAGCCGAACTTGTCGTTGAAGTATTTGTAGAGGAACACCTGGACGATGATCTTGTACTCGTTGCCGTCGTTGCCGAGGCCGAAGCTGCCGCACGACTGCTTGAGCGAGTCGATGAGTTCCTTTGTTGATTGTTCGATGATGCTGTCTGCCATAAGATCCTTTCTAACCGGCCAAATCGTAGTCCGCGAGGTATTCCTCCGCTATCTGCCGCTGGATGAACTTGCGGTCGTCAAGCGATGCCTTGATGTCCATCTCGTTCAACTTCAGACTGACGGCGCGAAGCACGTCTTGGTTGAACACCGGCGGATTGCCGAGCACGTGGACGTTGTAATAGATCGTATCGTCTATCATCGCCTTCACGCGGTTCAGGTTTTCCATAACCTCAACCTCGCGCAGAGAGATTACGGGCTTCTCCGGCGGGATCGACCGCTTGGCGTTCTCCTCGCGGATTCGCTTGTGGATGCGGACGAACTTCTCGTCATCGTGGTACTTGCGCTTGAGCATATTGTTCAAGCGGTTGATCTCGCGAATCTTCGCCATCACGCCGTCCATGTAGCCAATGGCCTCCTTCGCCTCGGCAACGGTCTGCGGCGCGAAGCCACGCTCGCGGAAGAACGACTTAAACTCGGAAAGCAGATTGACGTACTTGTCCTCGTTGTGGTCGAAGTTGGACTCGAACTCGCGACGGACGTTCTGGTAGCGGTCTTTGAGGTCGTTGAAAAGGAACTCCAGTTCCTCCTTGCCTTTGCAGCGGAACGTGAACTCCATCTGCGACAAGGCCTCGTTGATGATGCCGGCAACGTCCTCGGAACGGTCAAGCCCGTCAAGGAGGTTCATTCGCTCGATTCGATGGTTGACTTCTGCGAGAAGCTGCGGGACGGCATCGGGAGCGAGATTGCGCACTTTGTCCTTCAGTTCGTCATCGCCGAAACTGCGAATCTGATTCATGAGCGCCTTCGCCTCTTCGAGAGTGCGCCGCAGGTAAAGGAGGTGGGACTTGTCTTCATCGGCATCAAGCTGCTTGCGGAACACCTCCTTGTTGTCGATGTCGTACATGAAGAGGGCGTCTTTGAGGTTTTCGAGCTTAGCCTCTATCTCTTCCTTTGACGCAAGCAGCACGCCGGGATTGGTTCCATCATCGAAGCCATCTTCACCGTCACTGCCGTAGATAGCATCGTGAAGTTCCTTGAGATAGCGATTGTTCGTCTCGACGAAATTCTCCTTTATGTCGGCAAAGTCGACCACGTAGCCGTAGCGGAAATCGCGATACGGGCGATTGACGCGGGTCAAGGCCTGGAGGAGGTCGTGTCCATCGAGTTTCCGACAGAGGTAAAGCCGCTTCAACCGTGGCGCGTCGAAGCCTGTCAGCAGCATTTTGTTCACGATGAGAAAATCTATCGATTCCGTCTTCTTGAACTCGGCGATTGAGCTTTTGCGTTCCTCTTTGTCGCCCTCGTCATGAAGGATGAGAACGGCTTTGAACGGTTTTACGCCCTGCGGCAGATTCTCCGGCTTGTTGCGATCTACGAACAGACGGTAAAGTTCGCGGGCCTGCGAATTCGTTTCGCAGACGATCATGCCGGCCACCTGCGGACAATCCTTCTGTATGCGGAACTTGCGCATATCGGAAAAGATGTAGTCGAGAAGTCCATTGAGGTAATTTGGATGCTCGATGATCTTGTCCTTTTTGACGTCTGACTTCTTGACCTCTACGTCCCCGGCAAGCGTTGCAAGGATGTTGGATATGCGCTCGCGGTACTCCGTTTCGATGTCCTCGCGCATCAACTTGAGCGTGTAGCCGTCGGCAATGGACTTGTCGTAGTAGTAGGTATCTATGTAATCGCCAAATACGCGCCACGACGCCCTTTCGTCGGAAAGAAGCGGGGTTCCCGTCATTGCGATCTTGATCGCGTCCTTGTCTGCTTCAAGGAGGTTTGCGAGGAAGGAGCCGGCGGGATTGTAGCCGCGATGGGCTTCGTCGATGAAGAACACTCGCTGGAGGCGCGTGTTATAGCCACCTTCGATCACGACTGGCGTGTGATCTTCCTTGAACTTCTGGATATTTACGACGATGATTTCCGGCTTGCCCTCCGGGTTGTAGATCGGCTTGTTGTCCCTGATCTTCTCCATCAAGTCCTGGCGGCTTTGGACGGTCTGAACCATGAGGCCGCGGGCGGCGAACTCGTCAACTGACTGCTCAAGGAGGTCGAGACGGTCAACAATGAAGAAGAATTTGGCGACAGTGTTGCGTTCGGCGTAGTAGTCGGTGAGGCACTTCACGTTGTAGTAGGCGAAGGCCGTCTTGCCGCTGCCCTGCGTATGCCAGATCACGCCCCCCTTGATACCTTCGGAGAGTTTCTGGCGCAAGGCAAGCGTGGCGAAAAACTGCTGATAGCGCATGATGTGCTTTTCGAGTTTTTCCACCTTCGTGCCGTCTGCAAGTTCCACCGTCTTCTCCACGTAGGCGAACGCATAACGCAGCAAGAACAGGAAACGCCTCCGTGACAGCATCGAGGTGATGATGCGGTTCGTCGGGGTCAACGGGGCCTTGTTTGTCTGATATGCCGGGTCTTCTCTGATTGGGATGCAGTTGCGATGCTTGAGAATCTTCTTCTGCACCTCATCGCCAATCAAGTCGTTGTAACCGGATTCTCGCAGGATGTTCGGGTTTTTCTCGCGGAAGACATTGAAGAACGTATGATCCTTTGCAATGGTCGCATAGAACGCTCCCTGAACCGGAACGACATTCGCCGTGTCATATTCCTGGTTGTTGGAAAATATCATCAGCTGCGTGACGTTCAAGAACGGACGAAATGGCTTGACCTTGAACCGCTTGTTGATGCGTTCGCGCTCGGCGAGAATGCCTTCGTGGTTGTTGGGTTTCTTCACCTCGATGAACGCGAGGGGAAGTCCGTTTACAAAGCACGTTATGTCGGGGCGGAAATTGTCGTGGGTTTCGGGGTTCTCGCAGGTGAATTCCGTCGTGCAGTGCCAGGAGTTGTTGTTCGGATTGTTGAAGTCAATGATGCGCTCGCCGCTTGTGGTGGTGATCTTCTGGAAGAATTCGCGCCCCAGATCATCGTTCTTTGCTGCTTGCACGAGTTCGGACAACAAAACACTTATCCTGTCTTCAGTTGCATCAGGATTGAGCCTTGCGACCGCTTCCCGGAATACCTTCACGAGAATGTTGGTGTTTGGCTCGTAGTCATCCTCGCCGATGGAGTCGAGGTACGTGTACCCGAGTCGGCACAAATGAAGTGCCGCCGGAACCTGGACACGTGTGTTCTCGTTGAACCTTCCGCTCATAGGCGAGTCCTCCCGAAGTGGTGATCTTCCGATAGTTTCTTACTATCGGAAGTTGAAGAAGACGACAAAAAGAGGCATGGGCACAATACCTCCATTGTGCCATCGACGCGTGTCGATTGCAGTGTCCTTTTTCCTTTCATGACAATTCCGCTTTAGAGATTGGCGAGTATTATACCATTTCTAGCCGTTTTTCGCCTTAAGAATCAGGTTCGCAGATTGCTTTAGAGCCATGAGCGGCGAGTTGCAAACAGCCGCGCTCCGCTCCGCGTGCTGAAATCGCACGCTACGC